>NZ_CP115160.1:2355277-2663333 GCF_027594545.1 Algoriphagus sp. TR-M9 | reverse complement strand
TATGCTCCATGCCGGACCTATTTTCGGAATGCCGTTTTCTCTGGAGGGGACGGCGTTTTTTATAGAGGCCATTGCACTGGGATTTTTTCTCTATGGCTGGGGTAGGTTCAATCCCTGGTTTCACTGGTTCACAGGTGTAATAGTAGGACTCAGCGGTTTGGCTTCGGGGATTTTAGTGGTAGCTGCAAATGGCTGGATGAACAGTCCTAGTGGTTTTGACTATGTCAATGGGGAATTCCTGAATATTGATCCCATCGCTGCTATGTTCAATGAAGCTTGGTTTACCCAGGCCCTGCATATGACCCTGGCGGCTTTTGTAGCCACAGGTTTTGCAGTGGCAGGCATACACGCCTACTTATTGATGAAGGGAGAGAACAAAGCTTTCCACCAAAAAGCATTTACCATAGCCCTGATTTTTGGAGCTGTGGCGGCTGTTCTTCAACCTATCTCCGGAGATATTTCAGCTAAGGATATCGCAGTGCGGCAACCCGCAAAACTAGCGGCAATGGAAGCGCATTACCATACTGAAGAAGCTGCAGACTTGATTATTGGGGGGATTCCCGATGAAGAGGCTAAAGAAGTAAATTATGCCATTAAAATTCCAGGAGCGTTAAGCTTTTTGGCCCATGGGGATTTTGATGCTGAGGTGATAGGGCTGGATCAGTTTCCGGAGGAACATCATCCACCTGTTACGGTCACGCACTTTGCCTTTCAGATTATGGTTGGGTTGGGGATGATTTTGGTGGGCTTGAGTTTACTGTATTTTTTCTCACTCTGGAAAAAGAAAAACTGGCTGGCCCAACCTTGGTTTCTCTGGCTATTTGCTTTGGCTACACCTTTGGGATTTATCGCCGTGGAAGCTGGATGGACCGTGACCGAGGTAGGCCGACAGCCCTGGATCATCTATGAAATCATGCTTACCAAAGATGCGGTAACGCCTATGCCGGGAATCAGCTATTCCTTTTACATTTTCACTGCAATCTATCTTTCCCTTACGGCAATTGTGGGTTTTCTGCTGGTAAGACAAATTAAGGCTGTATCCCAAAAGCCAACACTTACACCAAGTACTTCCTCTGACTCTTAATCTGATCCTATGCTGTACGTTGTCATCATTTTTCTGTGTTTGTCTATTTTACTCTATGTGATTCTGGGAGGAGCAGATTTCGGAGCAGGGATATTGGAAATAGTTACTCCATCTTCCATGCGTGACAAATTCCGCGACACCACTTACAAAACCATAGGCCCCATCTGGGAAGCCAATCACATGTGGCTGATCATTAGCATTGTGATCCTGTTTGTGGGTTTTCCTTCTATTTATACCATGCTTTCAGTGCATTTGCACATTCCTTTGGCATTAATGCTCATTGGTATTATTGGTAGGGGAACAGCTTTTGTATTCCGGCATTATGATGCCTATCAGGATGAAATGCAGAAAGTTTATAATCTCATTTTCACTTATTCCAGTTTTATTACCCCGCTATTTCTGGGCTTGACGTTCGGGGCTGCAGTGGGTGGGGAGATTGATCCTGAGGCCAATAGCTTTTTGGGAGCTTATATCCAGCCATGGCTCAATCTGTTCAGTATAGCGGTAGGTCTGTTTACAGTCGCTATTTGTGGGTTTCTGGCGGCGGTTTTTCTAGTGGGTGAGGCGAGAAAGGAGGAGGTGCAGAGGCTTATTATCCGTAAGGCAAAATTGTTTATGGTTTTAACTTTTGTGGCGGGAGGTTTGGTCTTTTTTGCATCTATCATAGATGAAGTGCCTTTAGTGGACTTGATTCTTACCGAGTGGTTTACGGTTGGGGTTTTGTTTCTGGCCACTGCAGCCATGATTTTGCTGTGGTTTAAGCTGGGTCGCGGCGATAGAAAACTGGATAGGTTCCTTGGAGGGTTTGTGGTTTCAGCCATTCTTTTGGCCTTTGGTTATCATTATTATCCAGACATCATTATTGTCAAATCCGGTGAAAATCTTTCGCTTTTCAATTCTGCAGCTCCTGAGAAAGCCATTTCTAGTCTGGCCTGGGCACTGATGATCGGAAGCCTATTTATCTTGCCGGCACTGTATTATTTACTGTATAGTTTTCAGAAGCCTAAATTGGTGGAGTAGTATACTACTATATTTTGAATGGTGATTTACAGGACGATGGTAAACCTTTTAAAGGAATCTGATTTTTTCTACCATCCCAAAATACTTAAACAATACCACTTTTAGCGGACATTTGTTGAGTGGAGCTATTCATTAGCAGTCAGAAGGTGACAATGGGATAGGATAAATTTGTTGAACTTATTTTTTTTTTCATATTATCAAGAAATAATTAGTGATAATCCAAAACCAATTTTTACAAATGAAAACAAGAATTTTTAAATTTAGTATTCCAAATGCGCTAGAGGGAATGGAGGAGCCAATGGCTGGTTTGCTGCGGGAGTATATACACCTTCTGGCAGTTCCAGTAATTACAGTTCAGGCTTAAAAATAATTTCAGGAATAAGACCATGAAAAAGATACTAAACCACTTTCTTTTAATTTTTGCGCTTTCTTCCTGCTTTGGTTCCAAAAATAATTTTCCAAATGGGGAATTTCCTGAGGAAGTCCAAAATTTTGAACTGCTGAATACACCTCATGATGAAATGAATATGGATTCTGATGTTTTGTACCACTCTGTAGCTTTCACTTTTTCGACCAACCAAACTAGCGCAGGGGGTCAATTTGATCTGGAAGTCAGTACATTGGATATAATTTGGGACACTGAGACGGGCAGTTTGAGCTTCTCTGTGTCCGAAGGTGAAAACAATAGGAAAAACGCTATATCCAAGGCAAGTAATTCTTCTTGTGATGAAAGAGGACCTTACTCATTTTATGATGAGTCAGGGGACTTGGTGATGCTTTATTCTGGAAGATGTGATGAAGAAACTGAAATTAAACTTGTCAGAGAGATAACCGAAGGTTCTAACTCTACTTTTAGTGAACCCCAATCTATTCACTTTTTGCCAGAAAGCCATGCCGAAATGTATCCCTCGCTTATGGGTGGGGATTTTCAAAAATCACTGAAAATTGAAGAGGGAAGAAGCCCCAAAAACATAGTCTTTTCTGCTGATATGGGAGACGGATATGATATTTATCAGATTGAGATTCCAGATGGGATTTCAATTCTTGAATTTTTAAGATCAGAGGAGTTTCCAGAAGCTTCGAAATTGAATCTTAATTCTGATTTCAATGATCACTTTCCGTTCGTATATAAAAATATCCTCCTATTCGCATCAGATCGTAGTGGTGGATTAGGAGGGTATGACCTCTATTACTCTATTTTTCAAAATGGAACTTGGACAGATCCGGTAAATCTAGGCGATCAAATTAATAGTGCTCAGGATGAATATAGGCCTATTCTAGAGTCTTTTGTAGATTACAAAAATGACATGTTAATATTTTCATCAAACAGGCCCGGAGGTAAAGGTGGATTTGACATTTATTATGTTGGCTATAGTTTCCCCTGAACCAGAAGAAAATGAAGTTAAACAATCTGATTTTCAAATGATATTGGGTTTCAGTAGCGCAGGGAAACTCTGTTTCTAAACTGGTCTGGGCGCTGATGATCGGAAGCCTATTTATCTTGCCGGCACTGTATTATTTACTGTATAGTTTTCAGAAGCCTAAATTGGTGGAGTAAATACCCTGATTTTCAGCTCTGCGTATCTCCTACTGTCCAAAAAGGAAGAGCCAAGAATCTAGAGTCAAGAACCAAGAATAGCATTTAGTAGCTGTTAGGGATTTTGCGTAGGCGATAGGTGACAGAATAGATTTATTCTTTCCGTCTTTCCATGAAACAGGGTGTACACATTATGAAAATTTTTTAATTCCTGCTTTTTCCTTTTTTCTAGCTGATCACTGTATTGACTTTTGCCCGAGAGCGGACGAAATCGTCCGAGCTGAAGATTTTTGAAATGCTAAAAATGCCTTATTGACTATTTCAAGGCCGTTTATAGTGGCATAAAAGTAGAGCTAAGTATCAAGAGGCAAGAACCAAGAGTCTAGAGCCAAGAGCCAAGAGTCAAGAACCAAGATTTAAGAAATAAGAACCAAGAGTATTTAAGTTTAGAATGAAGGATTAGGAGGCCCTAATTTTTCAACCCGCCTCGGCGGACAAGTACTATCAACTGATAAAAACATGCTGAAAAATTATTTAAAAATTGCCTGGAGAGTATTAAAGAAAAACAGACTATATACTGGACTGAATATCTTTGGTTTGACTTTGGGTATAAGCGGGTTTTTGATGATTATGCTTTTTATTCAGGATGAATTGAGATACGATAGCTATTTATCAGACTCCGATTCTATCTACAGGGTCAGTACGCATTGGGGTAATTTTAATGCGGCAAGTTATGCCACAGCCCCTCCAGCTTTGGGACCAAGAATGGAATCCGATATTCCGGAAGTTGATGCAGTTACACGGATTTTAAAATGGAATGATTTTACCATTCAGCCTGGCTCAGGAGTCAATAAAGAACAGGTCTTTCGGGAAGAAAAAGTGTATTATGCTGAGCCTAACTTTTTCCAGGTTTTTGATTTGCCTATCCTGGCTGGAAGTAAAGAAAAGGCTCTTTCTGAGCCCAACTTTATTGTAATTACAGAATCTCTTTCGAAAAAGTATTTTGGAGATATTTCACCGCAGGAAGTCCTTGGGAAGGTCTTATTGATCGGAAGTAATGATCCCACACCTAGGGAGATTGCTGCAGTGATCAAGGATATTCCAGCTCAATCCCACATGCATTTTGATATGCTGGTTTATGAGCCGGGGATGTATCAGGAGATTTTTTTAATGGATTCTTGGTCTTGGCCAATTCTCTATACTTATGCCAAAATAGCGGAAGGAAATCAACAGGCAGTTTCCTCCAAGCTCACTCAGATTGTGGAGAATTACGCGATGCCTTCGCTTAATTCTGAAGATGGAAGTACGGATTACAACCTTCAGTTGATGCCTATTCCGGACATTCATCTTAATTCGCATCTGCTCCGTGAATTCGAAGCAAATAGTTACGAAAGCTATGTTTATATTTTTTCATTGGTTGCCATTTTCGTCTTGCTTTTGGCATGTATCAATTTTATGAATCTGGCTACCGCCAAAGCTGGGCTTCGGTCTATGGAAGTTGGAGTAAGAAAAGTGATGGGCTCCAAAAAATCACAGCTCGTTTACCAATTCCTGACAGAAGCATTTATTATAGTTCTCATTTCCATTTTCCTTTCCCTTTTGGTAGTACAGTTATCAAATTCCCTATTCAACCAAATTTCGGGAAAGGACCTTCAGTTTAATCTGATTGGAAATCCGATGGTCTTAGTAGCAATTCCTTCTTTATTAATTGTACTGACCCTTTTATCAGGATTTTATCCAGCTTTCTATTTGAGTTCTTTCAAGCCTTTGCTGATTATGAAAAAGCAATTGTCGGTAGGGAAGAATTCACACACTTTCAGAAATGCCTTGGTTGTTTTTCAGTTTGCGACTTCTTTGACTTTGATCATTTGTACGCTGATGGTGCAGCGGCAGATGAGTTTTATCCAAAACACCAATCCCGGATTTGATAAGGATCAGTTGCTGATTATTCATAATGATGGGGAAATTCAAAATCATCAGCGGGAGGATTTCAAAGGAAGGTTTGCTTCAAGTTCCCAGATACAATCCCTGAGTTTTTCTACTGGAATTCCAATGGCAGGCCAGTTCCAGATGCGATCTTTTAATGTGCAGGATGCGGTAGAAGAGCAGGGAATGAATTGGTATGAAGCAGATGCAGAATATATCGACACCTATCAGATCAACTTACTAGCCGGGAGAAATTTCGCAAGGACAGCAAGAGCAGATTCGGGCAAAGTAGTCATCAATCAGCAGGCAGCTAAGTTCTTTGGGATCTTGGACGATCCTGTGGGGCAGATTTTGACCAAAAACAGAGGTGAAAATGATGAGGCAACTTTGGAAGTGATCGGCATGGTGGAAGATTTCAATTTTGAGTCGTTTCGGAATGAGATCAAGCCATTGGTCATTGAATACATGGACAATTATTTCTTAAGAGATTACATCACCGTTCGTGTTCAGGCTGGTTCGATGGAGTCGGGTTTGGCAGCTTTGGAAGAGGCCTGGAAAGCCTACGAACCTCGAGTTCCGATGAATTATTCCTTTTTGGATCAAGACTTTGCTTGGGTATATCAATCTGAAATGAAGATGGCAGATCTGCTGAAAGTTCTGACCCTACTTTCGATAATTATTGCCTGTCTGGGCTTGTTTGGACTGACAGCATATACCACTCATCTGCGAATGAAAGAAATTGGAATCAGAAAGGTTTTTGGAGCTTCCATGGTGGAGATTTTCATGATGCTTTCTGCTTCTTACCTGAAATTGATCTGTATTTCTATTCTATTCGCTATTCCACTTGCCATTTATTTTATGGATCAATGGCTTGAAGAATTTGCCTATAAAACAGGTTTGAATGTCTGGGTAATGGTTTTGGCTACGATATCCTGTTTGGCTTTAGCCTTGGCTACAATCTTTTTCCAGTCCTATAAAAGTATCCAAGCGGATCCAGTGAAGAGTTTGAAAGATGAATAACGAAGTACGATTGAAGAAGCGCGAAGTATCGAGTACGAAGTATTAAGTATCAAGTACAAAGTATCAAGTATCAAGATACCCTGCAGAAGGTAGGTATATAGTATCTAGTATTTTGAATTTAGGAACAAGTACAAAGTATTAAGTACCAAGTATCAAGTATCTAGAATCAAGAATTTGAAAATAACAGGAGAGTTGGTAGATAAAAAACCTTTCAACCTTTGAACCTTAAAACTTTAAAGCCCATGTGGAAAAACTATTTAAAAATCGCCTGGAGAAATATTCTGAAAGCCAAAGGTTTTTCCTTTATCAATATTGCTGGACTCAGCATTGGTATTTCTGCTTGTATCCTGATTGCTGTTTATATTCTACACGAAACCAGCTATGATAAATTCGTCCCGAATTCCGAAAATATCTATCGTGTAGTAAACAGCATCAATTTAGGTAATGGCACAGAAAGAGGAGTTCATTTTTCTGCCAATTTCGCCAGGACAGTTGATGCTGATTTTGATGAGGTGGAAAAGGCAGGAAGGATCATGGACAATGACCTTTTTTATGGAGCAGGAGCCAATGAAATTCAGATTAATGATCAGGATATGCAGCACCATGAAGAAGGTTTTGCTTATGCCGATCAGGAGGTTTTGAATATTTTCAGTATCCCAATGGTATTCGGGGATGCTAAAACTGCATTGACAGAACCAAAGTCTATTGTCATTTCTGAATCTGTTTCCAAGAAATTCTTTAAAGATCAAAATCCTGTAGGTAGTGTGATTTACCTCAATGGAAATCGGGAAGATCCCAGAAGAATTACTGCTGTGATGAGGGATTTCCCAACTAATTCGCACCTGAACTACAAGTACTTTTTGACCATGAAAGGAGTTGAATTTGGGAAGGGTGAGCAGGATAGATGGGTTCAGTCCAATTACAAAACTTACTTACAGCTTAGACCAGATACCAATGTAGAAGAATTTGACAAAACGCTTTCTTCCACTGTGATAATTCAATATCTCAAACCGGCCATGTTAGCAATGGGATTGACCATGGCGGAAGGATTGGAGGATAAAGCTGAGTTATATCTACAGCCAATGACGGATATCCATTTGTATTCCGCCAATATTGGAAGTGAGTCTGGTTTTAGGAATGATATCAAAATTGTCTGGATTTTCGGGACTGTTGCCTTGTTTATCCTGGTTTTGGCTTCGATTAATTTCGTGAACCTCTCCACTGCCAAATCTGCCAATCGGGCAAAAGAAGTTGGCCTGAGAAAGGTAGTTGGTTCAAGTAGAACCAACTTGATCTTTCAATTTTTAGCGGAATCCGTCCTATTGACATTAATGGCTTTTGTGGTAGGATTAATTCTGGCAGAGTCCATTATGCCTCTTTTCCAAGAGATGACAGGCATAGCACTGACGATACCTTGGTCAAACCCGTTATTCTTGCCAATTCTATTAGTTGCGGCTTTATTGGTTGGTGGTCTTGCAGGGTTTTATCCATCTATTTACTTATCAGCTTTTTCACCCATCCATGTGCTAAAGGGAAGATTAAGACTGGGCAGCAAATCAGGAGGCTTTCAAAGCAGTCTGGTGGTCTTTCAATTTAGTATCTCAATTATTCTGATTATTGGCACACTGGTAATCAATAAGCAGATGTCTCATATCCTCAACTCAAAAGTTGGGTTTGAGAAGGAGCAGGTGATTCAACTTTACGGTACCAATATGTTGGGGGATCAAGATCAAGTTTTCAAGGAGGAATTAACCCGTATATCCGGAATTGAATCAGTTTCAATCAGTGATTATTTGCCCTTGGCTGGGACTAAGCGAAATGGCAATCAATTTACCAAAGAGGGTAGGGATAATATTGATGAAAGTATCTCTGGCCAAGTTTGGCAGATAGATGAAGATTATTTAGAGACGCTTGGAATTGAATTAATAGCGGGAAGAAATTTTGATAAGAATATCGCTTCTGATAAGAAAGCAACCATCGTAAATGAAGAAATGGTCAAGGAACTTGCTTTGGAAGATCCGGTAGGAAAGAAAATATCGAGATACGGTGAAGTCAATGAAATTATTGGAGTAGTCAAAGATTTCCGCTTTGATAATATGAAACAGCGGGTCTTGCCTCTAGCTCTCTTTATGGGCCAAAGCAATACAATCATGTCGGTGAAGGCAAATACAGAAGATATGCAGGGGCTATTGAAATCAATAGAGGAAAAATGGAATGGATTTGCACCAAATCTTGCCTTCCGATATGCCTTTATGGATGATTCCTTTGCACAGATGTATAGCAATGTCCGTAGAGTTCGAATCATCCTGACCAGCTTTTCTGTGTTGGCCATTTTAGTTGCTTGTTTAGGCTTGTTTGCACTGTCTGCCTATATCATTGAGCAGAGAAGCAAGGAAATGAGTATCCGTAAAGTTTTGGGTGCTTCACTCCATGGGATCTTCAGAATGTTGACGCAGAAATTCATCTTGATGACCTTGATTTCCTTGGTTATTGCCGCTCCGATTTCTTATTACTTGATGGAAAACTGGCTGAAAGACTTTGATAGTAAAATTGAAATTGGCTGGCAAACCTTTGTGGTTTCCGGATTAGTAGCGACCACGATGGCTCTATTGACAGTAAGTTATCATGCTTTGAAATCTATAAGAATCAATCCTGCCTCCAATTTGAAAGGGGAATAATCAAGTACAAAGTATTAAGTACAAAGTATTAAGTACCATGTATCAAGGTAGCCTGCAGAAGGTAGGTATATAGTATTTTGAATTTAGAGGCAAGAACCAAGAGTCAAGAGACAAGAGACAAGAATCAAGAATTTAGAACAAAGAGTCAAGAACAAAGAGTCAAGTATCTAGAATCAGTAATTTGAAAACAACAGGTGAGTAGGTAGATAAAAAACCTTTCAACTTTTGAACCTTAAAACTTTAAAATGCATGTGGAAAAACTATTTTAAAATCGCTTATAGAAACCTGCTCAAGAAGAAGGTTTATTCTTTTATCAACATTGTTGGATTGGGGATTGGAATGGCCTGTTGTGTGCTCATTTTTATGTTTGTGCAGGATGAGCTTTCCTATGATCAATTCCATGAAAAAGGGGACAGGATTTTCAGAATTGTTCATGGGTATTTTGGAGAGGATGAGCAGGCCAGTAATGCCAGAGAAGATTACTGGGTTTGGGGCAATGCCCCGGTAGGGCCTGCATTGGAATTGGATTTTCCTGAAGTGGAAAAAGTGGTCCGGTTTTCTGGAAAAGCTGATATATTATTCACAAGAGGTGACCAGACCCAACAGGAGGATGGAATTGTTTTTATGGACTCCACCTTTTTTGATGTGTTTTCTTTTGAATTGCTCGAAGGGGATCCCAAAAAGGCTTTAGTAGCTCCATATAGCGTGGTGTTATCAGAAACTACCGCACGGAAATATTTTGGTGACCAGGAAGCATTAGGGAAAACCCTAAAAGGATCTGATGTAGCAGGAAGAGCCAATGCCGGGGATTATACCGTGACGGGAGTAATGAAAGACCTGCCTTCCAATTCACATCTTCAATTCAATACCCTTCTCTCTCTCAGTACCTTTCATCAATCCAGACCAGGTGTTTTTGATGCCTGGGGTTATGTGGATACGTACACCTATTTCTTGGTCAATGATCAATTTGACCAGCAGGCATTTGAAGCCAAAATCCCTGGATTTTTGGAAAGAAGAGCCAGCGAAGAAAATGGGCCAAATTATACCATTGGGATTGAGCCATTAAGTGATGTATACCTTAGATCGGAAGTGCAGCGCCAACCTGGAGATACTGCATCCTTATCCAATATTTATGTTTTCTCAGTGATAGGTCTATTTATTTTAGGAATAGCCATCATCAATTTTATGAACCTTTCTACAGCACGTTCCATGGAGCGGGCTAAGGAAGTGGGGATTCGAAAATCCATAGGTGCAGATAAACGTAGTTTGATCTTTCAGTTCTTGGGGGAATCTCTGATTATTGTATTACTTGCTGCTATTACGGCGGTGATCTTTGTTTCGATTGCCATGCCTATGATGAATTCACTTACCGGCAAAGAGCTTTATGTGCAACAAATTCTTAACTGGCAGACTATCCCTTTCTTTTTGGGGATAATCATTCTGGTGGGGCTTTTGGCAGGTTCCTATCCTGCCTTGGTATTATCCAGTTTCCGGCCTGTAATGATTCTGAAAGGGATTAACAAATCCGATGCCCGTGGAGTCAATCTCAGAAAAGGTTTGGTGATATTTCAGTTTAGCCTTTCCATAGCACTGATCGCCGGAACCATCATCGTATATTCTCAAATGAGTCACTTGCTGGACAAGGATATGGGCTTCGATAAGGAGCAGATGGTAATAGTGGATTACAATTATGATGAGCAGGTAAACAATGTTTCTTCTGCCTTGGAAAGCGAACTGGAAAATAATCCGAATATAGAATCTGTGGCGTTTTCCAGGTCTGTGCCAGGCAGCCACTTTCCAAATGCAGGGACTACGATTGAAAATCCTGAAGGTGAAATGGTCATGATTGGTCAGGCTATTTTTCAGGTAGGACTGGATTTTATTGATCATTTCGATCTGGAATTAATCGCTGGAAGATCTTACTCCAGAGATTACCCCTCAGACTCCACTTCTGCTTTGGTGATCAATGAAGCTGCTGCCAGACAGTATGGCTATGCAAATCCAGCAGATGCAGTAGGCAAAAAGTTTGATCAATGGGGTAGAGCAGGTGAGGTAATTGGAGTGGTCAAAGACTTTAATTACATCTCTTTACATAATACAGTTGAACCCTTGACTTTGCCTTTTGAAGCGTATGCCAGTCGGTATATGAGCCTAAAGGTAAAGGGAGAAAACTTACCAGAAACACTCACTCAGATCGAGGGAGTTTGGAAGGAATTGGCGCCCCATAGACCATTTATTTATAGTTTTCTGGATGCTGATTTCAATAAGCAGTACGAATCGGATTTCAGGTTCAGACAGATCTTTACCACCTTCTCTATTTTGGCTATTTTGATCGCTTGTTTGGGATTACTTGGCTTGGCGACTTATACCGCAGAGCAGCGAACCAAGGAAATCGGAATTCGAAAAGTACTGGGAGCCAATATTGGCAGCATAGTAGGCTTATTGTCTAAGGACTTTATCAAACTGGTTTTGGTGGCGATCCTGGTTGCTACTCCAGTGGCATGGTTTGCTATGAACAAATGGCTGGAAGGTTTTGCTTATCAGGTGCCAGTTCACTGGTGGGTATTCTTGATCTCAGGGATGTTGGCAGTTGTAGTTGCCTTGGTGACTATTAGTTTCCAGGCAGTAAAAGCGGCTATGTTGAATCCGGTTAAATCTCTAAAATCAGAGTGAGGAAGATGAAATCCCGAGAATTCGGGAGGAAAAGTCTGAAGAGCGAATAAAGTAGCAAGACATAATTTTCAAAATTTTAGAGTCCAGCCTGCTATCTCCTCGGTCTGTGTCTACCTCCTCGGTCTGTGTCTCACAGACCGAAATGAAGAAAGAGATAGGAGATCGTTAAATATAGTGGTCTGTGGGACACAGACCACGGTGGAAGAAGCTCTAGATGACACGATTACTAGCTTTCGACTTTGCTCAGGGCGAGCCTTTACAACTCTATAACCTCAGCACTTTCCAGTCTCAGCACTTTCCAGCCTAAAAACTATAAAGCAATCGACCGAAAGCGAACAAAATCGTCCGAAGATTAGGATTCACCCTGCGCTGAAATGCCCAAAATTGCCTGTATGGAGGCATTTGGGCTGGCATGGATCTGGAATACCCAAAATATCTCAGCACTTTAACTTCCTCTACTATGAGCCATATCGCTATACCTATCCCCAATTTGCCAGGCAAACAGAATATTGATATTCAGGTGATCATCAATAACGAGGTGAAAAAATTGCATTACAAAGTAGAGCTTTTCTATTGGGATGAATGCCAAAATCCTGCAAGCCACCGGGCGGATTGTATTTCTGAAATGCTGAGCCGGCATGACCCCAACTGGACGGTCTATTACATAGGTGCTCCTACAGACAAGTTTGTCCCGATCACATTTGTAGATCGAGAAAGTAAAAAGTGGATGCAGATCAGGTGAGGGGGGAAATATCTAGAGCCAAGAATCAAGAGTCAAGAGCCAAGAAATAAGAATCAAGTAGCTAGTATCAAGTATCAAGAAATAAGAGCAAAGCTTGCCTTCCGACGGTAAGAATTGAAAACCAGAGTCGTGATTACAAGAATTGAAAAAATTGGAGTCAATTTTCAGATTTTTCAATTTATCAATTTTCCAATTGGATAAACATGCTAAAAAACTACATCAAAATAGCCATCCGTAACCTGTCCAAAAACAAACTGCACACAGGTATTAACTTAATTGGCCTCAGCTTAGGAATAGGCGTGAGCATTCTGATTTTCTTCTTTGTCCAGTTTGAACTGAATTTTGATGATTTTCATCACGATAGTGATAGGATATTTAGATTGTCCAGACACCAAGTCGAGGAAGGAGAGGATTTAAGGTCTTATTCAACCCCCATCATAACTGCTCCTACTTTTGAAAATGAATTTCCTCAAATAGAAGCTACCACTAGGTACATTTCCAGTGTAGCACAGGCTTATTTGGACGAGTCCACCACCCAAAGTCAGCGCTTGATGATGGTCAGCCCCGAATTCCTGAATATTTTCAGTTTCAACTTGTTGGAAGGTGATAAGGATCAGGCTTTGGATGACAAATTTGGAATTGTGATCACGGAAGAGGTTGCGGAGAAGTATTTCGGCGATAGCCACCCCATTGGAAAGTCCATTCGCTTAAAGATGGGAGATGGTTTTGAAGCCTACACCGTGACAGGGCTTTTGGAAAATCTGCCTTCAAATTCCAGTCTGGATTTTGAGATCTTGATGAATGACATGAACCTGGATTATACCATAGGGGAGGAAAACCAAAACAGCTGGTTCAATGTCTTTGGTGACACTTATGTGAAAGTAACTGACCCCAGTGCCAAAGCTTCTATTGAGGCAGGAGTGGAGGCTATGATGAAGAAAGTACTGGGGGAAGAATATGAAGAAGGGGAATACTACTTTACCCTACAGCCCATTTCTGAAATCCACATTACAGATGATCCCATTACCGGGATGGCAGAAACCACCCGCCCTACCTTGCTATGGATTTTGGCAGGTATAGCTTTTTTAATTCTCCTGATTGCTTGTATCAATTTCACTACCATGGCTATAGGCAGATCTACAACTAGAGCCAAAGAAGTTGGGGTGAGAAAAACCATGGGTGCAGAATTCGGACAGTTGGTTTTTCAATTTCTGACCGAGGCATTTTTGACTACTTTGATGGCTTTGGTTTTTGGTTTGATCCTGGCAGAGTTACTGGTGCCTACTTTCAATAATCTGTTTGAAAAAGAATTGAGCTTGGTTTACGGACCTTTGCAAATCCTGATTTTAGTGGGGTTGGTACTAGTGATCACCGCCATGGCTGGAGCTTATCCTGCATTTTTCATGTCCAACCTCAGGCCTATCAAAGTGCTGAAGGGAAACCTTTCCATGCATTTTGGGAAGCAGGCTTTGAGAAAAGGTCTGGTAGCATTTCAATTCTTTATTTCCTTCCTGTTGATCGCCTCTACTTTGATTATGGTCAATCAAATGCAGGCCATCAGGAACTACGATCTTGGCTTTGATCAGGAGATGCTTGTCATTGTCAATGTCCCGGAGGTGAATAGCACAAGTTTCGTGAAGTCCATCGCAGCGGGATTCCAGCAGGCAGAGCTATATCGCCAGGCTTTGGTAGGCAGATCCGAAGTGCAATCCGCGGGAATCACCATTTCCACTTATGGAGATGATGCTTTTTGGGATGCAGGATTTCCTACCGAAGAGGAAGAGCAATTTAATTTCCGGGTGAATTTCGTTGGGGGTGATTACATCAAAACCATGGGGCTTGAACTACAAGAAGGCAGAGACTTTAACCCAAATCCGGGTGCAGATAGCAGTGCATTTATCATCAATGAAACCTTTGCCCAAGCGATTAAATGGGAGGATCCTTTGGGAGAAATGATGCCAAATACCCGATTCAAACCCCATCAGATCGTGGGAGTGGTGAAGGACTTTCATCATAACTCGCTTTACAAGGAAATCGAACCGGTATTATTTGCAAAAAGCCCGGAGACCTTCTTTAGCGGGATCAATATGCTTATGATCAACTCTGCGGCCAATCCAAAAGTAATTGCCAAAGGCACTGGAAATGATTTTGAGGCCTTTCGGGCAGTGTTAGAAAACGAGTGGAAAAAGGTCTTTCCGCTGGAAGCTTTCACATTCAGTTTTATGGACCAAACGGTGGAGGAGCAATACAAAGCCGATGAGCGATTGGGTAAAATGGTGTTCCTGGCTGCAGGAATTGCCATTCTGATTGCTGCGATGGGGTTATTTGCCATGGCAGCATTGAGTATTGCCGGTCGTACCAAAGAGATCGGGATCCGGAAAGTTCTGGGTGCTTCCAGTGCCAGTATTTCCTGGATGTTCAATAAGGAATTTTTGTTCATAACCGTAGCAGGTGTTTTGATCGCATTGCCCCTGAGTTTGTATTTGATGCAAAACTGGATCGCGCAATTTGCAGTGAAGGACTGGCCATCGTGGTTGAATTTCGCCTTGCTGGCCTTGGGAGGAGTTGCTTTTACGCTCTTGATCGTTTCTGCACAGGCTTTTAAAGCCACCCGGATGAATCCGGTAAAAACGCTGAAGGATGAGTAGGAGGGAAGTAGCTAGTGAGAAGAACCAAGAGTCAAGAACCAAGAAACAAGAACCTAGAACCAAGAGTCAAGAAACAAGAACTGAGAACCGTGAACCGACAACCGAGAACCGACAACCGAGAACCGAGAACTGAGAACCGAGAACCTAGAACCTAGAACTGAAAACCGACAACCGAGAACCGACAACCGACAACCGAGAACCGAGAATCAAGAAATAAGAACCAAGAGCCAAGAGCCAAGCCTGCCTTTCGTAGGTAGGAATTGAGTGCTGGAATCCTGATTACAAGAATTGAAATAATTGGAGTCAATTTTCAAATTTTCAATCCGTCACGGCGGACAAGTATTTAGAATTTTCAAATTAGATAAACATGCTAAAAAACTACTTTAAAATCGCCTGGAGAAATATCAGTAGAAGTAAAGGATATGCGGCTATCAATATTGGTGGGCTGGGCATAGGTATGGCTGCCTCTATTTTGATCCTGATCTGGGTACAATTTGAATTGTCAGTAGATCGCTTCTACGAGGATTCGGACCGGATCTATGCAGTTTGGAGAAATGACAACAACCAAGGGGAGATTTTCTCTTGGGATTATACTCCGGCTCCGTATGCCCCGACGATGAGGGAGCAGTTTCCGGAAGTGGAGCAAGTGAGCAGGATTACAGAATGGGACCCTCAGCTCCTCAGTGTGGGCGAAAATAGCTTTTATGAAAACACCTCCTTTGTGGATCCGGATTTCTTTAGAATATTTCCCTTTGAGGTATTGGCAGGAAATCCGGTACAGGCTTTGGACCAGCCCAATACCATTATCCTCACTCAATCCACCGCGCAAAAACTCTTTGGCGAGGAAGATGCCATGGGCAAAACGGTATCACTGGCTAAACAACTGGATTTGGAAGTGAGAGCTATAATCCAAGACCTTCCTGAGAATACCGACTTCAAATTCAAGGCTTTTTTCTCTTTCTCCAAGTTGGAGCAAATGGGATGGGTAGATGATTTCTGGGGCAATAATTCCTACAGAACTTTCGTAAAGCTCCATGAAGGCACTGACATCCGGCTTTTCAATGAAAAATTTGCCAGTTTCACATCTAAAAACTCCGATGCAGAATCCATCACTGATTTTCTATTTCCCATGGAAGACCTACACCTCAAATCGAAATTTGAGAACGGGGTTTCTGCAGGTGGCAGAATAGATCTAATCCGTATGTTTGGGATAGTGGCTGTGATCATCTTGCTCATCGCCTGTATCAATTTTATTAACCTGAGTACGGCCCAAAGTGAGAATCGGGCCAAGGAAGTAGGGGTCAGAAAAATATCCGGAGCAGGAAGGGGTATGTTGATTTCACAGTTTTTGGTGGAATCGGTTTTGATCGCATTTTTTTCCTTTATGCTAGCCTTGCTGATCGTTTCTCTGGTATTTCCTTGGTTTAGGGATCTCATGGGCAAAGACTTCACAAACCCTCTGGTTCAACCTTATTTTTGGATGATTTCGGGTGCATATATTCTGCTTACCGGGATTTTGGCGGGTAGTTATCCTGCATTTTTGCTGAGTTCTTTTCGCCCTGCCATCGTGTTTAAATCCAAGATTCAGGCCAGAAGGTATTGGGTTCACCCTAGAGAGGTGCTGGTGGTGTTTCAATTTGCAATCGTAGCTATTTTGATTTCTTCTGCCTGGATTATCCGAGATCAGATGAATTTCGTGCAAGAGCGAGACTTGGGATTGGATAAGGAAAATTTGATTTTCCACCCTGTGACGGAGGCGATGCGAAAGAATAAGCAAGCGCTTCGCAACGAGCTTTTGCAGCTGCCTGAGGTCAAGTCGGTCACTTATACCTTTTCACCCTTGACAGAGATATACAGCAATACCAACGCCATGAACTGGCAGGGCAAAGCTGAGGATTACAGACCGGAAATGTCCCGCATGGGTTCGGATGCAGGTCTCTTAGAGACTGCGGGCATGGAGCTGATTGCGGGTAGGGATATAGATGTGTACCAGTATCCCAGTGATAGTATGGCAGCTGTCCTGAATGAATCTGCGGTGGAGAAAATGGGTTTTTCCGATCCCATAGGACAGGTGATAGAGGATGATGACCTAAAGTTTACCGTGGTGGGAGTGGTGAAGGATTTTATCATGGAATCCCCCTTTGATGAGATCAAGCCCATCGTGGTCATGGGACCAAAGCGAAACCTGAACTTCATTCATCTGAGAGTTCATGAAGGTGTGGATTACCAAAGCACCATGGCAGGTTTGTCAGCAGTTTTCTCTAAGTTCAATCCAGGTGCTCCATTTGAATATGAATTTGTAGATCAGGCCCATGCCAAGAAATTTGTCTCCCAACAGCGTACTGCAAATCTGACCGAGATTTTCTCTGCCTTGGCCATTCTAATTTCCTGCATGGGTTTGTTTGGCTTGGCCACCTTTATTGCGCAGCAGAGAAGTAAGGAAATTTCTGTTCGGAAAGTTTTGGGAGCCTCTGTACTTGGGTTGGTGCGTATGATATCGGCTGATTTTGCAAAGCTGGTGCTTTTGGCAGTGATACTGGGAATCCCGCTGACCTGGTACATCATGGATGCATGGCTGGATTCATTTTCGTACCGAGTTACTATTGATTGGACTGTATTTCTGTTTACGGGTTTGGTAGCGCTGTTGATCGCCTTATTGACAGTGAGTTCCCAAGCCATAAAAGCTGCCCTTGTCAACCCTGCTAAAACATTGAAAAGTGAATGATGGAAGTATTTAGTAGCTAGTAGCAAGAAGTAAGAGCCAAGAGATAAGAATCAAGAGCCAAGAACCAAGAATCAAGAGTCAAGAATCAAGAGCCAAGAATCAAGAGTCAAGAATCAAGAACCAAGAACCAAGAGTCAAGAACCGAGAACCAAGAACCAAGAACCGAGAACCGACAACCGACAACCAAGCCTGCCTTTCCTAGGTAGGAATGGAGTGCCAGAATCCTGATTACAAGAATTGAAATAATTGGAGTCAATTTTCAAATTAGATAAACATGCTAAAAAACTACTTTAAAATCGCCTGGAGAAATCTCCTGAGAAACAAGCTGAGGACGGGGATCCATATTCTAGGCTTGTCCATTGGGATTGCCATCTGTTTTTTGATTTTCAATGTGGTCACGCATTCCTATAGCTTTGATAATTTTCATCCAGAGGGGGACAGAATTTACCGGATAAATACGGTTACAGATTTTGGTGATGGAGGTATTTATCCTAATTCTGGTACTCCTGGCCCTCTAGGCGAGGTGATTCAGGATGAGATTGTGGGTATTGAAAGCAAAGGCAGGCTCTATACCATGTATGAGACGCTAGTAGCATTGCCAAATACAGACAAAGTGTTTGGAAGGTCTAATGAAGTCACTTTTGCCGACCCAGGTTTCTTTAAAATATTTCCTAGGAAATGGTTGGCCGGAAATCCAGAATCGGCTCTACTCCAGCCAGCATCCGTGGTGATCTCCGAAAAAAGTATGCATAAGTACTTCCCCGGATCAGAAGCTTCAGATGTTTTGGGGCAGGAATTGATGTTTGTGGACTCGGATTCCATTTACGCCAAAGTGACCGGTGTAGTAGCTGGATATGAGAAAAATACGGACTTTGTCTTCCAGAACTTTATCTCTTTCAGCACCATAGCTACCGAAGAACAAAAAATCTGGAATGGTCTACATTCCTGGGGATCAGTCAACTCAAGTTCCCAGCTGTTCATCAAACTTTCCCCTGGAGTATCGGCTGAGTCCATAGACGAGGCATTCAAGCCCTTAATCGCCAAAAATCTGGAGTCGGAAGATGATGGGGATTACCAGACCAGTTTTTTTACGGAACCACTGGCCGAAATGCATTTTGGCCAGACTTATACAAATCAGGGTGTTTCCAAAGCCTTTCTGAAAGGATTGGTGTTTATAGGACTGATTATTTTAGTGCTGGCAACTTTGAACTTTGTGAACCTGGAGACAGCCCAGGCCATCAGCCGGTCCAAGGAAGTTGGCATCAGAAAAACCATAGGCGGGACACGGATGCAATTGATTTCCCAGTTTTTGGCAGAGACCTTTTTGATTATTTTGATCAGCTCTTTTATAGCCTTGGGCTTAGTGGAGGGACTGAAAATACTGTTTAAATCCTACCTACCGCAGCATTTCCAAATCGCCTATTTTTCCTTTTTCAATGCCTTGTTTTATTCGGCATTCCCACTCTTGCTGACCTTGATCACTGGGATTTATCCGGCTCTCATCCTTTCTAATTACGATCCTCAGCGTGCATTAAAAGGTGAAATGATGAGAAATGGGAAATTCTCATTGGGGGGATTTCTCAGGAAGAACCTCACTGTGATTCAGCTTTCTTCCTCCATTGCTTTTATCATTTTGGTATTGGTTCTGAACTACCAACTGAAATATGTAAGCAGTCAGCCATTGGGCTTTGAAAAGGAAGCGGTGATGTATGCTAGCATACCATTTATGTCCGATCCGGATAAGATGCTGCAGCTTCAGGATCGCTATAATCAAGAGGCTATGGTGAGGAGTGCCAGTCTAAGCGGTAATTTGGTGTCCTCCGCTAGTCTTTGGACATCGGATGTTAAAATCCCTGTGGATACCACCGAGAAGGAGATGTACGTCCAAGTGATGAATGTGGATTCTGCTTTTGTGCGGGTCAATGGAATTCCACTCTTGGCAGGTACAGATGGTATAGATAAGTCAGATGAAATCTTGGTAAATGAAACATTTGTAAAGGAGGCTGGCTATGAAAATCTGGAAGCTGCCATAGGCGCTAACCTGCGATACAATGAGGAACAGCGTACAATAATTGGAGTTACAGGAGATTTCCACTCCAGAACACTTAGGGAGGAGATCCGTCCCCTGCTTTTCACCTATGACCCCGAATATTTCCAAACAGTGAGCATCAAGCTAAATTCTGATCAAAATCTGGCTGTCGCCAAAGAGCGCTTAGAAGAGGTTTATTTGAGTGTTTATCCTTATGAAACCGTCTCATTCAACTTCCTGGATGAACAAATCGAACGTTTCTATCAAGAGGATGTGAAGATTAAAAATGTATTGGGTTTCGCATGTGGCTTGGCCATTTTGATTTCCTGCATGGGCTTATTCGGTTTGTCTAGCTTCACCATTGCCCAGCGCACGAAGGAAATCAGCATAAGAAAAGTCCTAGGTGCTACCTTGCATCAAATCCTGTTCTTGATCTCCAAAGAATACATGGTTTTGGTGGGGATTTCCTTTTTAATGGCGATTTACCCGGCGTATTTCTTCCTAAGTGACTGGTTGAATGGCTTTCATACCAGAGTGGAAATGCCCTATTTTATATTCCTAGGAGCGGGTATAGGCGTCTTGTTGATTTGCCTGCTGATTGTGGGGATACATTCCTTTGTAGCATCTCAAAGCAATCCCGCCAAGGTACTGAAGTCTGAGTGATTTGGGGGAAGTCGGGAAGTTTTGTGTACCGAGATCGCGTTCCAGGGTCATTTCGACGACGACGAAGGAGGAGGAGAAATCTCTTTGGAAGTCAGAAGGCTAAAGTGTGAAATCTAAAACCTGAACCTCATAGTCTCGGCCAGAATTAGACACCGTCGCAGATGGAAGAGTTGAAAGTTTAAAATGTAAAGTTTAAAGTTGCCGTTTTCGGTACTTTGACCTTCGGTATTCAATATGTCGGAGGTTAGGAAGTCGGGAAGTCGGGTGTCGTCATTGCGCCTGTTGGCCGAAGGAAGAAGGCGAGGTTCGAGCCGCGGCAGTCTCAGACTCAGTGGGGGGGGGAGCTCAAAGCTGAAAGCTGAAAGTAGATCCATATACTGGATATTGAGACCCTGAAGGGGTCAAATCATTAATAGCCCCGCCACGGCGGGCAGGCCAGGGTAAGGAGGCACGACGCAACCCTGGGTGAAAAATCGCAATTTATCGCCAGCGCTGGCCCGGGATCGTCTGTCGGAGACAAATAGGTTTTGCCAGCAAGATGGAAACCAAAACCGGATTGGAAATCCTATGGTTTGGAACAGCTCCTAATCGGGCGTTCAAACCGATCCACAAATCATGATCAGCGAAACCAATAGTGGTCTGTGAGACACAGACCACGGAGCGGAGGCAGGCTGAAGGCCTGCCTTGTTGTAGCCCAGAGTAAGGAGGTACGAAGCAACCCTGGGTAACCAATCGCAATTTAACACCAGCGCTGGCCCGGGATCGTCTGTCGGAGACGGCATTGCCACGCCAGCAAGAATACCAAGAATCCGCATTGGAAATGCTACTACGATATTGGTTCGAGATTACAAATCTCGAACAGCGAGAGAAACGAAAACCGGATTGGGAATCCTATGGTTTGGAACAGCTCCTAATCGGGCGTTCAAACCGATCCACAAATCACGATCAGCGAAACCAATAGTGGTCTGTGCGGACACAGACCACGGTGAGGAAGCAGGCTGAAGGCCTGCCTTGTTGTAGCCCAGGGTAAGGAGGTAACGACGCAACCCTGGGTAACCAATCGCAATTTAACACCAGCGCTGGCCCGGGATCGTCTGTCGGAGACGGCATTGCCACGCCAGCAAGAATACCAAGAATCCGCATTGGAAATGCTACGATATTGGTTCGAGATTACAAATTTCGAACAGCGAGAGAGACTATGGTCTACCCACTTTGGTCTACCTACTTTGGACTATGGTCTATCCACCATGGTCTAAAAACTACTTACTTTGCAAGCAGCTTGAAGAAACCCTACCTACAGCATTTTCTGTTATAATCCCCGTCTAGATGAACCTACAAATCCAAGTCAAAACCTTTGCAAAACTGACCAACCTGGAACTCTACGCTATCATCAAACTGAGAAATGAGGTGTTTGTGGTGGAGCAAAACTGTGTGTACCAAGATGCTGATGGAAAGGATTTACAGGCTTTTCATGTCATGATCAGCAGGGACGGCCAACTACTGGCATATGCTAGGGTATTGCCCCCGGGGATCTCCTACCCTGAAGTTTCCATTGGTCGGGTGCTGAGCAGTCAGGCAGTGCGGGCCACTGGTCTAGGCCTTACATTAATGACTGAAACCCTGAAGTTTATTCAATCTGAATTCGGAAACTGCAGCATCAGGATTTCAGCACAGACCTATTTGGACCGCTATTATAGATCTTTCGGTTTTGAGCCTGAAGGGAATACTTACCTGGAAGACGGAATCGAGCACATAGAAATGACCAGAGATTCAACGAAGAATGAGAAGGACGGCTAAAAACCTGAACTATTCACAGGTTCTCCCAAGACTGGTCAGAAAGGTAAAAAGGGAATAAAAAATTTTAGAAAAAATCCCTTAATGATGTTCTATAAAAAATTATGAGAAAAGTTGCTTAATCACCCTGACATAAAGGTAGATGAGCGATCTGAGAAAAAAAATACCCTGTACTGAAATAGCCCCAAAAAGTTAGACACTATTTGAAGGCAATTTTATGAAAGGTAAAAAGAAGTATTCTGTCCTCTTTAGGAAAGAGGCAGTTGATCAAGTGATCCACGATAAGCGATCAGTATTTAAAGTAGGTCAGGATTTAGGAGTTGATAAATCTCTTATTCGTAAATGGGTTCTCTTGTATCAAAAACACGGAATTATGGGCCTTATGCCTATTTCAAATAGAGAATATCCTCCTGCATTCAAGGTCAAGGCTATTGAGACCATGCGAAAGAAGTCGTTATCTTTATTGGAGACCTGTATTCAGTTTAATATTCGAAGTCCTGGTTCCTTGGTCAAATGGATAGCTCTTTATGATGAAAAAGGCTCTGAAGGTTTAGCAAGGAAACAAAGTGAACCAAAATTTCCCATGGCCAAAAGAATCAAAAAGCCCAAAACCAAGGAAGAAGAGCTCCTGAAGGAATTAGCTTCCCTGAGAGCTGAAAATGCATATTTAAAAAAGCTCCATGCCTTAATTCAAGCCGACAAAGAGAAAGAAGAAAAGCGGAAGTCATCCAGGAATTAAGGCAGTCTCATGCATTATCAGATCTGTTAGTGCATGCTGGGATGGCCAGAAGTACCTTTTATTATCACATAAAACAATCCAGAAAGCCGGATAAATATCTGGAAGCCAAAAAGGCTATTTCCAGGATCTATAAGGAACATAAAGGGCGAATGGGCTACAGGCGCATCAAATTTCAACTTAGAAACGAAGGCATGATTCTCAACCATAAAACAGTTTTGAGATTGATGCAGGAATTGGGAATCCAGAGTTTGATTCGGACAAAAAAATACAAATCCTATAAGGGGGAAATGGGTAAAGTCGCTCCAAATCTTTTAGAACGCAACTTTAAAGCTTCTATGCCAAATGAAAAATGGGCTACCGATATTACGGAGTTTAAAGTCACTGACAAGAAACTCTACTTGTCTCCGATCATTGATATGTTCAATGGAGAGATCATCAGTTATACCATGTCAGAAAATGCCAAATTAAAGCCTGTAATTGATATGTTAGAGCAAGTGGAACGCCCTATTGCGAAGGAAAAACCGGTAATTATGCAATCAGACCAAGGATGGCACTACCAAATGAAATTGTATCAGGATACATTACACAAAAAGAACATTGTCCCAAGTATGTCCCGAAAAGGAAATTGCTTGGACAATGCGATAATAGAAAATTTCTTTGGAACCCTTAAATGTGAATTGTTCTATCTAAAAAAGTACAATTCAATCAATGAGCTGAAAAAAGAAATCAAAGAATACATCCATTATTATAATCACAAAAGAATCCGATTAAACCTGAATGGAATGAGTCCAGTGAGTTATCGAATCCATTCACTAAATTCAACATAACAAGAAAAAAATGTCCAAAAATCTGGGGCTAGTCTAGTACAGGGTATTTTTTTGGTTTTGGGGCACTTAATTATCCACAAAATTGTATTATACCGCCATGTAATGGTAATTTTTGTTTAAAGGGCTTGCTGGGAGCTTTTTGAAAAAGTTGAAAACTAGAGCTTAAAATCGCAGATAAGTTCTTTCTTTTTTTGCAGCTGAGTCAGATATTCCAGTTCTTACAAAGCTAAATCTTTAGACCTTCATCATAAATGAACTTAGCAGCAAAATGGTCACGCAATATTGGAGCTGGGCTAGGAAGTTTTCAGGGAGCTGTTTTTATTTTTCTCATTCTTTTTTATACTCTTTTTCCATGGAGGTTTCAGGTAAATGATGATGTGATTATGATGTGGCTCGTTTCAGGAGCCTATACTGGAAATCTTGAAAACTACATAGTATTTATTCATCCCATTCTATCCTTGATGTTAACCTGGTTCTATGGGTTTATTGAAACTGTGCCATGGTACTCCATCGGTACTTTTTCAGCATTGTATTATGGGTTTTTTCTTTTGGAATGGCAGCTTAGAAATCAGGGTTTTGGTTTAACTCGGAAATATTTATTGAGGACCTTGTTACTGGCAACTCTGATTCACCTAGCAGCTTTTCCGCAGTTCACGCTAGTTAGTGGGTTTTTGTCCCTGGCATCTTTGACCTTTATTTTTAATCCAAATTGGTCAGGAGAACCAAATTCTAATATTTTGGGATGGATTGGTGCATGCCTGGCTATGGCTATTCGGCTAGAAGCCTTTACTTTGGTTTTGGCTGGTTTTTCTCTTTTCCATCTGTCCTCCAGAAGAATAGACCGAAGTGTATTTTTCAAAATGGGTTTGGTAGTTTTTATATTGCTGGGCTTTTATTTTTCCAAACTTATCTATGAGAAGAATTCAGACTTCACTGATTATTTAACCTTCAATAAAGCTCGACATGAGGTAATTGATCATCCGGTTTTTTACGAACTAAGTGTAGAGGATGCTTTAATAGGTGATGATAAATGGTACTATTTTTCTCAGTGGTTTTTTCAAGAAAGCGAAATTACGATTGAAGATCTGAATGGTAAGAAGGTTCAGCTAGATCAGGCCTACTGGTCCTGGGATAGTTTTCGTAAATCAATCTTGAGGTATTTCTCGGTCCAAAAGCATGAGTTGTTTAAAGGATTCCTGAGCTTTGCTTACCTTTTTTTGGTTTTGAAGTATTCTGGACATCGCAGAAAGCTTTTTCTGCCTTTACTGGTATGGGGCCTCTTTTTTCTATTTACAAACCATATCTTTCATTTTAGAGGGCGAGTGGTTTTTATTTTTTCCCTAATACTCTTGGTACCCATCTGGAACCTAGGTTTAAAAGCTATTCCAAAAAAAATGTGCTACGCCCTGTCCACTGTCATTTGTTTGTTCACTTTAATTCATGTAGGCAATGTGCTTTTGGAAGCATCTAGGAGAAAACAAATTCTTAAGGAATTTCACGAACTGGAAAAATCTGTGTTTCCCAATGAAATGTTTTTCACGGAGGGCTTTCCTTTGGAGTATTTTTCAAAAGATTACGACATCGTCCAGCCCACGCCTTTTCTAATAAATGGTTGGGTTTCAAGAAGTCCATTCCAGCAAAATGCTATGGAAAGGTTAGGGTTTTCGAGTTATAGAAATGCTGAAAATTTCGCGATACTGCAAGTAAAAGAAGATAGAAGCTATAGCTTTTCAGCCTACTTGGAGCACTTGGGCCACCACCTAGAGCCTACAGATTCAATCAGCACCGAGCACTTGATCCTCATCAAGTATCAATCCACATCTGCCTCAGAATCCTTACCCTAATTGAGGTATCATAATATTAGAAGAAGCATTATGAATAAGGGTATTATTTTTTATTTTTGATTGAGTAATTTTTTTACTCATCCGCTAGTTTCTGATCGGGAGTGAGAGGGCGAAGCTTTTTTTTAATTAAGAATTAAGAATTAAGAATTAAGAATTAAGAATTAAGAATTAAGAATTAAGAATTAAGAATTAAGAATTAAGAATTTTTTGATTTAGAGGACATGGCAAATATAATTTTAAGCAAAAGCCTACATTTCGCACAGGCTACAATTTCTGCTTATTTGGCTTTAAGGGCCAAAGGGCACTATAAACTGGCTGATCAGTTTGTTGGAGCAGGCACTTCCATAGGAGCCAATGTGGAAGAAGCCCAAGCTGCGCATTCTAAATTGGACTTCATTGCCAAGCTAACTATAGCTCATAAGGAAGCCCGGGAAGCAAAGTATTGGCTTAGGGTTTTGGATAGAGAAGAATTACTTGGCGATTTCCAAGAAATGCCAAGACTGAAAAGAGAAATTGAAGAAATAATTTCACTTCTCCACTCAATCATTAAAAGATCTAGAGAGAATTTAAAGTAACAATAATTTTAATGTTCATTTCTTTCAGTTTTAGAACTCCAAAACATAGGAATAGATGCTCATTTTAAATTCATCCATTTTTAATTTTTAATTCTAAAAATTGCTCGACTCCCTAGTCACGTCCAAAACCCGCATTAAACTTCTGCTGAAGTTCTTTGCTCATGCCAATTCAGGTTACCTGCGCTCTCTGGCCAAGGAATTTGATGAATCTACCAATTCTGTACGGGTGGAACTCAACCGCCTCACCGATGCAGGGCTTCTGTTGGCTGAGAATGAGGGGAAAACCAAGGTCTATAAGGCCAATTCAAAGCACCCTTTCTACGAAGAAATCAAAGCCATGGTCTCCAAGTTTCTAGGCCTAGATGATCTCATGGAAAGAATTGTCAAAAGGATGGGTGAGGTGCAAATGGCCTATATAATAGGGGATTACGCCAAGGGTATAGACTCAGGTACCATAGAAATGGTACTTATAGGCAAGGACCTGGACAGAGAATACCTGGAGTTTATCAAAGAAAAAACCTACGAAAAAGTCCAAAGAAAAGTCAATGTTTCTATCTTAGAAAATGATCCCGGAGATATTCAGGGGATTTTGGTATTTGGAAAGTAGTACCCACTGACACCTTATAATGAACAACATTTATTTAAAACCTAAGTATAAAATTCTAGGCAGATTCCTCTCGGAATGTTACAGGTTTTTGAGCATTGGACATGGGATATGGGAGCCTATCAGCGATTTCAAACAATATTACAATTATAACCGCCGACTAATCCCCCCTTATCAGTCGGCATAGCCTTGGATTACCCATCAGGCTTATCTTAAGCTCAAATCTTTAATTCAGCCCCAAATGAAGGTATTGGAGTTTGGGTCCGGAGGTAGCACGCTATTCCTAGCCGATAAGGTCAAATCAATCTACAGCATAGAACATGACAAGGCATGGTTTGAAATGATTCATTCCCAAATCAGCAGTTTCCCGGGAGTTACGCATCTTTTAGTAGAGCCAGAAAAGAAAGCAGGTAGTTCAGCTTACAGAAGTATTCATGGCTAAAAAACCAAGGGGCTTGACTTTGAAAAGTATGCACATGCCGCAGACCATCTGCCAGATGAAAGCATAGACCTTTTGATCATTGACGGTAAAGTAAGGCCACAATGCCTCACTCAAAGTATAAGCAAATTGAAAAGGGGAGGGATATTGGTCTTTGACAATTCCTCTAGAAAATCCTACCAGCCTGTCATGAACCAGAAACTTCAAGGCTGGAAGAGAGAATCCTATAAGGGAGTGACGGTTTATGATGCTTTTTTCACCTTTACCAGCATCTTTTACAAGCCTTTAGACTAGAGTCCCTTGTATTACAGGCATTCAGCTTTTTCGATTTTCGTTGATAATCGTTTTAGTTTATTACTTTTGGGCAAGAGTTATTTGAGTTGAAGAAGCTAGCTAAACAAAGCATTTCGGCTGTAATGCCGGTCTATAATGCACAAGAACCTTGGTGCGTGCGGTAAATTCCCTGCTGCAGCAGCCTGAGATTAATCAAATCATTTTGGTAGATGATGGAAGCCAGGACAATAGTCTGGAGCTTTGCGAGAGATTTGCCAATGAATATCCGCAGATACAGGTTTTACGCCATGAAGCTGGCAAAAATAGGGGAGCACCGGCATCTAGGAACCTGGGGCTACAGCATGTCAGCAATCAATGGGTGCAATTTATGGATGCAGATGATGAACTGCTGCCTGGAAAAATTTCCGATCAGGTCAAACTCATCACGGATGATATTGGACTGATTGTTGGCAAATTTAAATTTCCCCGAAACGGTACCTGGCAGGAAAGTCTGATCATTCATGATATCTGGGCAGGCTTAATAACTACCCGACTTGGTAACACCATTGCCAACTTATGGAACGTACAATGGGTGAAGAAAGCCGGTGCCTGGAACCCTGATTTGTTAAACGTTCAAGAATATCATCTCATGTTTGAGCTTTTGAAAATAAACCCAAACGTTGCATTTTCAGGCCAAGCACTTACTTTAGTTCACCCCCAGAAAAATTCCATTTCAAATTCTGGGAAAAACCTAAACCCAAAGCGGGATACCTATTTTAAGTTTAGAAAAGCTATCAGAAATCACCTGAAGGAAAAAGGCATTTATACCCTAAAACGTCAGCATTATTATAACATTACCACGGGTGATATGCTCCGCTATCATAGCCCCGAATTCCCTGTACAACATAATAAACTGTATTACATTTTCTATAGAGGGCTGAAAAACCTCGCAAAACTAAAAAGAAGCTGACCAGGCGCTTGCCCTTCTACTACTAGAGGCCCCTGCTTGCCCCTGCTGATATAGGATCACAAACCTAAGGAAATCCAATCCTATTCATAGGCAACCATTTGGCCTACAAGAAATTGAACCTACAATTAAAAATTTCTACCCAATTATTCAGCTGAGAGCTTCTAACTTTCAAAAGGAATTTTGATTCAGCAACTTTAACTTGAGACCTCCCTACCAAGGAAAGTATCATTGTTTTCTGCCGGTAAACTGAATTAATTGAGCTATAGTCATTCAGTTACTTTGCAGGAGGATGCAGATTTTCGAATAGATCAAACATGGACGGTGGTGGTAGATGGGAAAAACAAAGAGTTGCCCGATCATGATATCACAGCAGCCGGGATAATAATAGCTCATGGAAAAAGATCCCCCTCTGGCTATTTGGTTATTTGTATTAATCCTGATTGTTTTCAGTTAGCGCTGTTTTAAGTCATCCAACATCTACCACTCGCTCCCATAACTCCTGGTACCACCCGATAGCAACCGGAACGGGATGGGAAAACCTATAACTTATAACCTTTACCACTCAGCCCATTCTCCCCTTTAGGGGGCAGGGGTAAGACAATCCCTAAGCGAAAACCAATAACAGACAACAGGTAACAGCCAAACTACAACTACCTTGCTCTCCATCATCTCCCCAGTCTTCCGCGCAGAAAATATCCTGGACCAACTTGTGTCCAGGATCAAGCAAGCTCTTCCCTATCAGAAAGTTGAAATCATTTTGGTGGATGATTACAGCCCTGATAATTCATGGGAAAAAATCGAAGAACTCGCTGCAAAACATCCAGAAATCCGTGGGATAAAGCTCTCCAGAAATTTCGGTCAGCACTATGCCATCACCGCAGGCCTGGATGCCGCAAAAGGGGAGTGGATAATAGTAATGGACTGTGACCTGCAAGACAGACCCGAAGAAATCTCAAAGCTCTTGGCCAAAGCCCAAGAAGGATTTGATGTGGTTCTTGCCAGAAGAGTAGACCGTCAGGACAGATTTTTCAAGAGACTTTCTTCCAAAGTGTTTTACAGAAGCTTAGCCTGGCTGACCGGAACTGATCAGGATGAGAGCATAGCAAACTTTGGGATTTACCATCGAAGAGTCATCAATGAAATTACAGGCATGCGGGAGCGTATTCGCTATTTCCCTACCATGGTCAAATGGGTGGGCTTTAGGCAAACCAGTATTGAGGTGGTCCATGCCGGTAGAGCGGAGGGTAGTAGTAATTATAATTTTAGAAAACTCTTCAATCTGGCGCTGGACATTATGCTGGCTTATTCAGATAAACCCATCCGGCTAACTGTAAAGCTTGGCTTTGGGGTAGCACTCACCGGCTTCCTTTTTGCTCTTTACACATTGTTTAAATATCTCAAGGGAGATATCATAGTAGCCGGCTATGCCAGCCTGATCATTTCTATATGGGTGCTCACTGGCTTCCTGCTAATAACCTTGGGAATGATTGGCTTATACATAGGCAAGACTTTCGAAGGGGTAAAACAGCGCCCGATTTATATTGTGGAAAAGGAAATTTAAGTAGGTATCAACTTAACAAAGAGGAGTTGCCTAGAAAACTTAAATCCAGTATATAGCCAAAAGCAATATAGAATTAGGCTTACTTTAATCCATAAGCCCTCTTCTGGCTGGGCGAACAAGGCTGTTTGAGACTGAGGAGGTTCTGGATAATCAGAAAAAATTAAACCTTTTGCATAAGAACTCATCTTTGATCTATCTTCCCTTTGATTCCCAACTTTTTGGATATTCTGTGGCCAAATGTACAATTGACCATGACTGGGACGAAAGGAAATTCATGGAGTTGGCCAGAGAATTTCAATTGGTTTACATTTTCTCTAGTGATCTCCTGGAAATACAACACCCTAGCATTAGATGGATAGAAAATAAAGTTACCTACTCTAAAGAGCTGATTTCTACGCAGGATGTTTCTACAATATTTGAATATAGAGGGGGAATGAATAAGCAGCTTCAGGCCCTTGCACTGCAAAGTGGCGTATACTCTAGGTTCAAAGTTGATGCGAGGTTATACTCGGATGAATTTCAAAATCTTTACATGAATTGGATTGACAAGGCCTTAAAAAATGACATGGTTTTAACTAATCATGAATACACTGCTCTGCTCACGCTCTCTAGGGGAAAGATGGAGGCTAGTATTGGGTTATTAGCTGTGGAGGAGTCAGCACGCGGAAGGGGGCTTGGCAAAATCCTGATTAAGGCAGCTGAATCTAGAGCCTATTCTTTTGGAGCAAAGCGTCTTAGAGTTACTACGCAAAAGCAAAATGAAGTGGCCTGCCACCTGTATTCTTCTTTGGGGTATGAACTCACAGATCAGATGAATATTTATCATTTTTGGAAGTCGTAGCATTCCTTTTTACTTAATATGCATTTCCGCTTTCTAACCAGTAGCAACCCACAACAGACAACCCACAACAGACAACCGACAACAGACAACCGACAACAGACAACCCATGCAATCCTATAAAGATTTAGAAGTATATAGAAAGGCGTTTAAATTATTTGTGGAGACGCATACATTCTCCTTGGAACTTCCAAAATATGAGCTTTATGAATTGGGGAGTCAATTGAGAAGATCTGCTGACTCAATCATCTCAAATATTGTGGAAGGATACGGAAGGAGGGTTTATAAAGCCGATTTCATTAAGTTTTTGGTTTATTCCCATGCCAGTAATTTGGAGACCATAAACCATTTAGAAAAAATCCAGATGCTTTATCCAGGATTAGAAAATAAAGCAAAGTCACTTGCAAGGGAGTACGATATACTGGGAGCCCAAATTTTTAAATTCATAGAATTTGTAAAAAGAGACTGGAGAACTTAACAACCGACAACCCCCAACCCCCAACCCCCAACCCCCAACAGACAACCCACAACCGACAACAGACAACAGACAACCGACAACTTGCAAACCCCCTTCAACAAACCCTACCAGACAGGTAAGGAGTTGACCTACATACAGGATGCCATACAGCGTGGTAAAATCTCGGGCAATGGTCACTATACGCAACTATGCCAGGAGTTTTTTGAGCGCAGTTTTGGATTTGAAAAATGCCTGCTCACCACTTCCTGCACGGATGCCCTGGAGATGGCAGCTATACTGCTGGACATTCAGCCGGGAGATGAGGTCATTATGCCGGCTTTTACCTTTGTCTCCACCGCCAATGCCTTTGTCCTTCGTGGGGCCAAAATCGTTTTTGTTGATAGCCGGACTGATCATCCCAATATGGATGAAACCTTGATAGAAAACCTGATCACCCCGCACACCAAAGCGATAGTAGCTGTGCATTATGCCGGTAAAGCCTGTGAGATGGACCTGATCATGGATATAGCCTATAGGTATGGACTCTTTGTAGTGGAAGATGCCGCACAGGCGATTACTAGTTATTACAAAGGAAAAGCACTTGGGAGCATAGGACACCTGGGATGCATGAGTTTCCATGAAACCAAAAATATCCAATGTGGGGAAGGAGGGATGCTGATCATAAACGACCCCCAATTTACTAAGCGAGCAGAAATCATTTGGGAAAAGGGTACCAATAGAGCTGCTTTCTTCCGGGGCGAAATAGATCAATACAATTGGGTGGACATAGGGAGTTCCTTCCTCCCATCCGAACTCAATGCAGCATACCTTTGGGCCCAAATAGAGCATATAGACCTTATTCAGGAGAGAAGAAAAATCATCTGGCAGGATTACTACCAGTTTTTTGTCCGCTCAGGACGGGCAGCTGCGGCCTTACAAACAGAATATTTAGGGAAATTCACTGAAGTTTTAGACCAACTCCAACTCTGGGAGTCTTATGGTTTTCCTACTCAGGAGGATTCACCCAATGCCCATTCCTTTTACTTGCTATTTCAAAATCTGAACACCCGCGCTCGCTTTATATCCCAGATGCTTGAAAAAGGGATACTCTGTGTTTTCCATTACCAAAATCTTCAGGATTCACCCTATTATCAGAGTATCTCTGAGGATCAAAGGATACTGCCAAACGCAGTACACTATTCAGCATGCCTGGTCAGACTGCCTTTGTTTTATGAATTAGGGTACTAATCTTACCGGTAGAAACAGCAACCACGCTTATTTCGAAAAAGCGTTTCACACTTAATTGAGTAACGTATTTAGTAGTCATCTCGACGACCAGAGAAAGGACTAGGTCATTTCGAAGGAGCTACTTAATCGGTATAGTAGTCATCTCGACGACCGGAGGGAGGAGAGATCTCCCTCTTAACCCTAGCAGAAACCCCAATAGAGATTTCTCCTCCTCCTCCTTCGTCGTCGTCGAAATGACCCGAAAACGCGCCCTCGATGCAGCGGTCATTTCGAAGGAGCTACTTAATCGGTAAGGGAAGCAAAACCCTTGATGCGACTGAGAAATCTCAATTGTAATCTCCGCACCGTGGCCTGTGTCTGCACAGACCACTATTGGTTTCGCTGATCGTGATTTGTTGATCGGTTTGTACACCCGATTAGGAGCTGTTCCAGACTGTAGGACTCCAATCCGGTTTTCGTTTCCATCTTGCTGGCATAACCTTCGCGTTTCCAAATGAAAATCCAGGGCCAGCGCTTGTGATCTGACCTGATTTTTTTTCACCGGGTTAAAACCCGGCGCTACAAATCTCTCACCCCGCTGGGGTTTTTCCACCACCCAACTGCCACTTCGTGGTCACCCAGTAACGGACACCGGATATCGGACATCCAACTTCCTGACTCTACTTTCAGCTTTCAGCTTTCAAAAGAGATTTCTCCTCCTCCTTCGTCGTCGTCGAAATGACCCGAAAACGCGCCCTCGATGCAGCGGTCATTTCGAAGGAGCTACTTAATCGGTATAGTAGGCTATTACTGTTTTGCGACTGAGAAATCTCAATTGTAATCTCCGCACCGTGGTCTGTGTCCGCAAAGACCACTATTGGTTTCGCTGATCGTGATTTGTTGTTCGGTTTGAACGCCCGATTAGGAGCTGTTCCAAACCGTAGGACTCCAATCCGGTTTTCGTTTCCATCTTGCTGGCAAACCATTTTCGTCTTCGAATCGCGACCCTGGGCCAGCGCTTGTGATCTGACCTGATTTTTTTTCACCGGGTTAAAACCCGGCGCTACAAATCTCTCACCCCGCTGGGGTTTTTCCACCACCCAACTGCCACTTCGTGGTCACCCAGTAACGGACACCGGATATCGGACATCCAACTTCCTGACTCTACTTTCAGCTTTCAGCTTTGAGCTTTCAAACTTCCAATGAGATTTCTCCTCCTCCTTCGTCGTCGTCGAAATGACCCGAAAACGCGACCTCGGTACACCCCTCCCCAACTTCCTTCCCCCAACTTTAACCTCCTCTTCATTTATTCCATTATTTTGCACATTATTGAACTACGAAAAGAAAAACCATTAATTTTTACGAAACATCTTGAGGCAAATTTTCCTAATCTCATTCCTGGCTATCCTAGTATTTCTCCAGATCAACGGAGAGAAAATCCCCGTAAATGAAGGAGCCTATGGAGATGGGGTCTTTTATAGAGATGTAGGCAGATTCTTTTTGGACGATATAGAAGAATCTGGATACAACCTGGTGCAACTCACCCGAATATTACCCTTTGCGCTGCTCAACCTCTCCTTCTCCACCTTTCACATCGTCAAAGACAATGAAGGCCTGCAGAATGGCATGATTATCTGGCAGGTGATTTACCTGGCCCTGGCCCTTTATTGGTATTTCCGGATTGCCAAAAAACTCAGACTCAAAACAGCAATCTCCACCATTGGTTTTATCCTTATGTTTTTCAACTATGCCTGGTTGAAATCGGTCTGGTATCATCCATTCAGCCCCGATCTATTTGCTTTCGCCCTGGGTATGGGGCAGGTCAATTACTTCCTGCGCTATGAGAAATTCAAGTTGGGAATGGTATCCATATTAGGTGCCTTTGTTTCCCCTTTGCTCTTGCTTTCCGGACTGCTTATGCTCTTTCTTCCCGGAGAAAAACTACCGGAATACGAAACTGAAAGGCCCAAATCCCTGATCCCGGCCCTGCTGTCCTTATTCGTTCCTCTATTTATTGCGGGCATAGGCTGGGGAGTATGGGGCTGGGGAGAGCAGACCTGGACTGCGCAACTCTCACATGCCATAGCCCTGCTGGCTATCCCCTTTTTGTTTGTTTATGGAGCCAAGCAAAACCCTATCCACTGGAACCTGGCCTGGAGCCAACTCAAAAAAAGAACTAAAACAGACCGCTTGAGCAAGGGGATTATGGGTCTGGCAGGAATAGTGCTTATACTGGTTATGCTTTCTGGGAAAAATGAAAGCCTGGGGCTCATACGCTTTTTGCAGGAGATGGGCACTGGCAACTTCCGTTTTCCCTTGGATTTCATCCTGGTCAACACAGTTCATTGGGGGCTGCCTGCACTGCTGACCCTGGTGTTCCTGCACAGGTTTTATCAGGAAATGGGCAAACTGGGATGGGCAGTGGTAATCATACTTATAGTGGGATTGGTTTTCTCAGTGTTTTTTAAAATCACAGCTTTGGCACCCTGGATTCCCTTATGGCTGGTGGTGCTTACCAAATCATTCAGGCGTTACCGCTGGGGCAAAAAGGATCTGCTGATGCTGTCCGGAATCAGTCTTATTACTTCCTTGGCCTGGCTACCCCAAAATACGGAGGAACTGCTAGCCTTTTTAGAGCGTAATGACTCCAGTCTGCTGAACTCCTGGGCCTTGCAGAAATGGGCGCTTCATATTCCTGAGTACACCGCTTTGTGGGCTTACTTACTGGTATTTCTGCTTTCGGCCATGATGGGTTATTTCTTTTACCTGCGAAGGAAGAGGTACATGCGCCAAATGCATGGCTGAGAAACGTGTTTAGTTGTCATCTCGACGAGGTACGAGGAGAGATCTCAATTGTAATCTCCGCACCGTGGTCTGTGTCCGCACAGACCACTATTGGTTTCGCTGATCGTGATTTGTTGATCGGTTTGAACGCCCGATTAGGAGCTGTTCCAAACCGTAGGTCTCCAATCCGGTTTTCGTTTCCATCTTGCTGGCATAACCTTCGCGTTTCCAAATGAAAATCCAGGGCCAGCGCTTGTGATCTGACCTGCTTTTTTTTCACCGGGTTAAAACCCGGCGCTACAAATCTCTCACCCCGCTGGGGTTTTTCCACCACCCAACTGCCACTTCGTGGTCACCCAGTAACGGACACCGGATATCGGACATCCAACTTCCTGACTCTACTTTCAGCTTTCAGCTTTGAGCTTTCAAACTTCAACAGAGATTTCTCCTCCTTCGTCGTCGTCGAAATGACCCGAAAACACGCCCTCGTTATAGTGGTCATTTCGAAGGAGCTCCTTATTCGGTAAGGGAAGCAGAACCCTTGATGCGACTGAGAAATCTCCCCCTTAACCCTAGCAGAAACCCCAATGGAGATTTCTAATTGAAATGCCTCACTTATTTGCTAACTTTAAAGTTCTGTATATTCTAATAATCTAATTATCAATAAGGTAAATGCTTTTCTTGGCTTTAGTGCTCTAGCCTCAGTATTGCTAATTCTTTTGGCAAGCAAGAGGGGGCTGGATGTGTCTGATGAAGGCCTATACCTTTTTCTTGCCCACCCATTTCAGGATAATCAGGCTGGTATCTTCAATTATGATTTGTTCTTTAAAGCTTGGTACCAATTAACAGGACTGCATTTTGGTATTGTAGGTCTAAGGATTTTAAGAATTGTTCTGTATGGCTTTGCAACGGTTTCTCTAACCCTGTTTTATATGCAGATCAGGAGATTCAAACCTGATTTTCTGAACGCAGGTTTGCTGTGCTTTTTAGCGATCCTCCTTGGTTATGCATTTTTGCCGGCAAGCCTATCTTATAATCACCTTTCTGTGGTCATTACCTCCTTTTGGCTGATGGCACTTTCCTATCAGTCACAATCTTTTTTCAGATACTTAATTTTGGGCATTCTAATCGGATTGTTGGTATATGTCAAATTCCCAACTGCCTTTATTCTATGGGTCATTACGCTTACGTATTTTATCTTTTTGAAGAGGTTGAATTTGATTGCATTTATTGGGATTATTCTTCCTATAGGTATTTTGGAAGTAAGTTTATACTTGGTTTTTGGAGAAAATGCTACATCACGACTTGCTGGAGCGAGTGAATGGCTTAGTACCAGAGGGGAGTATGGCTTGCTATTATTGCTTAAATACACTGGGGTAGGACTATTCTGGTCATTATTAGGTGTAGTAACTGGCTGGCTGGCGCAAAGCTATTTTTCAAAAGTAAGTCATAGGTTATTATTCCTGATGACTGCCATCATTCTGTTGGGATACCTCACGTGGATTGCAGAGGATTGGCATCACCTATTTGTATTGGCACTTGCGATATTTATTGGAAAAACCTTGGCCAAGAAACAGGATGATGGATCAAATCCCGCAAACATCTTTTGGATAGTATTGTTGTTCGCTCTTCCTTTTTTCCTTCATCTTGGATCTAATGTTTATTGGTTAAGGATGGGGGTTCACTATATGGTTTTTTGGGTCTTAGCTTTGATCTTACTGGATGCAAAATTGGAGAGTATTACTAATTATATACCGATTTCTGTTTTTAGTGTATCTACGGTTATAATGATTTTTAATGGACTTTGGTGGCACCCTTTTGGTCAAGCTCCCTTATGGACTTACACGGAGCCTTGGGAATACCTTCCAAGTAAATTTATTCTTTTGAGGAAAGGGCAAGTGGATATTCTACAAGGCTTTCAAAAACAAATACCAGACGGCCAGGAAGAAATCCCCGCAGCCTATTTGATTGGTGGAGTTCCTTATTTGCTCGGAAAAACCCAGCCTAAAAGTCCCGCTATCTGGAATAAATCCCAACTGGAATATTTCTTTCCCGAAGGAATTAAGCAGGGGGTTATTCTTTACTTTCCAACTGACTCCTTACCACGTAACTTTACTGCAAAGACCATTCAATTTGGTTGGTTTGAGTAGGACAATCATTTGAGATTTCTCCCAGCAAAACTATTTCCGACCAGTATAAAACTGCCTCGATGTTTTCTGGTCATCTCGACGAGGTACGAGGAGAGATCTCAATCGTAATCTCCGTACCGTGGTCTGTGTCCGCACAGACCACTATTGGTTTCGCTGATCGTGATTTGTGGATCGGTTTGAACGCCCGATTAGGAGCAGTTCCAAACCGTAGGACTCCAATCCGGTTTTCGTTTCCATCTTGCTGGCAAACCATTTTCGTCTTCGAATCGCGACCCTGGGCCAGCGCTTGTGATCTGACCTGATTTTTTTTCACCGGGTTAAAACCCGGCGCTACAAATCTCTCACCCCGCTGGGGTTTTTCCACCACCCAACTGCCACTTCGTGGTCCCCCAGTAACGGACACCGGATATCGGACATCCAACTTCCTGACTCTACTTTCAGCTTTCAGCTTTGAGCTTTGAGCTTTCAAACTTCAACAGAGATTTCTCCTCCTTCGTCGTCGTCGAAATGACCCTATAACGCGACCTCGATGCAGCGGTCATTTCGAAGGACCTCCTTAATCGGTATGGGAAGCAATACCCTTGATGCGACTGAGAAATCTCAATTGTAATCTCCGCACCGTGGTCTGTGTCCGCACAGACCACTATTGGTTTCGCTGATCGTGATTTGTTGATCGGTTTGAACGCCCGATTAGGAGCTGTTCCAAACCGTAGGACTCCAATCCGGTTTTCGTTTCCATCTTGCTGGCATAACCTTCGCGTTTCCAAATGAAAATCCAGGGCCAGCGCTTGTGATCTGACCTGATTTTTTTTCACCGGGTTAAAACCCGGCGCTACAAATCTCTCACCCCGCTGGGGTTTTTCCACCACCCAACTGCCACTTTGTGGTCACCCAGTAACGGACACCGGATATCGGACATCCAACTTCCTGACTCTACTTTCAGCTTTGAGCCTTCAAAGAGATTTCTCCTCCTCCTTCGTCGTCGTCAAAATGACCCGAAAACGCGACCTCGATGCAGCGGTCATTTCGAAGGAGCTCCTTAATCGGTATGGGAAGCAGAACCCTTGATGCGACTGAGAAATCTCAACCCAAAACAGAATTTCCTCCCTTTCACTTGTATATCTCCGTGCACTGAGTAATTTTATTACTCGGTCGCTAGCTCCCTCGTGGGAGTGAAGAAGCGAAGCTATGGGTAATCCCACCTTCTATCACATTATGATAATGACAGGTAGGTAAAGGCTGAGGGGCTTCACGGATATTTAACAGCTACCCTTTGATATCCAGTGACTTGTGTTTTTTCATTTTCGTGTAATAACTTCAGCGGAAGTTAATTTACGTTTCAGATTATAATTAGCACAGCAGAAAAATCAGTGTATTACCGGTTGAAAATGTAGTTATGGGAGCAAAAAAGAAACATGTAGATACGGTCAGTGAACCCAGTAGCCAGGTATATCATGCTGCGGCCAAACCTGAGGTATCCAGGATTTTGGAAATGGCCAGAAAACTTTCTAATAAAGAGATACTTCAATTCACGAAAAAACTTGAGTTGATGCTGGTAAAGGAATCGCAGACAAGCAGTACAAAATTCCCTCAGTTCCTGCTTTCTGGCCCGGAAATGGATGACGCTCATTTCAAAAGTTTCCAATTGAATAGAGCCGTTTTTAATCAATGGAGAAAGAAATAATTATCCTGGATACAGGAATCTTGATAGAATATTTCCGGAAAAAGATTAAAGAGAAATCAATTCTATATCAACTTTCATTAGGCAACTATGATTTCAAACTGGCTTCAATCACTCAATACGAAGTGCTATTAGGGTCAACGGAAACCTAAATTAACTTTTGGCAAGAGTTATTTAGTATGATTAAAGTTCTTCCATTTGATGAACCATCCGCAATTACGGCTTCAAAAATATACCAACAACTTAAAGGTATGATTAAGCTCATTGATATAGCCGACATACTAATTTCCTCTGTTGCAATGACTGGTCAGATCCCATTGGCTACGCTCAATAACAAGCATTTTAAAAGAATCAGCGAATTAGAACTTCTAAAATTGCCGCAGGCCAACAAATAAAACAAACACTTGTCCACCCTGGCAGAATCAATAACTACCTCCTGAAGGCTGCTGGTATTCCTCAATTCATTTCCGTTTTATATTCCTAAGTGCTCTTTAACTCTTACGAATACCTAATTTTCCTCCCGGTAGTATTTCTACTCTACTGGTATGTTATTAGCAAAAACCTAAAAGCCAGAAACCTATTTCTACTTACCGCCAGCTGCCAACCCATATCCGCCAACTGACAACCGCTACCTTGATCCCCGTCACCAAACCCTTCTTACCTCCTCGTCATGAATATGACAGCTACCTAGATGGTATTTGGGAGCGAAACTGGCTGATTAATAATGATATTTAATAGATGAATTTTTTTGAATTTGTTCTCAAACTCAATGGAAAGTTTCATTGGATAAGAAACATTTCTCAGTCTTTTGTGAAAAGGGCTGTTCTGAATCCAGAAAAAAGAAGGAAGCTTAATACATTATATCATAAGTTTTCCTTTTATGAAAAGTCAATTTTCCATGCGCTTTTTTCAAAAATTTTTCGTGATGGGAATCACTATTCTATAGATGGGTTTTGGCTTGTGAAGTTTGCTGGAAAGGAACTTAAAATGCCGCTTCAATCGGAAAGCTTTGCACTAGATTGGGAAACAGCTATATCAATAGTGGCCCATGATTATGAAATCAAAGCCTATTATGAAGAAGCGATAATGTCAACTAACCCTCCAAAAACATTTCTGGATATAGGATCTAATTTCGGGACACATTCCCTGTTATTCTTGAAATGTGGAATTCGAGCAGTTTCTATCGAACCAAATCCTGAGTGTAAAGCCTTTTTTAAGAGAATGTGTCGATATAATAATGTAGAAGGAGAATGGTATGCAATAGCTATGGGTGAAGAAAAGTGTGAAACACAAATTGTTTTCCCGGAAGGAGAAACTTGGTTGGGTTCCTTGAAAATTACTGAGTTTGGAAACAGAGGGAAGGTAAAATCCTATCCAGTATCAGTCAATAGACTAGATGACTTTCTGGAAATGAATAATATAGAACCTGATTTGATCAAGATTGATACGGAAGGTTTTGAAGAAGGAGTTTTGAGAGGAGGAGAAAACTTTCCTAAGCAAAAATATCCAGAGGTAATATTTGAAGCGAATTCAAATAGTGAAAGGGAAAATTTAAAAAAGCAATTTCAAGGATTAGGGTATCATGTGCTTGATTTAAAGTCAAAGTCAGTTGTAGAGTTAAATGCATTGAATTTTCAAAAGGAAACTAATTTCTTGGCAAGAAAAGGTAGGGATGAATAAAACCATCATACAGCCTTCTCAAGGCTGGAAAGTAGTAGATTTTCAAGAACTATGGAGATACAAAGACCTGCTCTATTTCTTGACAGTCCGGGGAATCAAAGCTCGCTATGCCCAATCCATTCTAGGAGTAGGCTGGGCGATAATCCAACCCCTTTTTACAACCTTGGTATTTACAGTGGTATTCGGAGGACTGGCTAAAGTGGATTCGGATGGGATGCCTTATATTCTTTTTTCCTACTTGGCTTTATGGCCTTGGAATTACTTCTCTGGTACCCTCAATGAATCAGCGAATAGTCTGGTTGCTAATGCAGGGATGATTACCAAAGTATATTTTCCCCGCTTGATACTGCCGCTAGCAGCCATCTTTTCCAAGCTCTTGGATTTTATCATTTCCTTTGCAGTGCTCTTATTCTTGCTGATTTATTTTCAGGTACTTCCAGGATGGCAAGTGGTTTTTCTTCCACTACTTTTAATCCAACTCCTGGCCTGCTCCCTTGGAATAGGAATGATTCTATCAGCTATGGCCGTTCAATATCGGGATGTGAAATATGCCCTTGGCTTTATCGTCCAACTCCTGCTTTATGGTGCTCCGGTTGTCTATAGTACGACCGCAGTTCCTGAGCAATATCAATTTCTCTACTCCTTAAATCCTATGGTAGGAGTAATTGAAGGAATCCGTGCCATGTTCCTCAGCCGTCCCATGCCTTGGGAATGGATATGGCCTGGGGCGATATTAGCCGCTTTTCTGTTTGTTTTTGGCTTGTTTTACTTTCGAAAAATGGAGCGTGTTTTTGCCGATGTGGCATAACTCCCCTTTAGGGAGGCAGGGGGATGCGGATGTTGCTTGACCTCTCCCCCCAGCCCCCTCTCCTAAAGAGAGAGGGGGAGTTGATCCTGCTAAAAATGAATATTCGAGTAAGCGAATTAGATTTTATACGTAATCAAAAGTCCCATTTAGGAGATTTAGGGGTACGGATGTTGCTTATCTACCTACCCCGGCCCCTCCTAAAGGAGGGGAGAACGTTTCAGATTATGATTCATGGTATTTACATAAAAACCGAAAATTTAAATAAGGAAGATTCTAAAGTGGGGTAATGTCTAGGAAATTCAATCATAAGGCTTCTCCAGAGATATTTAGAAGAGCTAGAGAGCTGAGAGAGCAAATGACTCCAGCTGAGCGGGTTCTTTGGGAAAAATTAAGAGCAAATCGACTCAATGGCTTACACTTTAGAAGACAGCACCCCATTTCAAAATTTATTGTTGATTTTTATTGCCATAAATTTCAACTAGTCATAGAATTGGATGGAGAAATTCATCAAGAAAAAGATCAGCAACAAAGGGATAAAGGGAGAGAAGAAGACCTTCAGAATTTGGGTTTACATATCCTTAGGTTCTCAAATCAAGATATTCTACACGAAACACAACTGGTACTAACAACTATCTTAAATGAAATTGAAAGGATTAAACGGCTTTAGAAAAATAGCCGGATGTCTGATTTGAGTAATCGATATTTTATCACTACAAAATGGAATTCCCCTTTAGGGGGCAGGGGAAAGGTTGGTCCATCAAAACCCATCTTATTCTTAATTTGAATGCAAAGCATTAACCATCTTCATAAAATACCACAATGCCAATTTTGAATTCTAAGTATTATTTATCCACAAATCGAACCTCCCCTTTAGGGGGTAGGGGGCAGAAAAGGGGCAGGGGGTAAAGCAATGTCAGACACCATCATCAAAGTAGATAACCTCTCCAAGCGCTACCGAATCGGTCTGCAAGAAAAGAAGGCTGACACCTTTGCTCAGCAGATTTGGAATAGTTTTAAGGCTCCTGTAGAGAACTTCAAGCGGATCAAAAGCCTTGGAAAATTCCAAGATGAGAGTGAGTCTGTCCACTGGGCTCTGAAGGATGTCAGTTTTGAAGTAAAGCAAGGAGAAGTATTGGGGGTAATAGGAAAAAATGGTGCTGGGAAATCAACCTTGCTTAAAATCCTATCCAAAATTACTGAACCCACCTCAGGTAGGATAGAAATGATTGGCCGGGTAGCAGCCTTGCTGGAAGTGGGTACGGGCTTCCATCCCGAGCTTACAGGCAGGGAAAATATCTATATGAACGGGACTATCTTGGGAATGACCAAGAAAGAAATCGATGGTAAACTGGACGAAATCATTGATTTTTCAGGAGTAGAAAAATACATCGATACTCCCGTTAAGTTCTATTCTTCGGGAATGCGGGTAAGATTGGGATTTTCAGTTGCAGCCCATTTAGAGCCTGAAATTTTGATTATTGATGAAGTATTGGCAGTTGGGGATTATGAATTTCAGCAGAAATGCCTAGGAAAGATGGAAGATGTAAGTCAGAAGGAGGGAAGAACTGTACTTTTTGTTAGCCACAATATGGACGCAGTAAGAAATCTTTGTAATCGCTCTGTTTTATTAAATGAGGGAAAAGTCAGGATTGTTAGTGAAACATCAGAAACGCTCAACTTTTATTTAGCTGGAGAACACAGTAATAATTATCTAAATATCCAAGAGGCTGGGGTAGTAGGAAAGGGGAATAAAAATATAAGGCTGGAAGAAATTATCATATCTTCTAATAAAAATCATTTAGAAGAATTAGAGACTGGAAAACTCTTATCGATTAAATTAAGGTATAAAGTCAAAAATAATTTCAATTTATCGAAAGCTAGGATTGACTTGAGAATAGACAATCAGTATAATCAAAGGATTCTTTGGATGAGTTCCGAATCCAAGAGTACTTTTGATTTTAGTAAAAGTGAAATTCTTTTTGAATTTCCTAAAAACCCATTATTGCCGGGGACTTATAATTTAACTGTTTTTATTCACGATGGCGTTGATGTTGCTGACTGGTTTTCAAATGTTTTGACTTTTTCAGTAGATAATTCAGGTGAGCTATTCAACACCTTAAAAATCCCAAATGGGCAAACAAATATTTATCTTCCATTCGAAGTATTATGATTCATTGGTTAACAAGATTGAGAGACAAAATATTCGGGGTTGAGAAATTGGAATACCGCATTGTAAAAAGCACGAGGGAATATTCAGACTTTAAGTTTAAAGAACTTAAAGCGATGGAGATTCTGAAACCCTACTTTCCAAGTAGTTTTGTATTTGAGACAGGCTACACGCTTTCCTTTCAAGAAATTCAACATATCGCAAATGATATTGTAATTCATAGACCTGCAACTATTTTAGAGGTTGGATCAGGATTATCCACCATTATTTTGAGCAATCTGATTTCCGAACTGGGATACAATCCTGAATTTATCAGTATTGACCAAGACTCATCATGGCAAAAACATCTTGAAGAGCAATGTGAAAATGTTGATTTTTATAATTTTGAAATTGGGTCAAACTCTGAATTTGCTAAGGATGGTGGGAAATGGTTTGAATTACCCAAAAGTTCATTGTTAAGAGAGAAAAAGTATGATTTAGTAATCATTGATGGCCCGAAGGGTTATGAATCTCAATTTGCGAGATTTGGGATCGTGTACTTTCTTAAAGAGCGAGTAAATGAAACTTCCATCGTATTTTTGGACGATACTGATAGAGAGGACGAAAATTATATTTTAGAACAAATGAAAGAGTTACTTCCTTTAAAATCTTCCCAATTTTTTAACAAATACTCTAGACTTTCTAATAAACAGGCTATTGTAACTTCTCCCTCATAATGGAATCGCCTCTCGTCTCCATTCTTATCCCCAACTACAATAAAGCCCCATATCTTAGGGAAACCTTAGATTCGGTATTAAATCAAACATACACACATTGGGAATGTATTATTGTGGATGATCACAGTACGGATGGTTCTTGGGAGATTCTAGAGGAATATGTTGCAAAAGATTCAAGGTTCCAACTGTATAAGAGACCTAATAACCGCGAAGCCGGTGGCAACCCTGCCAGGAATTTTGCTTTTGAAAAGTCCAATGGAAAGTATATCCAATGGTTGGATTCAGACGATTTGATCCACCCTCAAAAGATTGAGAAGCAAGTCGCACAATTATCCACCTCGACTCAGGAAATGGTTTCAGTTGCCAATTGGACCAGTTTTATCGGAGAAGGCATGATTGAAACTATCGATCCCTATGAACACTGCAAAACTTATAGCCCCAATCGATGGATGGATTATCCCGATAATGGTCTCCAATTACTTTTGAAATTATGGGAAGAAATTTCTTTTGTGCCAAATCATGCATATTTGATTTCTTCTTCCATTCACTTGAAAGCAGGCTTATGGGATGAAAATCTTATCCGAAATCAGGACGGGGAATTGATGGCAAGAGTACTGTTGGAAAGTGATGGTATTTGCTACTTAGACGATTTGTTAACTTACTACAGAAAACCTGATAGGAGGCATCAAAGTAGAAAGGAAACTTTTGAAAGTTATCAATCCTATCTTGATTCATTGAAAAGCTATGAATCTCATATCCTCGAAAAGCAAAGTGATTTAAGGGTAAAAAGGGCTTTGGTAGCCAATTATGAGCGGTATATCCTTATGGTAATCTTCCAATTTCCTGATTTGGCCAAAGAAGCTTTCAAAAAAATAAAAAGACTGCAACCCCTTTGGAAGATAGATGCCAAAAGTCCAAAAATCTTAATTTCCTGTTACCTATTTGGAATGGATGCGACTCTTTTTTTAAGGAACAAACTCTTAGGGATGTCCTATTGAATTGTCGTAAGTTGGAGATTCCTAAAGTTTCTATGCTGAATCAATGATCCCAAATACTATCCATTATTGCTGGTTTGGTAAGGAACCCATGACAGATTTGGAACTCAGTTGTATCCAATCCTGGCGGGAAGTGTTGCCTGATTATAAAATCAAATGCTGGAATGAGGATAATTTTGATTATGCTGCCTATGATTTTTCATCCAAAGCCTATCAGTTTGGGAAATTTGCCTTTGTATCTGATGTGTGCAGATTGCATGCCCTGTTTACTGAAGGAGGAATCTACCTCGATACGGACATGTTGGTATTGAAAGATTTCGGTTGCTTATTGAACCTGGATTTTTTTTTGGGGGAAGAAAAGGAAGGACTTATTAGTGCAGGAATCATTGGTTCGATCAGAAGCAATCCCCTGCTATCTGAATTGCTTGAGAGTTATCGTCAGCTGGAATTTGATTATGATTCACCTTTGGATATCCCCACTTTCCTAACGACCTATTTGGACAGGGACAAGGCAAAAGTTTATACAAAGGAATATTTTTACCCATTGCCATTTGCTGAGAGAGAAAAGGATTTTAGGCCATTTGTACAGGCTGAAACCTATGCAGTTCATCTTTGGAATCACAGCTGGAAAAATGAGTGGCACTTTCTCCACGATAAAAATTTTAGCATGGCATGGACCCAATATGTCAGCCATCTGTTTAAAGGACCGCTTACTTGCAAAAAGATATATTTCCCTGTTCAGTTTTGTAAGTATTATGCTGCCCACCTTTTTCCAGGACTTTATGGAAAAGTCAAATCTCAGCAAAATCACTGAATGTTTATGAATAGGATAATAGGACCGCTGGAAAATATCCTTGAAGAAATCCATGATACAGGAGAGGAGTTGGTGGTTTTATCCAATTACTTCACTTCCAAAAATGATCCTGTTCGGGGAATCAGGCAAAAAAATGACAACTTCAGCTATCTGGAGGCCTGGTATAAGAGCATCCATGAATTGGGTTTGCGCGGTATAGTATTTTACGATCAACTTTCATCAGAATTCTTAGAAACTTACAGTTCTGATAGGATTTCATTTGTCCATTGTACTCTTGGAGAATATTCACTGAATGATGAGCGGTTTTTTATATTCAATGAGTTTATCACCCAACTAAGTCCCGAAACCTATGTTGTTACCACAGATATCAATGATGTGGTATTTAATAAAAACCCCTTACTGCTATTGCGAGAGAATGCCGAATTGGTTTTCGTCGGCAGGGGAGATAAGAGAGTTTGGAAAAACGGTACATGGACACTAAAAGCGCTAAAGGCTTTTGATAAAAAGTATCCGGGAAAAATTCCTCCAAGTATGCTGTATTTCCCAGTTTTGAATCCAGGAACTGTGGGCGGAAAGTCCGGTAAATTAGCGGAAGTATTTAAGAAAATGTGTACCATATTTGAAGGTTTAGGAGATGACGGAAACTATGACATGCAGACTTTCAATTACATTATGATGAGGGATTATGTTCCTTTCAGTCTGGTGATGGATAAATTTGTGCCCTTTACATTGGCTTATTGGTACTTTTACATTTCCTACCGGATTCACAGAAAATTAGAGGGAAAATATAGAAAAGAGAAATATGACCTAAGAAATATGGAAGAATCCATTGTAAAAAATAAGCTGATTCATGCTGGATATCCTTTTGTCAGTATGTTTAATTGGTTTGAAAAGAAGGGAATATCAAATGCTTATCTAATTCATAAATGAAAAAAATTAAGTCATTTTATCACTATCATTTAGCCAGACCTTTTTATTCTTTAATCAGGCCACTTCAACCAATTTTGAATCTAAAGAAAAGAACTTTTTTTGATAAGTTTAAGGTTAATACCAAAGATGGAATGGAGTTTTGGTTGTACAATAATGCTTTTTATTGGGAGACAGAGATGTTTTGGGATGGATTCGAGAATTTCAATTATGAAGGAAGGACCAGAGCATTGTGGTGTGAATTGTCAAAAAAATCACAAGTGATTTTGGATATAGGCGCAAATTCGGGTTGGTTTTCAGTTATGGCTAAAGCTTACAATCCAAGTGCTATAGTGCATGCATTTGAGCCTCAACCCAATATTTTTAAGGTTTTGAAAAAGAATGCCGAAATCAACTCTTTTGATATTTATTGTCATCAACTAGCTCTTTCCAATCTAAAAGGTGAATTGCCATTTTATAATACTGGAGATTTGACATTTGATAGTTTTAATACAACTCATGGAAGTTTAAACAAGGATTGGAGACCTGAAAAACAAAAATCCATTTTGGTCCAAGTTGATAAATTGGATGATGTCATTCTGTCTTTGGGAATACCAAAGGTGGATCTGATTAAAATAGATGTTGAAACGTATGAGGGGGAAGTATTGGAAGGCTATCAACGATTTCTGAAAGAGCATAAACCATTGATTATATTAGAAATTCAGGATATTATGATTGGAGAGAAGGTTGAGTTTTTAATTGATGGATTGGATTATGATTTTTATTTCATTCAGGAAAGTACTGGATTAATTAAAGTAGCGAACTTGGGTGAGAATAACGACAATCAGAATAGAAATTATCTACTAGTACCTAAATCATTTGAAATTAATAAAGACCACCTTGCATAATGAGTAATATGAAAAAATCACATTGGTTAGCCATAAAATATTTTGTTTACCAATTGAAATTTACCCTTGACAAAAAAAAACCTATTTTACCAGCCCTTAAATACTTTTTTTATTACATCAGGGTCAATACTAATTCCCCGGTATCATCATTTGAAAAAGGACTTCCTTGGATATCATACGGTAGTTTAAAATTTTTAGAAAAAAGAATAAATAAGGAGATGAAGGTATTTGAATATGGTTCAGGAGGGTCAACAATATATTTTTCTAGAAAAGTTAAACAAGTTATTTCGATTGAACACAATCAGGAATGGTACAGCTCCTTGAAAATTAAATTAAAAGAATTAGGGATAAATAATGTTAAACTAGATTTAATTTCCCCTGAAAAAATAAATAGTTTAGCTTCTAAAGCTATTAAAAGTCAGAGCTCACCTATTTGGGAAAATTATGATTTCACTAAATATGTTAATTCAATAAATAGTTATGAGAATAGCTATTTTGATTTAATTGTGATTGATGGGAGAGTGAGGATAGAATGTCTAAAAAATAGTTTAAATAAACTCAAATCAGGCGGATATCTTCTTTTTGATAATTCAGAAAGAGAAAGATATCAAAATGAATTAGGAAAACTTAAAACCTGGGTAAGTTACAAAAATTACGGACCTGTAGTTCAAGAATATTCTTTTTCCGAAACTACAATATTCAGAAAACGATAATAACATATTTTTTTTATATGAAATATCGGAATAAATAGTCTAAAAATGAAAAAGGAATTCGAACATTTATTATTTACGAGGGTCAATGTTGGATATAGAGAAAAAATTTGGTTACCGTATGAAGATCCAGAAAAATGGTTAAAGTACAGGCTTGATGTTTTTTTTAAAACTTGTTTTCCTTCAGTAATTGCACAAACTAACAAAGAATTCAAATGGTATTTATATTTTGTTTCTCAAACGCCAAAAATGATAATGGATATGGTTTATGAAAAATTTAAACCTTTCAATTTTATAAACATATTAATCAAGGAAGAAACGGTAAAGAATTTTTATAATTACCATAAAAATGATTTGAACAATATTGTTGATAAGGAGTACGAATATTTAATTACATCAAATATAGATACAGATGATATGCTTCATATCAATTATATTGCAACCGTTCAGCAGTTTTTTAATAGACAAGAATATCTACCAATTAATTTTAATAATGGAATTTTTTTTGATTTAAAATCAAATGTTATGTGTTCATCTGAACATAAATCGAATGTTTTTATTTCCCTCATTGAAAAAAGAAAAGAATTGGGGTTTTTAGGTGCGATTTCACGAAATCATACTGATTTTTATAGAATTTCCGAGAAACTAGAAGTGAATAATGATATTCCAATGTGGTGTGTTACGATGCATGATTTTAATGTCAGTACAAAATTTTATGGTAAGCTAAAATTCTTTGTAAAATGTAATCTGGAGCTAAAATTTAACTATAATAATTACAATAAGGCATCGCTAGTTGATGAAATTCAATTATTGTTTCTTTATAGTTATAAACGTTTTAAGGAAAATAAATCAGAATTCAGGAGATTTTTATTTAGAAATTTAAAATAAACGTGTGCAAAAAATTCTAATTATCCCTTCTTGGTACCCAGCATTAAAAAAGCCTTTAAATGGGTCATTTTTCAGGGAACAAGCTGAATTATTAAATTTTTCCAAGGTGGGGGAAATAGCTGTTTTATATGGGGAAGAACAGTCTATTTCTTTTTTGAAATTGATTTGGATTTATTTTTTGAGTTTGGTAAAAACCAACTGGCCAATCAGCAAAGGGTTGGTTATCCAAAGTCCGGATGCTTATGGCTTTATCATTCCCAAAAACAGAAGGGTTCCCGAAAAGTATAGGGTTAAACTGGCAATCAGGTTATTCCAAAAAGCTTTCTTATCCTTGAAAGTTACCGGGTTTGTTCCGGACCTGATACATGCCCAAAGTGGGATGGATGCGGGAATTTATGCACATGAGCTTTCTAAAGAACATACAATTCCATTCGTTATCATTGAGCATCAGGTTTTTGTGTTCCACTATTATTCTAGATATAGGGCAAAGTTGATTCTTGAAGCATTTGCATTGGCAAAAAAAACAGCGGCTGTTAGCTACGATGAGCGAAGGCAGGTGATGATGAATCAGCCTGCATGCAATCCCGAGGTGATTTGGAATCTGGTGGACGAAGATATGTACAGCATCAACCTTGCAAGAAGGAATAAAACCTTTACTGTGATTACCATTCTCAATTCCTTGCCGATCAAAGGGGCGGTAGAATTTCTAGAGGCGATGGCTATCGTTATACGGCGTGATTCAAGTATTCGATTTATCATGGTGGGGAAAGGGGCTGATGAAAATTCGATCCATTCTGCCGAAAACCTATTTGTTCGTAAAAGTCGGGAATTGGGGATTTATGACCATGGAGAGTTTTTGCCTTTAGTACCCAGGGAGAGGATTTCCGATGTGCTTAGTCAAGCCCATGTATTTGTTTCGCCCAGTATTCAAGAACCTCATGGGATAGCTGTAAGGGAAGCAATGATGTGTGGCTTGCCCTTAGTCAGCACTTCCAACGGTGGTGTTGAGGATAGTATCAATGCCCAAACCGGATTGTTAGTTCCAGTAAGAGACGCAGAGGCAATGGCTGATGCTATTTTGCAGCTTAAATTTAATTATACTGAGTATAATCCAAATGCAATCCGTGAATTAGCAATTGAGCAATGCGGAAAGAAGGCATTTACGAAAAAAATGATCAATTTTTATCGATTTAGCTAAATTGTTTGAGGTCTCGGTAATAATACCCGTTTTCAACGTAGCTCATTTTATTGAAGAGGCGGTACAATCGGCTTTGGTACAGTCTGAAGTTGGCGAAATAATCCTTATTGAGGATGGATCGAAAGACAATTCATTGGAAGTATGCAAAAAGCTTAGCTTAGAATTTGAAAAAGTTCGTTTGGTGACTCATCCTCAAGGGAGAAATTTAGGAGTTTGCCATAGTCGAAACCTTGGAATAAGAAGTGCTCAATACGATTTTATTGCGTTTTTGGATGCAGACGATTGGTATCTACCAAACAGATTTTCAAAGGATAGCGCCATGTTTAAAAATCCTGATGTTATGGCTGTTTATTCACTTTCAGCCATTCGATTTCCAGAGGGTAGGGAAGAGTTATTTGGCTGCAATGACAACTTGATTGAAATGCTTGGTACGAATGATTTGAGAGAGGTGTATTGCCATATCATGCGTAATGATGTCATTTTGGGACATACCAATGCCAATACATTTAGAAAGGAAGTATTTGAGAAAGCAGGGGTCTTTGATACTAGGTTAAGGCTCCACGAGGATACAGAGTTATGGAATAGAGTTTCGAGAAAGGTTCTATTTCACGCCGGGGAATTGGATCAACCGGTTTCTATTGCTAGGAGACATGAAAGCAATACAATCTCGCTACGCTCTAGGGAATCTCAATTGCGATTTCTATGGGTTTGGGTTGATAATATTGGCATTAAGAATCTTTATCCCTGCGAAAAGGAAAATTTTGCCTATTTATATTCAAGGGCAATATCAAATCCTATCAAATCTGATTTTTTCAGAAAAGTGATATTTCATATTTCTTTTAGATTTTTCGGAATCTTTAAAGACAGGTTTATCAGACATTTTTATCAATCTAGTAAGATTAGCTATTCGGAATGATCAGCGTGATAATTCCTCATTATAAGGATAATGACAGGTTGATTTTACTGTTGGAACAATTAAACCAACAAATTCTCAAAAGAGATTATTGGGAAGTAATTGTAGTTAATAATGACCCGTATTTCCCCTTGGTTCTACCTGAAAAACTTTCCCTTGTCTATATTTTGAAGATTTTGGAAGAGTCCAACCCCGGTTCCTATGCAGCTCGAAACAAGGGAATTACGGCAGCCCAAGGAAATATCATTGCCTTTACTGATGCTGATTGTCTTCCTGATACGGATTGGTTGAAAAACGCTTGGGATCTGTTTTCTCAGGATTTCAAAAAGGAGATTGGGATTTTGACAGGACCTGTCCCTTTGTTTTTTAAAGATCCAAATCATTTATCACCTGCCGAAATCTATGAAAAATATACGGGCGGTTTTACTACGGAGCTTTATGCTAAAGAGGGAAAAGCTATAACAGCGAATTGGTTTTCCTATAAATCAGTGATTGAAGAGTTTGGAGGATTTAATTCTGAATTAAAATCTAATGGTGATTCCGAATTATCAGGTAGAATATCTCGAAAGTATGAGGTTGCATATATTCCAGACCTCATCGTATATCATCCTGCTAGGTTTCATGTTTCAGAATTAGTCAATAAATACCAACGATTATTAGGTGGTACCTATACAAGAAGGTTTAAGGATGATTCCATCGGCTTTCGGAGACATTTAATCCAATTTCTTTGGGCCCGGTATCGATTTGCATTGAAGCGGCTCTTTACTCTTTTCCCGAAAGAATCTATTCCCATTCTTAAAGTCTGTCATGCTATTAATATGGGAGCCATTCAGGAATATTTTAGTTTGATCAGAGGAGGGGAGACAAAAAGATAGATGCAAGATACAAGAACCAAGAGTCAAGACCCGCTGGTTTCCATTATTATCCCGGTTTATAATAAAGCTCCATTTGTTCGAGAGACTTTGGAATCGGCATTACAGCAGACTTATCCCAATATAGAGTTAGTCTTGGTGGATGATGGTTCTACAGATGGTTCTTTTGAAATTCTTAAAGAATATTTTGCAAAGTACCCGGATAAAACCAAATTGATTGACCAGGATAATCAAGGGGTTTCAGCTGCAACCAATGTTGGCATAGCTGCTGCAAAAGGGGAGTATATTCAGTTTTTGGATGCGGATGATCTATTATCTCCTAATAAAATAGCCAATCAGATCAAATTATTGCAAGGCCAATCAGAATCCATATTGGCTTCATGTGAATGGAGGCTGTTTCAAGATGATTTGAAAAAATCTTACTCCATTCCCTATGGAGTTTTTCAGGATTTTAAATCAGGCTCAGATTTACTTTTAAGATTTTGGAATAAACAGGAAATGCATCAGCCAGCAGTCTATTTGACCCCTCGCTCACTTATCGAAAAGGCCGGGCCTTGGGATGAGACTTTGACCATCAATCAGGATGGTGAGTTTTTTACCAGAGTGCTCTTGCATGCGGAGCAGGTGCTCTATGAACCGGAGGGGAAAGTCTATTACCGAAGCCCCGGAGTAAACAATGTTAGTCAGCAAAAGTCTGAAAAAGCCATAAAGTCTTTATTGGATTCTTATATGTGCTATGAGCGGGAAGTATTGAAATTCGAAGATTCGAAACGGGTACGAATCGCTTTGAAAAAGGTCTATCAGAAGTTTATTTATGATGTTTTTCCCCAGTATCCTGACTTGATCTCCAAGGCAGAAAGCCTGATGCAAAATCTAGGTGTGGATCAGCCCACCTATATCGGTGGCCCCAAATTCCAAATGCTTTCTAAATACCTGGGCTTTAAAAATGCCCTTAGACTTAAACGCCTTTTTTAACAATTAACATTTAACTTTTAACATCCATTTGTTCAGCGTAATCATCCCACTCTTCAACAAAGCTCCCTATATCCAACGGGCTATTGATTCGGTGCTCAATCAAAGCCTTCAGGATTTCGAGATCATTGTGGTCAATGACGGAAGTACGGATGGGGGGGAGGAGCTAGTAAAGGATAATTATGGAGATCAAGTCATTCTTTTCAATCAAACCAATCAAGGAGTTTCAGCCGCAAGAAATAGAGGAATAGCCCAATCCAAATTTGATTTCATAGCATTTTTGGATGCGGATGATTATTGGCATCCGGAATATTTGTTTTGGATGAATCATGTACTTGAAGAATTTCCAAATGCTGGATTATTGGGCAGTTCCTATGCTAATGAGCAATTGCCGGATAAAATTCTGGAACCTACTATTTTGGAGATTACAGACTATTTCAAAACTGCTGTAGAGAACACCTTATTTACTTCCTCTTCTACGATCATCCACAGGGATTTCTTTACAGATAAGGTGGGGTTTAAATCTAATTTGACAAAGGGAGAAGACATAGACCTTTGGCTACGTGCATTTGATTGGACTAAAAAAGCCTATTATGTCCAAGCCCCATTAATGCATTATGACCTCGAGGCTTCGGGAAGTGTAGAAGTAATCCCCAATCTTGATTGTACTATTTTTACAGAAATGTTCAAAATAGAGTATGAAATACCCTCCGATAATCCCTGCTGGCTGGTTTTCCGCGATAAGTATCTGACGCTTAATCTTTTTCAATACTTTGATTCAGAAGCTAATTTTTTCAAAGGTCAAAACTTACTTAAGGAAAGAACCAATTCTTACCCTCTAAGCCAGATTCCCTACTTACTACCTTTCTTCTTTTTCAAGTTTGCTTTAAGAGATCCCAGTTTAAAAAAACTGATCAGAAACTATTTGAAATTCTGTTTTAGGTATATCTACACCCAATGAAAGTTGTCAGAATAGTATCTGAACTGGATTTTGGTGGAGTAGAAAAAGTATTGGCCAATTCCCTGCCCGTTCTTCATAACCAAGAAGGTATTGAGCTAAAGCTTATCGTATTAGGTAAAGGAGGCAAAGTGGCTGATGAATTAGCTGTCCAAGGTATCCCAATTCAGACTTTAGGTTTTAATCCCAGAATCCCCAATTTCAAACTCCTAAAGAAACTACAAAGAATTTTATCCGAATTTCGACCTGATGTAGTTCATTGCCAAGGGGGAGAGGCCAATTTTCATGGCATTTGGGCAGCTAAAATAGCTAATGTTCCTTTGATTATCGGAGAGGAAATTGGTATTCCCAATCATCATTCGTTTTGGAAATATATTTTTAAGTGGATTTATCGTAAAGCCGATAGAGTAATTGCTATCTCAGAGGCAGTAAAAAGGAATATTGTAGAGTTAGGAGAGGTGGAAGAAAGGAAAGTGAAGGTAGTGTATAATCCGGTTAGTTTGGATGGGAGAAAGAGAGATTTCTCCTTCCGTTCCTCCAGTCGAAATGACGGGGGGGAATTTGTTTTTGTGTGTACTTGTAGGTTGGTGCCGATTAAGAATTTGGGGAGATTGATTGAGGCCTTTGGTGGATTGGTCAAGGCGAATCCTGATAGAGAACTGCAATTGAGGATTATAGGGGAGGGGCCGGAGCGGGAGAGTTTGGAATTAAGAATTAAGAATGAGGAATTGAGCGCTTACATTGAAATTTTAGGGTTTCAGGAGGATGTTTGGTCGTTTCTAATGGCAGCGGATACTTTTGTTATCCCGTCATTGCGGGAAGGGTCTTCGGTTTCTTTGGCGGAAGCCATGACCGCTGGCTTACCTAGTATTGTGACCCAGGTAGGAGGAGCCGCAGAGATTTTAGGAAACTCCCAATCTGGTAACCTAATCGATCCGCTAAGTATTGATAGTATTCAATCAGCTATGCAGCAAATGATTGATTTTTCTAGAGAAGAGCGTGAAGACATGGGAGAAAGAGCAAAAAAGGAATCTGAGCGCTTTTCAGTGGAAAATTATATTCAATCTTTGATGCAGCTATATTCTAATTCTGAATTCTGAATTCATAATTATGAAAATCCGAGTCCTACACTGCATCGAAACCATCGCCTTTGGAGGAGTTGAGCAAACCTTGCTAACTTTAATTCGAGGCTTGGATAAAGAAAGATTTGAACATAGAATAATATGTACCTGGAAAGGTGGACCTGTTGCTGAAGCTTTAGAAAGAGAAGGGGTAGAGATAACAGCTGTTGGTGCTTTCAGGCATCCATTTGAATGGCTAAAGCATAGACAGGTGGGCAAGTTAATTAAGAGCTTTAAACCACATATATTGCATGGTGCAGTCTTTGAAGGAATGAGTATGGCGGCATTTGGTTCTTTATTCTGGGATGTTCCGGTCACTGTATTTGAGGAAACTTCGGATCCTCAAAACCGATCTATAAAAGCTAATTTGTTGCTTCGACTGTTTTCTAGTCAAGCTGATGTAATCCAAGCAATTTCCACAAATGTAGGAACATACTTAAAGGAACAAACAGGGATACAGCCAGTCAAAATCAGGGTAATAACAAATGGAGTCCAGGTTCCAAATAATCCCAGAGAAAATGAATTAAGAGCCCTAAAAAAGAAGTATTCCTTAGACGATGATCAACTGATTATAGGGTTGGTAGGGCGGCTATTTGATGACCATAAGCGGGTTTCTGATTTAATACAGGCAGTTAAGATTCTCGGTAATAAAGATTTAAAAGTACTAATAGTAGGGGATGGGAAGGATAAAAATTCGCTCCAAAATCTTGCCAAGAATTCTGGACTTTGGGATCAAATTATTTTTACAGGCTTTCAATCAGAGACCAATTTGTTTTATAAATTGATGGATATTTTAGTAATCCCATCTGCAAGAGAAGGATTTGGTTTGGTTGCAGCAGAAGCAATGTTACATGGACTTCCAATTATAGCTTCAAATGTAGGCGGTTTAAAAGATGTGGTTTTGAATGGGCAAACCGGCTTTCTAATACCACCCCGTTCTCCCAAATCTATTGCAGAGAAGATTCAGCTTCTGATCGACCAACCTGACCTCCGTAGAAGAATGGGAGAATTAGGGAAAGAGCATGCCCTTAAGCATTTTACTGCCGAGCGATACTGCCAAGAGGTAGAGAAACTGTATCTGGAATTGCTGTCTAATAAAAAAATTGAAATTTAGAATAATGCCCCCCTTTCAACCTCTTGCGCTGATCTTAGTCCAAGAATCAGCTTTTATAAAATTGACTTTGGAAATTGCTTGATATAATCGTCATACTTCTGGTCATCCTCGCTCTTGTCAACTCTAATGCAAGTATGGCGAAGCGCTTTGGGCTGCCTAAAAAGTATGAGCTGCATCTCCATTATCTACTGGCTTATCATATTTTCTTCAGCTTTTTCTTTACCTGGTATATTATTAATTACGGTGGGGACTCTCAGGGCTATTGGAAACTTGGTATGGAACAAGTATTGATTAAAGGAGAGGTTACTTGGTTCTCGTACTTTGGGGAAGGGACTACATTTATTTTGTGGTTATGCTACATCCCAAGTCAGTTAATGGGCTTATCCTATTTGACAGGGAATATTCTGTTTGGGGCATTGGGCTTTATAGGGATACGCTATATCTATGTGATGACAGCAGCGTTATTTCCTACAAATTATGAGGTCTTTGGTATCCCACTATTTCCTACCGTTTTTTACTTTCTGAATCTACATTTCTGGACTGCAGGGGTGGGGAAGGATGCAATCTGCTTTTGGGGGATAGCTTGGTTTCTATTTGCCATTCAAGAATATAAAGGGAGATGGTGGCAGGCCGTTATTGCTTTATTCTTTATTTACCTTTCCAGGCCGCATATGGGGCAAGCCATAGTTTCTGGGGCTGGCTTGGCCATTTTAATGGGTTCGGAAGTAAAACTGGGCTATAAGATAGCCCTGAGTAGCCTGGCTGCTGTGGGAGCTGTTTTATTGCTTCCCAGCACCCTTGAAACCTTAAGAATAGAAGAGCTGAGCTTAGAGTCATTAGAAACCATGTCTGGTGTTCGAAGTGCTGGATTGAACACGAGAAATGTAGGGTCTGGTTTTGCCCTACAGAGCTACCCCTGGCCCTTGAAATTATTTACCTATATGTTCCGGCCACTTTTCTTTGATGCGCATAATTTTGTGTCTTTTTTCAGTTCTTTTGAAAATTTGCTTTACCTATATCTGAGTTTCTTTATCTATAGAAACTGGACTCCTGAAGCGATACGGGATATGCCACTGTTTATCAAGGCAGGGATGATTACCTTTATTCCGGTAACCCTGGCGTTTATGAATGCGCTTAGTAACACCGGGATTATCATGCGCATGAAGAATATGACCATGATCTACTTTTTGCTGTTTTGCTTCTTTCTGATCGCCTATAATAAGAAGCTGCGCATACAGCAAGTGAAGGAAAAGGTAAGGTATTATAAGCAGAGAGAAGCGATTAAGGCCAGGAAGAGCAAGCGTGCTGCGGGGTAGTTTTTTTCTGGTGGTCAGTTTTCAGTAGAAAGTCTCAGTCGCAGTGGACAGTTGCAGTTTTTAAGGTTCTGTGTTTCATTAGAGGGGGAGATTTCTCCTCGCATTACCAATTCAAACCAGTATAACACTCTCTTGTTGTCTTCTGGTCATCTCGACGAGGCACAGCCTGTCCCGAATCATCGGGAAGGAGAGATCTCCCTCTTAACCCTAGCAGAATCCCGCACCGTGGTCTGTGTCCGCACAGACCACTATTGGTTTCGCTGATCGTGATTTGTTGATCGGTTTGAACGCCTGATTAGGAGCTGTTCCAAACCGTAGGACTCCAATCCGGTTTTCGTTTCCATCTTGCTGGCACAACCTTCGCGTTTCCAAATGAAAATCCAGGGCCAGCGCTTGTGATCTGACCTGATTTTTTTTCACCGGGTTAAAACCCGGCGCTACAAATCTGTCACCCCGCTGGGGTTTTTCCACCACCCAAACACCGGACACCCGACCTCCCAACCTCCCAACCTCCAAAATATTGGATACCGAAGGTCAAAGTACCGAAATCAGTAACTTTAAACTTTTCATTTTAAACTATTCCATCTGTGATTGAGTCTAATTCTGGCCAAGCGTATGAGGTTCAGGTTTTAGATTTCACACTTTAGCCTTCTGACTTCCAAAGAGATTTCTCCTCCTCCTTCGTCGTTGTCGAAATGACCCAGTAACGCGATCTCGCTGCGGCGGTCATCTCGAAGGAGCTCCGGAATCGGTTAGGGAAGCTAAGTCTGATTATGCGACTGAGAGATCTCAATCAACTTCCCGACACGCAAACATCGGTCACCCGACACCCGACCTCCAAAATATTGAACTCCGAATGTCAAAGTACCGAAAACGGTAACTTTAAACTTTTCATTTTAAACTCTCAACTCTTCCATCTTGCTGGCACAACCTTCGCGTTTCCAAATGAAAATCCAGGGCCAGCGCTTGTGATCTGACCTGATTTTTTTTCACCGGGTTAAAACCCGGTGCTACAAATCTGTCACCCCGCTGGGGTTTTTCCACCACTCAACTGCCGGACACCCGACCTCCCAACCTCCCAACCTCCAAAATATTGGATACCGAAGGTCAAAGTACCGAAATCAGTAACTTTAAACTTTCCATTTTAAACTTTCAACTCTTCCATCTTGCTGGCAAAACCTATTCGTCTCCGCCAGGCGATCTCGGGTGGTCACAGGTGTACGTCCTATTTCCTGTCCTGTGTTAGGTGCCGATATCGCTTCCCACGAAGTTATTAAAATGAAGTCGTTACTAGGACTGGGGTGCCATGGAGTATATGCGGTTTTTGGGATGCAGTCTGAGCCGTGAAGAAAATTGGCTAGCTCCCGAGTGGGCGAGGGAGATCCGCCAATTTTTAGGCTTGGACAAGTACCAAAAATCAAATCGGTGAACAATCTTTATTTTTTTCATAATTATTGACCGATTTGAAGCATAGACTCTGGCAAAGACTTTTGGATACTTTTGGTCTCAAAAGTATCAAGAGAAAGCACCTTTCGCACAAGCCATTATGGTAAATAGTGGAGTTGTCGATTGAATAAAAATAGCTGTCCAATATTGGTGCTAGTTAATCTTGCTGGCAAAACCTATTCGTCTCCGACATGCGATCCCGGGCCAGCGCTGGCGATAAATTGCGATTTTCCACCCAGGGTTGCGTCGTGCCTCCTTACCCTGGGCTATTAATGATTTGACCCCTTCAGGGTCTCAATTTCTAGTGTAAGGATCTACTTTCAGGAAGTAGCACTCTTGTTGCGACTGAGAAATCTCTCGTAGTTTAGTGCAGAAATGCCAAAAGAGATTTCTCCTTGCATTACCAATTCAAACCAGTATAACACTCCCTCGTTGTCTTCTGGTCATCTCGACGAGGTACGAGGAGAGATCTCAATTGTAATCCTAGCAGAGTCACCAATGGAGATTTCTCCTCCTCCTTCGTCGTCGTCGAAATGACCCTGTAACGCGATCTCTATGCAGCGGTCATTTCGAAGGAGCACCTTAATCGGTAAGGGAAGCTAAGTCTGATTATGCGACTGAGAGATCTCAACTAACATCCAACATCGGTCACCCGCCACCCGACCTCCAAAATATTGAACTCCGAATGTCAAAGTACCGAAACGGTAACTTTAAACTTTTCACTTTAAACTCTTAACTCTTCCATCTTGCTGGCACAACCTTCGCGTTTCCAAATGAAAATCCAGGTCCAGCGCTTGTGATCTGACCTGATTTTTTTTCACCGGGTTAAAACCCGCGCTACAAATCTGTCACCCCGCTGGGGTTTTCCCAACACCAAGCATCGGTCAGCGGACACCCGACCTCCCAACCTCCAAAATATTGGATACCGAAGGTCACAGGTGTACGTCATGTTTCCTGTCCTGGGTTAGGTGCCGATATCGCTTCCCACGAAGTTATTAAAATGAAGTCGTTACTAGGACTGGGGTGCCATGGAGTATATGCGGTTTTTGGGATGCAGTCTGAGCCGTAAAGAAAATTGGCTAGCTCCCGAGTGGGCGAGGGAGATCCGCCAATTTTTAGGCTTGGACAAGTACCAAAAATCAAATCGGTGAACAATCTTTGTTTTTTTTATAATTATTGGCCGATTTGAAGCATAGCCTCTGGCAAAGACTTTTGGATACTTTTGGTCTCAAAAGTATCAAGAGAAAGCACCTTTCGCACAAGCCATTATGGTAAATAGTGGAGTTGTCGATTGAATAAAAATAGCTGTCCAATATTGGTGTTAGTTAATCTTGCTGGCAATTATACCCTCGTCTCCGACATGCGATCCCGAGCCAGCGCTGGCGATAAATTGCGATTTTCCACCCAGGGTTGCGTCGTGCCTCCTTACCCTGGGCTATAACTATGGCAGGCCTTCAGCCTGCTTCTGTTATTCGATATTTGCAAAGGCAACTCCAACTCTTAAGATTTTTGTCGCCGCCGTTCGTGTCATCACGAACGACTTTATTTCATAATATCCACCGTGGTCTGTGTCCCACAGACCATTTGATCGTTAACTTCCCCATCTGGTCTAAATCTCCAGACCTGTCCGACGACAGGTGGGCTTAGACCCTTATAATGCAGTCTCCTGACTGCCAATCTCTCCACTCCCGCTACGCGACATTTGCAATGTCTAGCAACAAACCGTAAGATTTTTATTTCGTGGTACTGCCAACTTTTGCCAACAGCCAACCGCCCACTCCCTATTTTGAATCCGGCTTAGTCTCTGGATGTTCTTGCCAATACTGGACTATAGAAGGCATGTACTCATCACTTTCTATGGTACCTTGCAGATCTACTTTTTGCCCTTCATAGAGATAGATTTTTCCATCTTCCACACGCTCTACCGTCAAACCCTCTCCATCCAATAGTCCCTTCACCTTTTTCCAATCTTCCGGATCGGTCACGAATGTTTCAAAGCGTATGTAAAATTCCTCGCCTATGGGAGGAATGGGATAATCGCTGGGGATATCTGCGCTGATCAATGGGTCAGTAGGAAAAATAAGTTTCATAATAAGGTTGATTTTGGTTTCCTAATCTAACGTAAGATTACCTCTAAAGTTAAGCTTTTGGTCGCCCCATCTGGTCTAAGTCTTTTTGACCTGATTGTAGAAAGTTGGCCCACTTCTGGTCCAAGTCTTCAGACCTGTCCGACGACAGGCGGGCTTAGACCTGCGATAATGCAGCCTTCAGACTGCCAGCTCCCGATAGAATATCAGGACAAGCAACCTTATTCAAAGAAGTATTGTTCAAGAATATTAGCCCCACTAGCTCAAACGATGATCTTTTTTTCATCGTTTTACTAAGAATCAATCGATTTTTACAAGATCAATAAACCCTTCTTTCAAATGAACAAAATCTTTGTCTTTTGTGAATAACACAGCATTGATTACAGACGCTGTAGCTGCAATCCACATATCATTTTGACCTATGGTTTTTGATTTCCCAGCGTTTAAAGTGGGATGATTATTCTGACAATATGCCTGTATTTCAGCATATGCTTGCATCAGTTTTTCATCTCTTCCGTCTATAGACAATATGATAGATTTCTCCAGAAGTTTTCTCCAACGCTCAGTCTGTTTTTGACCGTAATTTTTTCTTAGAAAAAAGCCTTCAATTTCCCCTATACTGATTGCAGAAAGTAAAATTATGGTACCGGGATCTGTCAATAAATTATATTCCTCCTCGACTCTAGTATAAGTAGCATCACCTCTCATATAATGAAGAATCAGCGATGTGTCTAGGAGAACCTTTCTCATCAATCTAATTCTTTTAATGATGCTTCAAATTCCTCGTCCGTTTCTGATCCCGGCCAGGAACCCACGATTAGGCTCAAAGGATTGATCTCCTTGCCCTCTTTCAATTGCCTGTTGATCTGCTCCTCCAGGTTTTCATGTCTGGGTTTTTTAGAGAAAAAACTATCCCCACCGCCTTGCTCAACTAGCTGCTCTATTTCTATGGCAAATCTTTTCCCAGGCTTATAATGCTTCGTTCCCACTACGGTTGCCTCCTTGCCCCACCAATCTGAAATTTTATCAGTGTCGAATTTTTCCGACAGAAAAGCATCTACCAGGCCTTCTTTGGTCAATATTCTTACTTTTTGGGTGCTGAATTTCAACTCTTCTATTCTTCCATTGATTAGGACTGCTTCTGAAGCAGGGATTTCTTCTTCTATTAACTGAATCTTTTTAAAATCTGATTTTCTTAGGGAAAGTCCAGCAAATGAACCTTCATTTTTTATTGAGAAAACCTCTTCATCACTCTTAAATGACTTTTTGAAGTTTAAAAGCTCCTTTAGTAAGGGCTTGTCCAATAGCTCACTTTCATCAGGATTATCCAACGCCGCTTGGAAGGATTCTGCTACAAGACTTATTGGAGTCTTATGGGGTAAATCCTGCTGATGGGCTATTCTGAATAGATTTGTTTGAAAAGATGGAAGGGTCTTTTCAAAAGTTTGACTGTGTAGGCATAAAATGGTACTGCCTTTTTCCAGGCCTGTCAAAGTAATTCTAAGTGCATCTTCCAGTTTAAATGATTTTTTCGCTTTGCTGAGTCCTTTGAGTCTAAGCATCAAAGCACCTTCCGCTATTTTTCTCAAACTATCTGAGATGCTGGAAAGCCTCTGTAGGTCTATGCTGCCCGCAGTATCTAATGCATGTGCTATTTTTAGTTCATACTTCATGACTCGTTTTTAGTTCAAGCTACTCCTTATACCCACATTATTCGATGGAAGGTATTGCCCATTCACTTTCCTTCCAATATTTTTTTAATCGCCTCATTCATCTGCAGCATAGTATCCATCATCTTCATCATTACCTCAGTTTGTGATTTATCCGAATAATGCGTTTCAACATTCCCATTGAATGAGAACGGAGATTTTTTTAAGTTCTCAATTACGTAGCTTGGTTGGGTAGAAATTAACTGAAGTGGATCAACCTTAAAAAACTCAGAGACTTTCTGCACCATATCCACGGTGATCTTGCTTTCGCCCCGCTCGTACTTGGTATAGGTAGCTTCCTTGATGCCTAGGAACTCAGCTACCTCCATCGCTTTGGTGTCGGTTAACTTACGGTACATATAGAAATTCCTACCGATCTTTTTATTCTCCAATACAGTGAAATCTGATTCTTCTTCTCTCATAATGAAATTATTTGTTCAAAAATACGGCTTATAAGCCTATTAGATGCCGATAATTGTGAATAGTAGTGTTAAACTACTATTTATAGAGATTATACTACCGAATTTATTCTTTTTTGATGAAACATCTAGGTAAAATTGTCCAAGAATCATTTGAAATGGGACATTCTGAGACAATTTCTGCCTTTTTTCTTTCTTCTTCTCTAATTCAAAGAGAAGGTGGACGCTCTATTGTCCATTTTGAAGTTTTGGTTCTGGCTGTACAGTTTGGAAGTATGCAATCAATGGATGATCGCCTGTATCCCCTGAAGCCCAAGAATCCTATTTGAGGATTTCTTTTTAACCTGGATTCTGCATTAGGTTTCGTAGCGAGGGGTCAAGTTGCAAAAGAATCAGGCTGTTTGGAGAATGAGGCATAGTACGGCTATGGTGAATTCGAAAACAGCAGCCAAGCGACTGATTATAAAGCAACTTTAGCCCGCAGTAGATTAGCTAATGCATATTTCAGGTTCTGACCGTGAAAGGGGAGGTGCACATCCCTGAGCAGATCGGTTACTACGCACTCAGGTCAGCAAGCTCACAGTAGCCGGTAGCGCTGACAGATTTCTTAGTATTTATTTATTGCTGGTTGGCCAAGTAGGCTAAGGTGGAAAAACTATGTCTTGTGGGAAGTAGCAAGTAGCTAGATACTAGAGCCTAGAGTCTAGAGCCAAGATTTGGTAAGGTGCACGTCATTGCGAGGAAAGGCACTCGACGATAGGAGAGTGGCTTGACAAAGCAATCTCATAATAGTTAGTGCTAAGCAGGTTGAGATTGCTTCTCCCGATTCTCGGGATCGCAATGACGGTAATATTGACGACTGTCTCCTGCGACTGCCACTGCTAATCCTGTTCCACTCACGGCCGTGGACTGTGGTCGACTATGGACTATCGACTAAGGGCTATGGACTATCAACCACTTCCGTCTTCGGTCTCCCAGCTTAAAATTCAAAAGCATGAAAAAATTAATACTCATCTGCTTACTGGGATACCTATGCGTACCCACAAGCACATCCACAGCACAAGTTGCTGATCCACCCGGGGCGGATTTTCTTCATAGATCTATGCCCCCCGTCTCCTCTGGTGTGGGGGAGACCCATCGGGGCGGGGATACCCGTCCCGATATTTTGTCACCGGAAATCGGTGTGGTCAATACCGATGATTCGGTGGGGCAGGGAAATGAAAAGCCTACTATCCAATCTCCTGGAAATGGAATACACCTACGTATGGAAGTGGCACCGCCCCCAGGCCAAACGCCGGAAGCATTAAGTTTCCGCTTGAGCTCACACGAGTTGGACCTGCGGTATGATTATAGAACTCTATACCATGATTCCATGAAGCTGCTTGAAGGGCAGTTTTTGAAGGGAACCATGGGGCTATGGGAAGCCGAGGCCCTGCTTCCGATTGCAGATGGGTTTGGGAGACTGGACCTGTTTCAGGGCAAGCGCCCGCTGGTGCAGGATATCTGGGTGCAGCCGGGAGATTCCATCAGGATAAGCCTGGACCAAAGTTCGGGTAAAATCCTTTTTTTGGGGCCTGACCAGGATCAGCTCCGCTTACAGGTGGAGCTTCAGGATCTGGCAGCTGCATGGGAGCAGACGACCAATCCCATTATCCTCACTTCTTCCATGGAAAGAGTGTTGGACTCCCCGGAAGCACAGGCTTCCTATCAAGAGATATCAGACAACTATGTACCCGGATGGAACAGGAAAATGGAGCTGCTCATCCAGCAAGAAGATCGCCTGGGCCGAGCCAGGTTTCTGTTTGCCGGTACAGAAGACAGCCATCCGGTGTTCCGTGAACTGGCACGGTTTGAAGACTTAATACAGCCGGCAATTTATGATTGGCTATGGCTCTATTGGAAAGCCAAACTCAGGATGCAGGCGCTGGAATTCATTTATCTGAACAAGTCATTCGATGTGGAATGGGCACAGCTGCTTATGGAAAACCTGCTGGAAGGACAGGCAATGGACAGGATAAAAAAACAGACTGAATTCCCGATGGAACTGCTGGAATCCCTCTATCTGGAAAATCTGCTGCTGGAAGGATATACGGAAATAGACTTTGACCACCTGACCGAAAGCCTGCCGGAACACCTCCGGCAACAGGTCCAGGCTTTCTTTCTCGTCCGGCAGTACAAAGACCTGGCAGATTCTGAAGCACGGATCTCTTCCCTGATCACAGAGGTAGAAAATCCCCATGTAGTGATGTATCTGAAAGAAATCCTCATGGGCAACCTGAAAGGGAAGGAATTCATGAACGAGCCTTTCTGGAACGAAAAAGGTGAGCAGGTTTATCCCGAATCCTGGAACGGAAAGCTGGTCTTTCTGGATTTCTGGCTAAGCGGCTGCGGGGCCTGCATGGCATTTGCCAAAAATAAATTCCTCCCACTGGTAGAGGAGTTCGGCGACCACCCGGACATCCTGTTCGTGACCATTACCGGGGACAGCGACCGGGAGCTTTGGGAATCTACTTTGGAGAAGAAGCACTTTACCGCCCTGCATACCCTGGACTTATTTGCCGGGGGAGTCACGCACCCCGCGCTGAAGCAATACCATATCCAGGCCTTTCCGGAACAGCTGCTGCTTGACAGCGGTAGGAGGATTCTTCAGACGGGGGATTTTCCCACTACACTGGAAGGTTGGCGCCAACTCATTCTGGCTTACCTCGATGACCTTTCTTCAACTGATCCTGACCCAGACCAAACCCCAATCCATACCCCATGAGAAAGTTAATAGTATCTCCTCCGGCATTCCTTGTAATGCTCTTACTGCTGTCCGTACATTGGATGCCAGTCCATGCCTACCAATCCGCTTCGGGGATCAAAGGCTCCGTACTCGAAGAATCCTCAGGAAACCCTGTTGTCGGGGCCACGGTTTTGGTCACAGATCCCAAAACATCAGCAATCACCGATGGATCCGGGAATTTCACCCTTCACCTTCCTCCCGGTGAATATGAGCTGGTTATCAGTTTTATAGGCTTCAAGACGCTGCGCCAAAAAGTGAAGGTCCAAACTGGTTTTAGCCAGCTGGATACTGTGCTGGAAACAGATGAGATAGGCCTGGATCAGGTGGAGGTACTCTCCACAGGGTATCAGGAAATCCCGAAAGAAAGGGCAACTGGATCCTTTGACTTTCTGGACCAGGAGTTGGTGGATAGAAGGGTTTCCACCCAAATCCTCGACAGACTAGAAGATGTGGCCTCTGGGGTGATTTTCAACCGTTCAGGGGCTTTGGACGATAAGATCAGCATCAGGGGCAGGAGTACGCTTTTTGGAAACACCCAGCCCTTGATTGTCATTGACAATTTGCCTTATGAAGGCCCTGTGGAAAACATTAACCCCAACGACGTGGCCAGTATGACCATATTGAAAGATGCTGCGGCCGCATCCATCTGGGGAGCCCAGGCCGGCAATGGTGTCATAGTGATCACAACCAAATCAGGAAAATTCAAGCAGCCGATCCAGGTTTCCCTGCAGTCAAATGTCACAGTGGGGGAGAAACCTGACCTGTTCTATCAGCCCTTAATGGATATGACAAGCTTCGTGGGGCAGGAAAGGACCCTTTTTGGGCAGGGATATTATGATTTCAGAATCACGAACAGTGCGCAACTTCCTGTCTCTCCGGTAGTGGAAACACTCTTGGCTGCAAGGGAAGGGCGGATTACCGAGCTGGAAGCAGCTAACAGACTCCAACAATTCACCACCCAGGATGCAAGGGCCGAACTGATGCAACACTATTATAGGCCAGAGGTCAGGTTGCAAAATGCAGTTCAGGTGAGCGGCGGTGGAGAATTCTACCGCTTCAGCTTTTCGGCTGGCTATGATGCCAATCAGGAGGAAATCAAAGACAATACCAATGACAGGCTCACACTGAATGCGAAACAGGACTGGAGACTGCTGAAAAACCGATTGGATATTTCCACGGGATTATACCTGAGCAGAAATAGACGGATGCTCCGTACGGAAGTTCCTACGCTGTACCCCTATGAAACCCTGACCGATACCCAGGGAAATGCAGTTCCTGTGGTCGGCTTACTGAACGATAGATTTGTGGAAAGCACACAGGGATCGGAACTGTTGGATTGGAACTATGTTCCTTTGGATGAATTGGGGCAAAGGAACAACCGGACTACCGCGATGGACTGGAGGGCTAATCTGGGGATTTCCTACCAGCTGGCAGAAGGGCTGAAAGCGCAGGTCTTATACCAATATTGGTCAAACCAAAGCGAAAACCGCAACATAGAAACTGAAGATCTGTATGCAGTGAGGCACCAGATCAACAGCTTCACCCAGGTAGATGACTCAGGCATGCTTCATTTGCCGGTTCCCTTGGGCAGCAGGTTTACCCACCAAACAGCAGATGCCTCCAGTCACAACCTAAGGACTAACCTCAGCTACAGCCTTACCAGAAAATCGCATGAGCTGAATGCCCTGGCAGGATGGGAAATGAGGGATATCCAATCCTATTCGGACCAGATGCGCTATTATGGCTACGATGATGCCAAGGGACTCTCCAGTCCTGTGGATTTCATTACCCAGTTTCGCCAATATTATAATCCGGGATCCTTACAGACTATTCCCTACATGGGCACCCATACCGGAATGGTAGATCGGTATGTGTCCTATTTCGGCAATGCTGCTTATACCTACAAAAGGAAATATACCCTCTCAGCCAGTGCCAGAAAGGACCTGTCCAATCTCTTCGGTGTGGAGACTAACCAGCGGGGGGTTCCGCTTTGGAGCACCGGAGCAGGGTGGATTATCAGTGAAGAAGGATTTTATGATTGGGAATGGATGCCCTATTTGAAAGCCAGGGTAAGCTATGGGTACAATGGCAATGTGGATAAATCCACCACGGCCTTTACCACAATTCTTTATCTGAATTCCCATCCCTATGCACCGGGACTGCTCAATGCCTACATTACCAATCCCCCCAATCCCAATCTGAGATGGGAGAAGATCGGGATATTTAATCTGGGACTGGATTTTGAAAATAAAAGTGGACGGCTGAGCGGTACACTGGAGTATTACTCCAAGCGGGGCAAAGATCTGATAGGGGACTCGCCGGTACCGGGTTCCAACGGCATCTATTCTATCAGGGGGAATTTTTCCGAAACGAAAACCAGTGGATTTGATCTTACCTTGAACAGCATCAATATCCTGGACCCTATACGCTGGTCCACACAGTTGTTGCTCAGCGGGGTAAAGGATGAGGTGATCCGGTATGAAGGCGCAAGAAATGCTTCCCAAATGATGGGATCAGCGGGGAACGTAGTTCCTCTGGAAGGGAACCCTCTTTTCTCGGTTTATTCCTATCCCTGGGCAGGACTTGATCCTGATACCGGGGATCCCCAGGGATTTCTGGACGGAGAAATATCCGAAAATTATTCATCCATTATCTACGGTGCCACACCGGATGGGCTCCGCTTCCATGGTCCTGCCAGGCCTTCGATATTCGGTTCCATCAGAAACGGGCTGGACTGGAGAGGATGGAGTCTTTCAGTAAATATTTCATTTAGACTGGGCTACTACTACCGCCGTAGTTCGGTGGATTACATGGCCCTGTCCAGTGGGGAGATCTCCCATGCCGACTATGAAAAGCGTTGGAGAGAACCGGGCGATGAACAGCAGACACAGATCCCTTCCCAACCTGTTGGCATGGATTTCCAAAGACAGAATTTTTATCAGTTTGCTTCGGTATTGGTAGAAAAAGGGGACCATATCCGCCTGCAGGATATCAGATTGGGATACTCCTGGGACAGGAACGTCCATGTAGGCCTGCCCTTCCAACGGCTGGAGGTCTTCTCCTATCTGAATAACCTGGGGATGATATGGAAAGCCTCCGATGATACCCAGGATCCGGATTTCCCCGGAATGAAACCTTTGAGAACAGCCGCTTTAGGCCTTCGGGTCAATTTCTAACCCTAAACTTGAAAAAATGAAAAATTACCTGATGATAGGATCGCTGCTACTCTTTGCTGCCTGCGATACCTTTTTGGATGTGAAGCCCAATAAGGCCATTGATACCCCGGATTCCTTGGAGTCCGTGGAAGCGCTGCTGGACAATGCTTCTACTATGAACTATAATTCAACACTTTCAGTGGTGCTGGGCGATGAGTTCTATGCCGATGAGACGGCCATCAGTTCCATGGAATTGTTGGAACAGAATTTCTACCTCTGGACACCCAGACCGCTTCAACCGGATGAACTGGTCTTTGATTGGCGTGATAGGTACAACCAGATTCAGATCGCGAATGTATGTTTGGAATCATTGCAGGGTCTGCCTGATGGTTTAAAGAAGAACGAATTAACAGGAACGGCTCTCTTTTTTAGGGCACATGCCTATTTCAGCTTGTCCACGCTGTTTTTGGAAGGTCCAAATCTGGAAAACACAGGTCTGGAACTGAAGATTCCCATCAGGAAATCTACCAGTATGGTGCTCAAGCCCGAGCTGGCCACTAGGCAAGCTATCCGGGATCTGATACGGGAAGACCTGGACCAGGCAGTTGGCTTGCTCCCAACTAATCCTTCTTATCTTTCCAGGCCTTCCAAGCAGGCGGCCTATGCTCTGATGGCCCGTGTGTTTTTGGATTGGGAGGATTACGAAACTGCAAAAGATGCGGCAGGGAAAGTCATAGAAATGGGAGGGGAGTTAATGGATTTCAATGAGTTGGACCCCTCAAATACTTATCCCATACCTTCGTTTAATTCAGAGATTATATGGCTGGCCAGAATAGGGGGAACCAGTTATTTCAATTCCCAATCTGGATTTCAGATGTCTCCTGAATTGCTCGGGCTATATTCCGAAGAGGACTTAAGGGCTTCTATGTTTTATGTCACCCGGTCAAGCGGGTTTATCAATTTTAGGGGAAGTTATCTCAGTGGGAGACCTGTATTTGGAGGTTTATCACTAAACGAGGCATATCTGATTTATGCGGAGTCTCTGGTCAGAACAGGTGAGTTGGAAGAAGGGGAAAAGATGCTCAGTTACTTACTTGAAAGGAGAATGGTGCCAGGCTGGGAAGGGATAGAATTTTCTAATGAAACAGATGCATTGGGGATCATTCTTAAAGAGCGGAGAAAAGAACTACCGTTTAGGGGGTTAAGGTGGTCTGATTTGCGGAGAATTAACAAGGATGACCGATTTCAAACCATACTTGTGAGGGAATTTGAAGGGACACATTATCAATTAACACCCGAATCTGAAAAGTATGTTCTGCCGGTTCCTGCTAGGGAGCTGTCTTTTTATTAAAAAAGTAGGGGTAAGGAACACCCTCCTTACCCCTTTATAAATTCAGATTAAAGAATTCTGAACTTCTTATCTGTATTTCCTATAGGATGGGCCATAGAAGGCTGGCTATAGGTACAGGCCTCATTTCCGGGGACACATTCGTAGTCCTCATCAATGACTAAATCATCCACGATTACCCAGCTGGTACCTCCATTGGGAGTCGCATAAGTAGTCGTATGGTTTTGGGGCGTGGTAAACGCAAACGCGGCTACCACAGCAAGCGAAAATACACCTCCACGTAGGAGGTTTAAAATTGAGATTTTCATAATATTATAGGTTAAATTTTTGAACTTTGACATCCGGTCACTGAGTTGTTTTCTGCGGGGCCCATAGTGCAGGTAAACCTTTTTGAGAGGGGTGGCCAGATTAAAATCTGAACTGCGCATTTCAGATTCGTTCCCCCTGCTGATGTCCGGCACCCGCCTCGCGGATTCACGGACTGTGTTTTCTTTTTCTTTCTATCGCATTGTCCTTCTTCACCTGGTCCTGCTTCTCCAGAAGCTGAACTTGAATTCATCGCGTGGTCCTGCTATACTAGCGCGAGTCTTCTGACTGCATTTTGTCTTCATCTTGCTGGCAAAATACCTTCGTTTCCGATTGGCGATCCGAGGCCAGCGCTGGTGACAATTATATCCTTAACCCAGGGACCCGGCAATCGAGGCAAGCCCTTGGCTATTGCCTTGCACACTTGCGGCATGCTTCCCCAATCCCCAATCCCCAACAATTTTAAATTCACTCACTTTAAACTTTCTGATTCTTACTTAGCCAGTACCCCATAATCGAAATCATCAAAATCACCAGATTGAAGAGAAGATGTTCGCCCCAACTAAATGATTCTAGCACACCTCCACAACTACATGGGATTTTAGCTGTCCATCCAATCCAAACCAAGGCCACATATCCTGTAAATATTCCCATTAACAGCATACTTGAAAAAAGCCCTGTTTTTCTAAGCTTTGGGAGTAATAGAAAAACTGAGATAAGGATTTCAATTCCAGGAATAACGTAGAGTATTACTTCCTTAGACCAATCTGGAATTGCCTGATTATAGAATGCAGTTTTGGTGGCTTTCCAATCATAGATTTTGCTGAGAGCAGTATACGCAAATAAGAATGCCAGTACCCAGGATATTCCTTCTGTTATTGTTTCCGATAATTTGCTGTTCTTCATTACCATTCCGGATAATTTCTAACCAACTTCAGAAGCTTTTTCGGATTTTTCGGAATTCTGTGACGTAAAGCTAAAATTGATAGGGGTTGTGACGAAAAACTATACCTTGTTAAGGTGCCACCTATTCATTGTAAGGGGCTAAACACATGTTTATTTTCTAATCGTCTTAATAGAATGAGACCTTGAATTCGTGTACTACTTGTTTGAGTTAATTTTGATTTAGTTCGCCTTTATGAATTATCCAAAGTAAGTTTTGTAAACGTGAGTTTTTTAGGGTTTATGAGTTGTTAATTTTATTTAGCAGGAATAAAAGTCTGACTAAAATTTGTTTCGTAAAAAATTATTTCTACTTTAGTTTCAATAAGGCCTTTTTTAGTTGTCCCGGGAGTGTACTGGTGGGCGATGGCATGAATATTTTTGCCTTGCCAATAGAATTAATTTGCTGAACATTTTAATGATACTTACTAAAAGAAGAATCATCTATGCTCAGGATATCATGATTTTGACCGGAAGGAGTAGGTCGTACGCTTATTATTGTATGAAGCGGGTGAGGGAGCATTACGGAAAATCAAAGCACCAACTGATAACTTTTCAGGAATTTGCTGACTTTCATGGTATCCCCGTCGACGATCTGGGGTTTTCTCTGATCCATAAAACCAAAGCAAATTAAAAACGGATCCCATCTCTGATGAAATCCGTTTGATTTGGGGTTTTCCCGCCGGAATGACGATCCGGTAAATGCATAGAATGCGAAGGTAAATTAGACATGTTTTAAACCAGGCTGCTCGCAATTAGCCTGTACCGATTGCTGTTACAAATTTCAAAGGGATAATTAGGGCCTCGTCAGGGTGGTCACACATTCACGGAAAATACTTCCAGTGATACGGGATTTCTGTTTCCCCCTAGATGAAGCTCTGTTGACCCGAGTATGGCCTGCCCGCAGGTCAAGCTGACTCATTTCGTTTTCTTTAATCATAAGCTGAATTTTCATGAAACCGGCAAGACATTTAAATGCTTAAAGTGAATTGTCAATCCTGCTAGATTTCATAGGTGTCAATAAATATTTTATACACATGAAAAGTATACTAACCCCACCTGAGATTCAGTTTTCTGGGACAAACCCAAGAATAAAGTGGATCAACGATAAAATGAGGCCTTTTTTAGCTCATCCAATATTAATTTTATTATGCTTATGGGGTGCTTATATATTACTAGACGGTAGTACGACCTATTATTTTGAATTACCTACACCTGGATTTGTCTATGCATTCATCACTACAATAATTGGCTTTTTTAGTTCCTGTCTTTATTTCTTCTGGCTTTTCCCTTCTGTATTTTATGCAAAGAAACCTTGGAGAATTATTAGCCTTTCATTGCTTGGAATCTCTGTTCTATCCGGGCTTAAATATCTTTTGTTTCTACTAGCAGGAATCCAAACTCATACCCTTCTAGACTTTTTTTTCTATGAGTTGATGAGACAATGGGTGTTTTTAGTTGTAACATTTACAGTGTGGGGTTTCTATGCACTGATCAAGGCGCTGCAGGCAAAACAGAGAACAGAAGCCAGTTTTGACAGACTTAGAATAGTTCATAATAAAGGACAGTTGAGCCCACATTTTACACTCAACCTGATCGGGGATATTTCTGCCAAATCACTTCATTTTTCACCTGAGCTATTTGAAGATATCAACCACTTCATCACCATCTTACGCTATGCATACATAGACACTGAAAATTTCAATTCCCTCTCTGCCGAGGTTCAGGCAATACTTGCGTATTTACACGGTCAGAAATTAAGGTTTGAGAATGCTATCTATATCCAGGATGAAATTGATAGACAACTACTAGATTATGAAGGGTTGTATATGCCCAAACTACTATTGATCACGCTTATCGAAAATGTATTTAAACATGGTATTTTTCAGGATCCCACATGCCCTGTACTAATCGAGGCTAAGATGGTCTATGGGAAAAGTCCTGTACCAATTCTTTCTTTCTCAACCCAAAACAAAATCAATAAAGACCTTAAACTTTCTAAGGGGAAATTCGGGTTGGAAACCGTCAGAAACCTGCTGGATTACTTTTTTGATTCTGCTACGCTTACGCCCACAGTAACTGAAGACACCTTTTCTCTTACCTTAACCATACCCTATGAAGAATCCAATCAAACTTGGCCTAATAGATGATGAATCCTTAGCGTTGGACAGGCTTAGGTATTTTATTTCAGGAATACCTGGGTACCAAGTGGAATTTGCGGAGACTAACCCCCTAGATGGATTGCGTCTTGCTAGCCAGAAAACATGTGATATTTTGATCACAGATGTTCAGATGGAGAATTTAAATGGATTACTTATTTCCGAGCAGATGGAAGAACTTGGTGTTCCCGTCATTATCTGTTCTGCCCATGAGGAGTTTGCACTTCCAAGTATCAATCTTTCGGTGGCGGGCTATCTGGTAAAGCCTGTCAATGCCTGGGGATTGAAAAAGTTGCTGGAAAAAGTGTCCAAAAAACTACATATACTTAAGGAATCAACGCTGCAAATGTCTCTAGATTACTTTCTAGTGGAGGACTATGCGAGCTTTGGGTATACCAAGGTGGGTTTTAATGAACTTTATTTCGTCGAACAAAAGCAAAATTACTCTCATTTTCATGCTCCTCCCCAGATCTATAAGCAACGCTCCACCTTGCAATCTGTAGAGGTAATGCTCCCTGAATTAACTTTTGTAAGAGTCCAAAAATCCTTTTTGATTAACATCACTAAACTACAGAAAATATTAAACAAGGAGGTGGTTCTAGACAATGGAATGGTTATCCCATTGGGAGAATCGTATAAAGCTCAGTTGTTAAATGCCTATAAACTGTTTAACCGACCGTAAATAAATTTCCCCAATTTCTTATAAAGGCCATAGATTACTTGACGTTCATACATGGCTGTTTCATATGGAAATGAGCGGTTACAGCACATGTGTAAATGATTTGGGATGATACGCATCAGAACTTCCTCTGGAATGTCTTCAATTTTTGAGAATTCAGATTTGAAAAATGCCATTGGAACACTTTTGCATGATTGTGCAGATGGATTTACCGATTTGTTTAAATCCTTACGTTCTTGTATGGGAATATCTTTGACCAGTCTTTTATAATAAGCTAAAAACTCTTCAGTTTTTCCGCAGATTTGAATAACATTATAGTAGGTCTCTATTATCCAGTATTGACGCGTTGCGTTTTCCCAGGTGATTATGGGTTTGATTTGGTACTCATCATTTCCCAGAAGAACCACCTCAGATTCCAGATGAAAAATGGATTCTGAAACACTCATATCTGCGTCCATTAGAGCGTATTTATCATATTCTGGATAATAGAGGCTAGCGTTTACCTGGTCTACCCATCCACTTTCCATCAGCGATTTAGTCAGCTCTGATTCTACTGCCCACTTTTCTGTTTTTCCCTCTGTCAGCACCCGCAGCCTTATTTCTGGTTGTGAAGTGGTATAGATCAGGAAATACCATTTCTGTATAGGGAATCGACTTTTTATATGATTAAGAATGCTTGGTAGTGGTTTGAGAAGCAAGGGTAAAATCCCTGATTCCTTCACTGCTATTCGCAAATAAATCCATCGTTCATCAGGCGAGCTTATTCTGTTAAGAAAATCGATTTTAGGATGATTGTGACCATTACCTTTCCTGGAATAAATGATTTGGGGATACAGATGATGATCAGTCTTGGTTTTAAAGGGGGAATTTTCTTTCCATGGACATTCAAAAATTGTGATCTCCCGGATTCGGTTTAGCTCCTCCCAAAGAAAATCCAATTCAAGCGTTCTGCGCCAATTAAGAAGAAGTTCCCGGTCCAGATGACCAGCTATTATGTGACAAGGAATTCCTGATTGCTTTAGAAATTTGATAAGGGCGTTTTTATCAGAGAAATCCCCCGATTTTATTACCCATTTTCTACCTTGAAGTGTGATTCCTCTCCAGCTTAGTCTGGGGGTGTAACTGGCTTTTTGAAAAGAGGGGTGCTGGTAAAGAAGAAACCTATGCTGATCCTGGTTTCCAATTTCCCAGATTAGTCTGGACAGCGTATGGGATATTTGATCTGGATTCAGAGGGTGTTGTACTACCGGTAAAATTTCCTTATTCAGTTTTACACTAAATAATACCAAGCGCTTATCTCTGATACCCAGTAGCAAATCATCAACTCCTAGGTGATTATTTTTGATACCGGTACCAAATGGATAGATGCTGTAGTGGAAGACATTGTCGTGTCTGCTGATATGGTTGGATTTGGAAGTTTCGAAAAGTATAACATCAGCTCTCATTGAAGATGCTGTGCAGCTTTCTATATTATCAACTGTCCAATTCTTTATTTCAGCATCTAGGCTAAATCTTCCTGAATAGGCAAATGGACGGTTACAAACGAAATTTTCTATATAAATATCCTTTCCGCCCATAAGTTTAAACGCAATTTGAAGGTGATGGAGGTCTGTAGGTTTCTTGTCAATAAAAACACTTAAGTCTAACTCTTCCTTATCGTCCCAAAGAATTGCTGGTAGGTCCTTATAAAGATGTTCACCTCTATCAGTTAGTGCTGCTCCATGGCTGAAAAAATCCTGTTGGTGCGCTAGTAAAGAAAGAGGCACAAAGCGATCATCATATGATTGGACAAACCAAGATTTGAAGTTCCTTAAATACTCACTTTCTACTGGAACAAACAGATTCCCAATCTCAGAAATCAAGCTTTCCAGTTTTTTATGAATTCCCTGGGATAGTGTCATTTTGGATTTTATTCTCACATCAAATCCTATACTAACAGGGTTTGACTCCACTTCCGGAAACCCTTCCCTAATAATTATTCCAGACTCCAACAACATTTCCCATAAGGTGCTTAGCTCTTGAATGTTACTTGTGTTGAAAAATTTCTGAAAATTTGAGAAATGGAGGATTTCTGATTTTTTAAAGTAGGATAGAAGAATCAGGATTAGGGGGTTTTTATCCAGATAGCTGATTCTCCATCCTTCTTCCTTACTGCAGTAACTCCAGAATTGAACCTGAGAAGTATATTCTTTTAGTCCTGGCGCTAGTCTAAATCTACCAGTAAGCTTTGGCTGTTGTTTATGGTTCAGGTATTTTTCATTTTCAATTGGACTATAGGCCAATGGGTGATCCACTTGATTGCAATCACCCCATCGTCCTAAACCTACCCCTGCCCATAGCCCAAATGGGGTTGCACGGTATCTGCCTCTGAGTAAGTACTTATGTATTTTTGCCTGAGTGGCAAAGCTTAAAGAGTCGAACTGCTTTTTTTCAATTTCCTGAAATAGTGAATCTGAGGAAAGGCGTATAGCTTCTTTAATCCAATTCCAGTTTTTTTGGATTTCACCTTTGTCCATTGGGTCGAAATCCACTAAGTGCATTCTGTATAAAAAATCCATGGTTTTTTTGCCCGCCTAATTCATGAAAACTGAGGAAAAAATCCGATTTCAGGGACATACACCAACCAGAAGGGAGGAATGATGAAATTAAGTCATTTTATTACCTGTTGATACTGGCTTTCATGATTGTTAAAGGGCGGGATACTTTTTTAGCACACACGGAATTGGCATTTAAATCTAAATCTGAATTCCAGTTTTTTACTAAGAATCCACAGAATCCATAGTTTCCACTAATACTTTGAAGAGTGAAAAATTTCTTCCAGTTTGAGCTCATAATCAATTTTTAATCAGGGGAGTAAGTAAAGGTTAATGCCCTTTGACCAATAGGCAGAACTGAGCTACTTTCCACAAATGCTATTACTATGTTGAAGAGAAGATGTATTATTTGCGCCAAGGATATCCAGATGATCACCGGAAAAAGTGAGCGATATGCCCATTACCTAATACAGAAAATGAAGGCTTTTTTTAAAAAGGAAAATCATCAATTTATCACCGTAAGGGAGTTTTCTGAATTTTCAGGAATTACTCTGGAAGAAATCAGGGAGTATTTGTATTGAGGCGGTCAGGAGCCTAAGGGAATCCATTGTGGTTTCAAAATCAGTCGAAATTAGAAGCTATTCTTCACCTGATGCTATTATTATCTGGCTCCCAGGTTTCCCCTCTATAATAGCTGATTTTCATAAAGTCTGGATACTTTCCGAGATATGCAGCTCAGACTACCTCAGCAGCTAGGTGTAGTCCAGATAAGAACTTGCTTATAACAGGTATAGTATAAGTACCCTGAATAAATAATGTAAACAGGAAAAGGCAGTAAATGGGGAACTAGTATTTGGAAGGGGTTCCTCCCAGTCTTCTCCCATATTGGTTTTACATTTCTTCGCTCAGAAGCAGGGAAACCAAGAATAAAGGAAGAATAAAATCAATAGGACTTAAAAAGCTGGTATTACCCCCGTTTTCCAGTCAGTAGTTTGTCAAACAGCTATCAATTTATACTTAGAAATCATGGGAATTATTCAAAACAACATTTTCGGAGCGATCAGAGGTTCGATGGGAAATCTGGTATTTTATCAGCTAAATGGTAAAACGGTGATCAGACAGAAACCGGGGCCCCGACAGAAACCTGCTAGTGAGCGGCAGTTATATCAGCAGGAGGCATTTAGAATTGGACAGAAGTTCGTTACACCGCTCAGGGAAGCCCTGAATTTCACCTTGAAGAAGAAGAAAGGTGGGTTTGGTTCAGGCGTAAACAGAGCTTTAAGCTGGGTGATAAGGAATGCTATAGTCAATGAAAATAAAAAGCCCATACTTTACCCTGAAAAGGTTAAAGTAACCAAAGGGTGGCTGTTAGGTCCCGAAAACCTGATGGCAGAAAGAGTTTCCTCTTTTAAAATCATATTGAACTGGTCGCCCAATGCCTGGCAGGGATCAGGTAGGGAAGAAGACAGGCTGTTTGTTATAGTGTATTCTCCTGAATCAAAAAAAGTACATACCATCTATGAAGGTAATTATAGAAAGTCAGGAAGCCAACTTGTGGAACTTCCCTGGACTGATCCTGAAATAGGGAAGGTTTATATTTATGTTTCCTTCTATTCACAGAATGGCTATGTTCGGGAATTTTCGGATTCAGTCTGTTTGGGGACGCTATGATTTTAGGGAGATAGCAATAGTCTTACTTTGCCATTCATCAGTTTTTATATAGTTGAATATCAAATCTGGTTTCCCGATATTCTTGCTGGCGCCACGCCTACGTCTCCGAATCACAATCCCGGGCCAGCGCTGGGGAAAACTTTAATTCTCGTTTTGCGCCGGGTTGAAACCCGCCGCTACCCAGATTTCGTCCCTATGGGACTTTGTTTTGATAGTTTCTACCTGACTCCAACTTCATCATTCAACATTTGGTATTCATCATTCGAACTTATCAACATCCAAAATATTGGATTCCAAATCATTATATCTCCACCTTGCTGGCACCAAACCTACGTCTCCGAATGAAAATCCCGGGCCAGCGCTGGTGAAGATTTAAATGCCCGTTTTGCGCCGGGTTGAAACCCGGCGCTACCCAGATTTCGTCCCTGCGGGACTTTGCTTTGTTAGTTTCTACCTGACTCCAACTTCATCATTCAACATTTGGTATTCATCATTCGAACTTATCAACATCCAAAATATTGGATTCCAAATCATTATATCTCCACCTTGCTGGCACCAAACCTACGTCTCCAAATGAATATCCCGGGCCAGCGCTGGTAATAGAACTTGATTTTTTACCCAGGGTTGCGTCGTACCTCCTTACCCTGGGCTGCCCGCCGTGGCGGGGCTATTGAAAGGTTGGACCACTTCGTGGTCACAGGTGTACGTCATATTTCCTGTCCTGGGTTAGGTGCCGATATCGCTTCCCACGAAGTTATTAAAATGAAGTCGTTACTAGGACTGGGGTGCCATGGAGTATATGCGGTTTTTGGGATGCAGTCTGAGCCGTAAAGAAAATTGGCTAGCTCCCGAGTGGGCGAGGGAGATCCGCCAATTTTTAGGCTTGGACAAGTACCAAAAATCAAATCGGTAAACAATCTTTGTTTTTTTCATAATTATTGACCGATTTGAAGCATAGCCTCTGGCAAAGACTTTTGGATACTTTTGGTCTCAAAAGTATCAAGAGAAAGCACCTTTCGCACAAGCCATTATGGTAAATAGTGGAGTTGTCGATTGAATAAAAATAGCTGTCCAATATTGGTGTTAGTTAATCTTGCTGGCAATTATACCCTCGTCTCCGACATGCGATCCCGGGCCAGCGCTGGCGATAAATTGCGATTTTCCACCCCGGGTTGCGTCGTACCTCCTTACCCTGGCCTGCCCACCGTAGCGGGGCTATTGAAAGGTTGGACCACTTCGTGGTCACCCAGCAACGGTCACCGGACACCGGACACCTAACTTTCTGACTTTAACTACTTTCAGCTTTCAGCTTTGACCTTCTCCCACTAAGTCTGAGACTGCCGCGGCTCGTACCTCACCTCGCAGTGACGGTCACCAACACCAAACACCCAACTTCCCGACCTCCCGGCCTCCGAAATATTGAATTCCGAATGTCAAAGTACCGAAAACGGAAACTTTAAACTTATCATTTTAAACTCTCAACTCTTCCTGCTTCCCGACTTCCCAATCATTTTACAGCAAGATCCTGAACTTATTGCAAATTCTGGATAGGAATGCACATTCAATTGAAAGTCAGTCTAATATGGTTGAATTTTCCTGCATGTTTAACCTAAAACCCATATACTTATGGCAAAACAAGCAGGAGTAATTACACTGAATGGTAGAGTAGGAAGACTCTCTTTCTACAAGACCAAGGACGGGTACCTGGCCCGTGAAAAAGGAGGAGTGAGCAAAAGCCGGATCATGAATGATCCCCGCTTTGCCCGGACCCGTGAGAATCTCAAAGAGTTTGCAGACAATGCCACCTCGGCCAAACTCTTCCGGGATGCCCTCCGACCGGTGATCGCCAAGATAGGTGACAGCCGACTGGCACTGCGAGTCACCCAGTCTATGATGAAGGTGCTGCGCTCTGATCTGGTCAACGGCCGTGGAGAGCGCATGGTGAGAGCCGGGGACTGGAACCTGATCAAGGACCTGGAGCTGAATGCTGCCAGTTCTCTGGGAAGTACGCTTTTTTTAGAGATAAGCTATGCAGATTCGGCCAGTGCCTGGGATGTCAGCATTCCGGCCTTTGTACCCCAGGATTATGTGGCACTGCCCAAGGGTGCTACCCACCTGAGGATTACCGCGACAGGAGTGGGATTGGATTTCGGGACTGCCGGGCGATCAGTGCAGACCGCGAGCTCAGATCTGCTCCCGGTGATTGATGCGGCAGCGCCTATCAGTTTGTCCATAGACAAATCGACGCTGGCAGGTACCCATCGTGTCTTTGTGCTCAGTGTGGAGTTTGTGCAGATGGTGAACGGTAGCGAGTACTCCATTAACAACGGAGCGCACAATGCCGCCAAGATCGTGGGCGTAGAACAGGCCTAAGATGCGACTGGTACTGCATAGAAAGTACCGGGCAGGGATTACCCTTGGGAGATTATTCCTGGGAGAGCAGCAGATCTGCTTTACCCGGGAGCCTCCCAAGGCTTGCTTTGGTACGGGCACTCTCTGTGTGGAGGAAGGGGTCTATGAACTGGAGCCCATCCACTCAGAGGAGAAAGGCTGGGAGATAGGAGTCGCGGATAAAGGGAAGATTTCTGCTTATCCCTGGGAGGAGCCTATGGTTTCCAACTGCATCTATCCCCTGACCTGCTACCGGGCTGACGGTATCCCTTTGTTTACCAAACTGGCATTTCTGAAACTTCTGGAAAGGCTGGAGCGGGAATGGGAGCGGGGAGAAGTGGTAGAGCTGCAGATTATATCCGAAGGAGTTCCTTACCTACTGGAATCATGTCTGGAGCAGAGCTACTCTTGAGTCTGGCGGGGGCGGTGACCATGATGCTGCTATCGGTGATCGCCTATTTCCTGAAGCTGCTGATCGAAGATACCCGTCAGTTGAGCGGGGAACTGGCCAAGCTGAAGGAGCTCTTTATCAGGTTAGAGGCTGAGCAGGCACTGCTGAAGAATGTACTGCAGCGTACCCGTAGCCCCCCGGTTTAGAATCAGTGATCTGTCAACCGTGGACAGTCGACCGTGGACCGTCGACCCCTGACACTTGTACTGAGCGAAGTCGAAGTATAGGTTTCCAGAACACTTAACATTTAACACTTAACATTTCAACAATGAATATACTATCAGAAATAAAACAAAGGGCCTCTGCCCCCACACCTCCTTTTTTCCAAATGCTTAAAAAGGCAGGTTTGCTTATAGCTGCCGTAGGAACGGCCGTGCTTACAGCACCGGGAATGGTGCCTGAACTCCTGCTGGAATATGCAGGCTATGCGATTACTGCCGGCACAGTGCTGGTCAGCATCTCCCAGCTCACCGTGGATGAGGGCTTGGAAGAGAAGCTGATGGCATCGGTGAAGTAATCAATTGAACCTTCATTAACCTTTGGGGTGTAGTTCCGATCTGTCGCAGGCAAGAGCGGAACCTCCCCGAAGGTTTTTTATTTTCTTTCTCGATAATCTTGCTGGCAAATCGCCTCCGTCTCCGAATCAGGATTCCGGGCCAGCGCTGGGGAAAACTTTGATTCTCGTTTTGCGCCGGGTTGAAACCCGCCGCTACCCAGATTTCGTCCCTACGGGACTTTGCTTTGTTAGTTTCTACCTGACTCCAACTTCATCATTCAACATTTGGTATTCATCATTCGAACTTATCAACATCCAAAATATTGGATTCCAAATCATTATATCTCCACCTTGCTGGCACCAAACCTACGTCTCCAAATGAATATCCCGGGCCAGAGCTGGGGATAGAACTTGATTTTTTACCCAGGGTTGCGTCGTGCCTCCTTACCCTGGCCTGCCCGCCGTGGCGGGGCTATAGAAAGGTTGGACCACTTCGTGGTCACAGGTGTACGTCATGTTTCCTGTCCTGGGTTAGGTGCCGAAATCGCTTCCCACGAAGTTATTAAAATGAAGTCGTTACTAGGACTGGGGTGCCATGGAGTATATGCGGTTTTTGGGATGCAGTCTGAGCCGTAAAGAAAATTGGCTAGCTCCCGAGTGGGCGAGGGAGATCCGCCAATTTTTAGGCTTGGACAAGTACCAAAAATCAAATCGGTGAACAATCTTTGTTTTTTTCATAATTATTGACCGATTTGAAGCATAGCCTCTGGCAAAGACTTTTGGATACTTTTGGTCTCAAAAGTATCAAGAGAAAGCACCTTTCGCACAAGCCATTATGGTAAATAGTGGAGTTGTCGATTGAATAAAAATAGTTTTCCAATATTGGTGTTAGTTAATCTTGCTGGCAATTATACCCTCGTCTCCGACATGCGATCCCGGGCCAGCGCTGGGGGAATCCTTCTACATTGAACCCAGGGTTGCGTCGTTACCTCCTTACCCTGGCCTGCCCGCCGTGGCGGGGCTATTAATGATTTGACCCCTTCAGGTTCTCAATATCCAGTATATGGTTCTACTTTCAGCCTCCACCGTGGTCTGTGTCCCTCAGACCATTTGATTGTTAACTTTCCCGTTTGATCCAACTCTCCAGACCTGTCCGACGACAGGCGGGCTTAAACCATAACAATGCAGTCTCCTGACTGCTCATCCACCTCCTCAAAATTCCCCAAATTTTCATCCGTTAACGGTCAACCTATATTCTCCACTGCCAACTGCCAGCCGCCACCCACCAAACTGTATACCTCCAATCCTAGTTCTATTAAGCCACCTGAAGTTTCACCACTTCAAGTTCCGCCCCCTTCGTATAAGCTTCATTTCCTTTTTCCAGTACTAATTTGGTCATTTCGCTTGAGAGGTAGTAATGGCCACAATTGGTGCATACATCTGCAGGCACTTCCTTAATCAATACAATTGTGCCACCTTTTTCTAGTGTGACGGTCACCAAACCTTTTTCAGTAGTGCCATTTTTACATAAGGTACATTCCATAGTTAGTTAAATTTTAAATTTAAAGTTCTCGGCCCATAGTTTGGGATCTGGCTCATAAGCAGTGATTATTACACATTTGCTTTCAGGTTCATTTATGGCGATGACCAAATGAAGTGGCCTTTTTGTAGCAAAACCTAACACTAAACAACTAGGGAAGGGTTTATCGTTCGGATAATTATTAATTATTTCACCCAGCCGGATCACCTCCTCGATGTCCCCAGTAGTGATGTCTCGGTTAAACATCTGATTAATGGCATGATCACTGTAGATCAGTTCTCTACATCTAAAATATACTGAGTTCATTGGTTATCCCTCACTGTTATTAGTAGGTTATAGATCCTATAGTTTTATTCTCCAGTACAGTGAAATCTGATTTTTCTGATTCTTCCATAATCTCATGCGTTTACTCAAAAATAAGGATTTTAGGATGGGTATCCTTTCCCAGTACCTACTTTTTTAGAATTTCACCCAGGTAAATTATTCTCACGCCGATTCTGGTCCTACTTCTGGTCTAAGTCTCCACGAAGTTATTAAAATGAAGTCGTTACTAGGACTGGGGTGCCATGGAGTATATGCGGTTTTTGGGATGCAGTCTGAGCCGTAAAGAAAATTGGCTAGCTCCCGAGTGGGCGAGGGAGATCCGCCAATTTTTAGGCTTGGACAAGTACCAAAAATCAAATCGGTGAACAATCTTTGTTTTTTTCATAATTATTGGCCGATTTGAAGCATAGCCTCTGGCAAAGACTTTTGGATACTTTTGGTCCCAAAAGTATCAAGAGAAAGCACCTTTCGCACAAGCCATTATGGTAAATAGTGGAGTTGTCGATTGAATAAAAATAGCTGTCCAATATTGATGTTAGTTAATCTTGCTGGCAATTATACCCTCGTCTCCGAATCACAATCCCGAGCCAGCGCTGGTGATAGAAATTGATTTTTTACCCAGGGTTGCGTCGTTACCTCCTTACCCTGGCCTGCCCGCCGTGGCGGGGCTATTGAAAGGTTGGACCACTTCGTGGTCACCCACCAACGGTCACCGGACACCGGACACCTAACTTTCTGACTTTAACTACTTTCAGCTTTCAGCTTTGACCTTCTCCCACTAAGTCTGAGACTGCCGCGGCTCGTACCTCACCTCGCAGTGACGGTCACCAACACCAAACACCCAATTTCCCGACTTCCCGGCCTCCGAAATATTGAATTCCGAATGTCAAAGTACCGAAAACGGCAACTTTACACTTTTCATTTTAAACTTTTAACTCTAAACTCTTCCTGCTTCCTTACCTAAGATAACTACCTAAACTCAATCGGGCCTTGATCAAATGATTCTTTACTGTGTTTTTGGAAATCAACATCTGGTCCGCGATCTCTTGGTAAGAAAGGTTTTCAAAATAAGAGAGCCGAATCACTTTTTTCCTTTGCTCACTCAGCATTTCTACAGCTTTTTCCAATTTCTCCAATAATGCTTCCTCTTCCAACTTTAGATCTACTGTGTTTTCTATTCTGTTCACATAGAATTCCTCAGCCTTTTTCCTCCTCATACTCAATTGATTGAAGTAATCTCTCACTTCATTTTTTGATATGGTGAAAATATAGGCCCGAATCCCTTTTTCGGTATCTAAGTCCTGCTTTTTCCGGAGGATTTTTAAAAAGACATTGTGAAAAATAACTTCGGCTTCCTCAGCATCTTTGATTAGAGATACTATAAATCTTACTATGGTAGGCTTGTAATAATAGTAGATGGTTTCAATCGCCTCCTGTTTCCCCTTTTTGAAATTCTCTATGGTCTTTGCGGTAGGTTCTGTCATATGGCTAATTATCTTGCTCCAATAAATTTTGGAAAAATAGCCGCAAACAGATACGTAAATCACGCATTTAAAACCTCAATTTGCGTAAATCTAACATGTGTTACCGATTAATAATCAAGATATTAAGCTTCTGTTAACGGGGGTGGGTTAAGATAAAATGATATTTCAAATAGGCATGCCAACCAACCTGCCATAACCTCTATTTTTATTAGGTATATCCGCTTACTAAACGGTAGCCAAATTTTATTACCATGCACCTCGACTTCGCTCGGTGACCGTCAATGTCTTAAGGCGGGGAGAGGAGGATAATGCCCCCAAGCCGGAGGGCGAGCGCAGTCGAGGCCTTTTTGGGGGACTGGCATCATTACGAATAATCATAGTTATTAATATGGATACCCACCTTCTTACCATTAGCGAAAGAAAATATGGGTTTAAGTTTCTTTCAAACTGTTGCGGACTGCGGACTGTCGTCGGTGGACATTCCGGGTCTTGAACAGCCCTATTTTGCCCTAGAAACGCTTACTCAATGACTCCCACTCCCAGGTATCGCCCCATCCAATAGGGTAAAAGCCAAATATCACCTGGACTGTAAGCGCTTCTTCCACCTCTTTCTGAATCCAGCGTGAATCGGTTGGCATTGTGCCTAGCTATTCTGGTTTCAGATGGGGGCAAAACCTGGGTGGTGCTTTGTCTCCTGAAGTTTTGATCCAAAAGCTCTATATCCTTTCTATGGCTGTTTTTAACATTCCAATGGATCAGATCTAAGGGGTGCTTTTGCAAAAACCAGATGGACTCCTCCAAATCAAATTTTTCAGGTTGAACCATGGCTGTCATAATATTCCAAAGGGCATCTTTTTCGGGTCGCTCTGCCTGCCAGTGATCCAGTATTGCTTCCTTATATTTTCTTTTTAGTTCCGGGTTAAACGCATAACGGTATAAGCCCCAGTAACCTACAAAATACATTTCATCATCCGAGTGATTCCAGGCCTCTGAAAGCATCTGACTATAGGAATCGCTTTCCTCTCCGGCCTGACCTATGACAGCCATAGGCCTCATCAAATTTTCCATATAGCCAAACTCATCCATTAGTTCAAATGCCTTTTCCTTGTATTTTTCCTTTCCGGTAAAATGATAGGCAGTTTGAAGCATGCCTATGATATTGGAGGAATTGAGTTTTCTGTCACCTACTTCTGGAGGGAAATTATTGACATAATCAGGATTCCACTTTCCCCACTGGGTGGGCTTTCCATCGTAATCATAGAGGTAGAGATCATGGCTTAGGATGTGTGACATAAGCGTGTCTATCAGCTCAATAGATTTGCTTTTCACCCAATCGTCTTCTACTATTTCGGCCAGCACTCCATAAACAAAAATATGCCCTATGGCCTCATCACTACTGGTGGTGGCCTTCCAGTCCCATTCGGGATCCGGGGCATGCTGCCAGCGGTCCGGATCTGACAACTGCTCTATGTACCCAGAGCGCTCAAATGACCTGGAAGGAAAGCCGGCCACAGGATTAATGGTAAATAGCCGTTCCATGGCCAATAAGGACTGGCGAATCTGAGCCATGGCCTCAGGTGATTTGGTGACCGCATACCTGAAGCCCTGCGAGGCCAGATACATGGAGGTCCAGAGCCCGTCATTATCGGAGTCATCCAGCTTACCGCTTTCTAGTTTACCGGGTTCACTTAATTCCAGTGTAGCATTAAATCCGTTTCGGATATGATTCTTACGGGTGTACTCATCAAAGAAAGCCGCTTTCTCCTCCAGTGTCATTTTCTCTCGGACTATAGTACCCAGTCCCTGATCTGTAAGGAGATAAATCTCATTTTCCCCAAAAGCTATGTCGTAAACTTGCTCTCCCGGAATCCAGCGCTCTAGGTAGTAATAATTGAATTCTCCGGAAGGAAGCAGAACAAATGCACCTTTGGTGGTACCAAACCAAAGCTCATCATCTTGGCTTTCCACTACCAGGATCTCGTTCCAGGGCAGTCTGCTGTTTAAATCAGATCTCTTCCCGGACAAGGCGTCATAGGTGAAGTATCCTTCAGCAGTTCCTAAGATCAATTCATTGTTTTCAGCGTGAAAGCTCATAGATCTTAGGTCTTTTCCATCCAACATTTCCCTTAACTCCTTATTAAGGGGATCAAATCTAAAGAGCCTTTCTCTGCTCAAAACCCAAAACTTTTCCTGAATGGGGTCAAATTCAATCTCTAAAATTTCCTGAGGAGCAGACAGCACCACAGCCTGCTCCAGACCTTCTTGCAAATACTGGATTTGCTTGCCATCCGAAATCAGAAAATCAAAATTACTTCCGCCTTCCAGTATATGTGGGGTAGGCAGCTCATGCCGTATAAAGAGGCTTCCAGCCCAGGCATTGCTAAAAACAGCCTCATCATCCAGGTAAACCAACTCTCCTTGGTAGCCATTGATAGCCTGGATGTTTTTGTCTGCCATAGGTAGGTAACTCTTGTCCTCTACCAGTTTTCCCCATACCTGGAACTGGGCCGAAGCTGGCTTTAAAAGTGTGTTTCCATGCAAAATCTGGATATTCCCCACTTCATTGCTGCCCAAGCTATAGGGACCTAGGTTTTGCAAGTTGCCCGGGTATAGTATAGCATGCTCCTGCACAAATGCCTTGTCTATGTGTTGCCCTCCACTCCCAGATTGGCCTAGGGCTGTAAGTTGAACCAGGCCTGAAAAGGATAAGGCCATTGCATAAAAATGTAATTTCATAATCAGTGAATTTGAGTTGGATCCAATAGTCTATACTGTATGGTTTTGCCTTCTTTTAAATGCTTGGAATAGGTGAGGTGGACCAAACCCTTTTGATCCTGTATGATGGCAGGGTAGGAATACCTTCCTTCTTTGCTGGAATCAAGCTCTAGGTACTGTGGTTTGCTCCAGTTTTCACCTTCATCATCGGATATCCAAAGGGCCAATCTATATCTACCATCTTGTATGTCATTACCAATCATCCACCATCTGCCATCCGCTAGTTTTAGGAGTTCCACACTTGCTGTATTGGGAAAGTCAGTTTTGCGGGCAGCTGACCAACTTTCGCCCAGATCCTTGGAAATGCTTTGTTGGATTCTGCTGGGAGCATCCCCGGAATCACGTAGCATGGCCACTATATCTCCATTTTCCTTTTGGATTAATGCGGGTTGTATAGGTCCTTTGCCTACCAGAGGTAAACTGGGGCTCCAGCTCTCACCAAAGTCATCTGAGATGGCCATCATGGAAAAATTAAAACCATCGGAGTATAATGGCAGAATGATTCTATCGCCAATAAGTAAGGGTTTGATGCGTGTCATCCATCCCAGGCTGGTCTTTTTGGAATCCCGGGAGGCAGTCCTGATTAAATCTTCGTATTTGGGTGCGTAGGCCGCCCAACCCAAATTTGGGGAGGGTAAATCCCTGAATCTTTTTTCCACCTCTGTGGCAAATTCATCTCCGGGTTTGAGCAGGATATTGTCCTGCCATTCCCATAGTGGCGCTCCACTGGTTTCGTATGATTTACTCCGTTTTAGTCTTAAAAGGGAATGCTCCCATTCATTGGCCAACACCGCAATCCATACTAAAAAAAGCTCATCATTCTGGTTCAGAAAAAGTACTGGATTGCAGTCTGGAATACCTGGACTGTCTGCCATTATAAAGGGAGTTGACCAGTTGGTCTCACCGCTTTTCTTTCTGGCCCCCATGAGTAGAACATCATCCGCCTTTCTTTCTCCCGAGCCCTCAAACCAAACTGTAAGCAGGTCAGCATTGGGTAAGGCTACTATGCTGCTGCCATGGGTATGTTTTTCCTGAAGGGGAAAAATAGATTCGTTAAGCAGGCTAGGTACCAGTGGTTCCTGTGCTAGCAGCACACCAGTGTGGCAAAGTAAACCTAGCAAAAGAAATGTTTTGTAAGTGTTGCTCAGTTTCATTGCGCTACTTCTTTTCTACGCTGCATCACTTCTCTCCAGGTGGTGAGTATCACCCCTTCTTCTTCTATATAATTCTTTAAGTCAGGGGAAAGCATAGCTTCCAAATCTGCCTGCCTAGACCTCCCCGAACCTGAGAACCTTTGGAAGTTTTCGGTGTTTTCGCTACAGTGAACGATGATCATGGCCAGACCTGGCTCCATGGTTTCCAGGGTTTGCTTGAACATTTCAATTTTATACCTGCTCAATTCCTCTTGGGTATAATCGGGTCGATCAGGCCTCCAGTTCCCGCTGTTTTTGTGCAGGTCATCCAGCACGGGGAAGCCCATCTCCCAGATTTTTGCTCCCATTTCCCTGGCTTCCTTTAAGATGTCCGGAGTTGGTAAGTTCATCCCTTCTTCATAACTCCCGGCTTTTTTCAACTGATCAATTATATCTTGCTGAAAATCTGCTGTAATCAACTTATTGTTGCCCCCTGGAAACATGACCGGAATCTGATATTCCCTAGCTACTTTAAGATAGACTGCTAAAAATTTAGGGCTGGCAAATAGGGTTCCCATATGCGAGTCTAAGTGGGTGGGTTCTATGCCCATCTGCAATGCCCGGTCCACCTGGGCTTTGAGCTCTAAGTAAACTTCCTCTGGATCTGCGTGCGCCAGCACCTGTGCTACACTGGGCCAAAATGAACCCTCAGTGTCCGTTAATCCGGGGACCAGGGATCTTCCCGCTAAAGGTTCCCATCTGTAGGTTTTCCACTCGGATGTAAGCACCAGATGTAGCCCTATGTCCATGCCTGGCTGCTCCTTGCTCAACCTCATAAAGGTACCGGCCCAGGGGCAGGGCATCATGACACTACAAGAGCTGGCAATGCCGTTTTGCATGGCATTAAAAGTTCCTTGATTGGACTCATAGGACATACCTGCATCATCCACATGAAAAATCACCACTTTTTTTCCTTTAGGAAATCCCAGCCTTTCAGCATAAGTCTGAGCATATCCAGTTTGTGCCAAAGCTAGAGAAGTAGTGAAAATCCAGAGCAGGTGTATAATACTGATTTTAGGGTATTTAAGCATTTTGATAAGATAAGGAATCTTTCCAAGGGTTTGATATACTGATGTTACCTTACTATTTTAGAAATGGACTATTAGATATGCGCTTTTTCTTTTAGTTTAAGAAACTGTTAACTAAGCAGTTTTGTGAAGTTTTTTCCTTAGAATTGAGCCCCTCGATTTTTACACCATGTCAAAAACACTATCAAAAACCGGAAAGAAAGGTCAAACAAAAATTCTCTTACTCATCTTTTTGATCTTTTTTGTCATCTCTCTGATGTCCAATATTCTAGGCCCTATCATTCCGGGCATTATTGATAGCTTTTCCCTGAGTTATGGCCTGGCGGGTTTTCTGCCCTTCTCGTTTTTTGTGGCTTATGGGTTTATGTCCTTGCCTTCCGGATTGCTGGTGGAGAGATGGAGGGAAAAACCCGTTTTGCTGTTGGCTTTTAGCCTGGCTGCTTTGGGAGCCCTGGTGTTCGGTTTTGTGCCAAGGTTTGGTGCAGCCTTGGGCTCCTTGTTTATCATTGGTATTGGTATGGCCATGCTGCAGGTGGTGATCAATCCACTGCTGAGAGTGACCGGGGGGGAGGAGCACTTTGCCTTCAATTCTGTCTTGGGTCAGTTGGCTTTCGGTGCCGCCTCCTTTCTCAGTCCTATGCTATATACCTATCTGAACAATTCACTGTATCAACCTGAAGCTCCTTCTTGGATCAGAATGCTGGAGCGCTGGGTACCCATGGATATGAAGTGGGTTTCCGTGTATTTTGTGTTTGCCTCACTGGCCTGTTTGATGATCATTCTCATAGGATTTACCCGCTTTCCCAGAGTGGAACTAAAATCAGATGAAAAAGTAGAGTTGGGCAGTACCTTGAAAAACCTGCTTCAAAAGCGCATGGTCTGGCTATATTTTCTGGGAATATTCTCTTATGTAGGCACAGAGCAAGGGATTGCCAATTGGGTAAGTCAGTATCTACAGGATTATCATGGTGCAGACCCCGGCACAGTGGGCGCACAGGTGATTTCTTACTTTTGGGGATTGCTGACACTAGGTTGCTTACTGGGGCTTTTGCTTTTGAAATTCATGGATAGCAAAATGGTATTGATACTGTTTACCGCTGCCGGGATACTTACCTTGTTGACAGGGCTATTGGCAAGCGGGAATTTGGTTTTATATGCCTTTGCATTTTCTGGCTTTTGCCTTTCCGTGATGTGGTCAATTTTGATATCATTGGCATTGAATTCTGTGGATTTTGCCCACGGAACTTTCGCAGGTCTGCTTTGCTCTGGAATTATGGGGGGTGCTGTGGTTCCCTTGGTAATCGGTGGGTTGGCGGATGTACTGGGGTTACAGACAGCCATGTTCTTTCTGTTTATTCCATTAGGCTTTATTCTTTTTATAGGGATATGGGCCAAGCCTCTGGTGAGTAACTCCAGAGTCAGTTCTATCCAAGAGTTATTCAAGGGGGGATCCAATGCATAGGGTTATTTTATTACTGGATTTTGCTGAGGAATACAGTAAATACCTGCTGAAAGGCATCACTACTTTTTCTTCCAAAAATGGACAATGGACCTTTTGTCGTATGCCACTTTACTATAGGGAAATGATGGGAGTGAGAGGGATCATCGACTGGGCCAAGGAATGGAAGGCTGATGGGATAATAGGTCAGCTCTACAATGAAATGGAGGAGGAATTTGTGGAAGCCGGATTGCCGGTCATTGCCCAGGACTTTAAGGAGAGATTTAGGGAGATTCCTAATATTACTGGTTCCTATAGAGATACAGGCAGAATGGGGGCGGAGTATTTCTTGAAAAAAGGGTATTATAATTTTGCCTTCTATGGATTCAATAGCATAGTATGGTCAAGGGAGCGGGCAGAGGGCTTCGAAGCTGCGATTAATGAGGCTGGCTATGAGGTAAATTACTACGAGCATAAAAAGTCCCACTCTGCTGAAATGTGGTATTATAAGAGCAAATCCCTGAGCAAATGGTTGAAAAATCTACCTAAGCCCCTGGCTTTGATGGCCTGCGATGATAATAGGGGAGTGCACATCATAGAAGCCTGCAACCACAATAACATCAAAGTACCACAGGAAGTGGCAGTGCTTGGAGTGGACAATGATATGACATTTTGTGAGCTTTCGGATCCGCAGCTTTCTAGCATAGATCTGGATATAGAGCGGGCAGGGTATGAAGCGGCCCAGCTTATGGATGAGATGATTCGCACTGGAATGAATAAAGGTAGGGATGTCAATGTGCCGCCATTAAAGGTTATAACCCGCTCATCTACTGATATGTATGCCTCATCGGATAGTTATGTGGCAGCAGCTCTGACTTTTATTCATAGGAATATAGATAGGAATATTTTGGTGGATCAGGTGGTCAGGGAAGTACCGCTTTCCCGCAGGGCTTTAGAAAAGCGATTTTTGAAAATCACAGGACAGCCTGTGTATAAATATATCACGCAGGTACGTATGGATAAGCTGGCCCAGAAGCTGTTGCATTCAGACCAAAGTGTATTTGAAATTGCAGTAGATCTGGGTTTTCAGGACAGTAATAACCTGGCCAGGCAGTTTAAGCAATTAATGGGTTTTTCACCTAGTGAATACAGGAAGCAATTCGGATCCACTTCCTTTCCAACTTCTAGTATTTAGAGCCGAGAACCAAGAGCTGAGAACCAAGAACCAAGAGCCAAGAGCCAAGAGTCGAGAACCAAGAGTCGAGAACCAAGAACCAAGAGCCAAGAGTCGAGAACCAAGAACCAAGAGCCAAGAGTCGAGAACCAAGAACCAAGAGCAGAGAGTCAAGAACCAAGAGTCAAGAGGAGGCTCCGTCGAAAAGCTCAGGGCTGGCAATCTCAGATAGGCAGGTGAACAAAAAAACACAACCGACAACCGACCCATCGGCAAGCTCAGGGCAGGCAGCTGACAACCGACAACTTGAAACAATATCGTATAACATAATATACAAAATTGACTTATATTTGTTTGTTATGATAAACAATAATGCAAGTCCTCTACGAATTATATAGAAAAATCATCACCAAGACAGACTTGGATTTCCAGCGAAGCCTAATGGATGAAATTCAGTGGGACAGGCGTCTAATAGGAATTACAGGGGCTAGGGGTGTAGGTAAGACCACTTTGATTCTTCAACATTTGAAGAAAGAATATGCGGGTAGGGAAGAGCAATCTCTGTATGTTTCCCTGGATCACATTTGGTTTGCAACCCACTCCTTAGTAGATCTGGCCGATCAATTTTCTAAGCAAGGCGGAGTCCTACTAGTCCTTGATGAGGTGCATAAGTATCCTAATTGGTCTAGAGAAATTAAAAACATCTACGATTTTTATCCAGAACTAAATCTGATATTTACAGGGTCATCTTTGCTGGAAATTCTCAATGCCTCAGCAGACCTGAGCAGAAGGGCATTTATTTATCAGATGACTGGCCTTTCGTTTAGGGAGTATGTCAACTTGGAGAAAGGACTAAGGATCCCGAAAATAAGTTTAGAGGAAATTTTCACTAATCATATAGCCTTGGCAACTGAAATATCCAGTCAAATCAGGCCTTTACAGTTTTTTCCTTCCTATCTAGAAAATGGATATTATCCATTCTATAGAGATTTCGGTGATTTCACTGCACAGCAAATTAGCGCTGTAGTGAATTTAATCCTGGAAGTAGAACTTCCCCAGCTTAGAAAGTTTGATATCGCTTATGTACCCAAAATCAAGCAACTGCTGAGTATCATTTCTGACTCAGTTCCATTTATTCCCAATGTGTCCAAGCTGAGTCAGAAAATCGGAATCAACCGAACTACCTTGCTTACTTATCTGAATTACCTTCATGAAAGTAAGTTGACAACAAACTTGTATTCTTCCAGCACTGGTATTTCTCTCTTGCAAAAGCCTGAAAAACTTTACCTGGAAAACACAAATCTAGCCTTTGCCCTTGGTAATAATGTGGATGTAGGGAACCTCAGGGAAACATTTTTTCTAAATCAATTGAGTCATAACCATTCAGTTACACTGCCAGTAGAATCAGATTTTAGAATAGATCAGAGATGGAAAGTGGAAGTAGGAGGGAGAAACAAAGATTTGCCTAAAGCAAATCCAATAGATGATTTTATAGCAGCAGATGGGATAGAAGTAGGTTTTGGAAAAAAAATCCCTCTTTGGTTATTTGGATATCTGTATTAAAAATTCACCTTTCGACAAGCTCAGGGCAGGCAATCTCCAATAGGCAGACCGAACTTTAAACTTTTCATTTTAAACTCTTAACTCTTCCATCTTGCTGGCAAAACCTATTCGTCTCCGACATGCGATCCCGGGCCAGCGCTGGCGATAAATTGCGATTTTTCACCCAGGGTTGCGTCGTGCCTCCTTACCCTGGCCTGCCCGCCGTGGCGGGGCTATTAATGATTTGACCCCTTCAGGGTCACAGGTGTACCTCATATTTCCTGTCCTGGGTTAGGTGCCGATATCGCTTCCCACGAAGTTATTAAAATGAAGTCGTTACTAGGACTGGGGTGCCATGGAGTATATGCGGTTTTTGGGATGCAGTCTGAGCCGTAAAGAAAATTGGCTAGCTCCCGAGTGGGCGAGGGAGATCCGCCAATTTTTAGGCTTGGACAAGTACCAAAAATCAAATCGGTGAACAATCTTTGTTTTTTTCATAATTATTGAGCGATTTGAAGCATAGACTCTGGCAGAGGCTTTTGCCAACTTTTGGCCTACAAAAGTTGGTGAGAAAGCAACATTGACATAGACCATGACGGTGAATCTGGAGGTTGTCGATTGTATTAGATGACACCTGCACCGTGGTCTGTGTCCGCACAGACCACTGTTTGGGTGTACGTCATATTTCCTGTCCTGGATTAGATGCCGATATCGCTTCCCACGAAGTTATTAAAATGAAGTCGTTACTAGGACTGGGTTGCCATGGAGTATATGCGGTTTTTGGGATGCAGTCTGAGCCGTAAAGAAAATTGGCTAGCTCCCGAGTGGGCGAGGGAGATCCGCCAATTTTTAGGCTTGGACAAGTACCAAAAATCAAATCGGTGAACAATCTTTATTTTTTTCATAATTATTGACCGATTTGAAGCATAGACTCTGGCAGAGGCTTTTGCCAACTTTTGGCCTACAAAAGTTGGTGAGAAAGAAACATTGACATAAACCATGACGGTCAATCTGGAGGTTGTCGATTGTATTAGATGACACCTAATCGGAGATTTGCTAATTCTTGCTGGCGACATGTCTTTGACTTCCTGCTCCGTGATCTGTGTCTCCACAGACCACTATTTTTTCCGATGTGATTTGTTGATCGGGTTGAAATCCCGATCAGAAGCTGTTCCAGACTGTAGGATTTCCAATCCGGTTTTGGTTTCCATCTTGCTGGCAAAACCTATTCGTCTCCGACATGCGATCTCGGGCCAGCGCTGGCGATAAATTGCGATTTTTCACCCAGGGTTGCGTCGTGCCTCCTTACCCTGGCCTGCCCGCCGTGGCGGGGCTATTAATGATTTGACCCCTTCAGGGTCTCAATATCCAGTGTATGGATCTACTTTCAGCTTTCAGCTTTGAGCTTCCCCCCACTGAGTCTGAGACTGCCGCGGCTCGAACTTCGCCTTCTTCCTTCGGCCAACAGGCGCAATGTCGACACCCGGCTTGTTGACTTCCCAACTTCCTAACCTCCTAACCTCCGACATATTGAATTCTGAATGTCAAAGTACCACAACCGACAACCGACAACCGACAACCGCCAACCCCTGTTTCCAAATTGTTATCGGCTCTGCATTTTTTTTACTGGTAAATTAACAAACTGGTAATCAGTGTTTAGGTAGTCCTTTTTTGTTTACCTCCAGTAGTATAGGCGAAGGTACAGCCTATGAAAAATCCGACAATCAAGGAATTACTGGAGAAACTGACAAGAGGTGAAATCTCTAAAAGTGAATTTGATCTTTTGCTAACCCTGGTAAAAGAGGAAGGAGATAGTCCCGAGTTCGATCAGGCTTTCCAGGAAATTTTCGATGAGTTGGATCCCAATTCAAATCAGGATGATACACCAAAAACCTAAACAAATGAAACACTTTTCCAAAACCAAAACCAACAATGTATTAAGGGATGTTCCCTTGATCTTGGGAATGCTGATAATCCCGCTCTTCGGGCTTTCAGCCAAGACATCGCCACTCCCAATCCTAATGGAAGATGCCCTTCAGGCCCAGCAGGTGAGAGGGAAAATAGTATCAACAGAAGACGGATCCCCACTTCCAGGTGTTACCGTACTGGAGAAAGGGACCTCTAATGGCACGGTAACTGAAATAGACGGTACCTACTCCCTCAATGTGGGCGGGCCTAACTCAGTTTTGGTATTCTCCTTTGTGGGATTCGATTCCCAGGAGGTCACAGTTGGAAATCAATCTACCATAAATATCTCCATGGCTGAGACTGCCACGGATATGTCTGAAGTGGTGGTTACTGCGCTAGGGATCAAGCGGGATCAGCGCTCCTTGGGCTATGACGTGTCCAATGTAGATGGGGAAGAGCTGACTCAGGTCTCTCAGGAAAATGTACTCAGTTCCCTTTCCGGAAGAATGCCCGGAGTGACTATCAACCAAACCTCAGGTCCTGGATCTTCTATGAGCATGGTCATTCGGGGAGCCACCTCCCTGACCACGGATAACCAACCCTTGTTTGTAGTGGATGGGGTGCCCATGTCCAATGGCCTGAATAATATCAGACAAAACGGGGATGGTAACCAGGTGGATTATGGAAATGCCATCTCGGATATCAATCCGGATGACATTGAAAGTATCTCAGTGCTGAAAGGCCCAAGTGCCGCGGCACTATACGGAACCAGGGCTGGAAATGGCGTGGTAATCATTACCACCAAATCCGGTAAAGCTGGCAAGACCATGGGTATTTCTTTCTCTACAAGTAATGTGTTTGAAAGACCAACCCGTTTACTGGATTTCCATTATAAGTATGCCAATGGTAATAGAAACGGAGTATTTAACGAAGGCTCCGCTTACTGGGGCGGACCAGATCTGGATGCTGGTAATACCGCCATTCAGTGGAATAGCCCCTTGGATGAAAATGGAGATCCCATTCCTACAGAATTGATATCCTATCCCAATGCGATGAAGGATTTCATGCAGACCGGGATCACTTCTACCAATAATATCGCCGTGGACGGAGGCTCTGAACAGACCACCTATAGAATATCCTATTCCAATATGCTGCATAAAGGGATGATTCCTAACTCTGATCTATTCAGAAATAGTTATTCTACCTCATTAAGTCATAAAATCACCCCAAAGCTGACTTTTACTTCCAACTTCAATTACACCAATAGCAAGTCCAATGACCGTCCAAGTACCGGTGATAGAAGAGCCAACCCGCTGGAAGCAGTTTATGCCTCTCCTTATGTGGATTATGAAATGATGAGAGATATCTGGGTGCCGGGACAGGAAGGTATCCAACAAATCAGAACTGCAGCAGGAGACAATCCCTACTTTATCGCTTATGGCATAGAGAACGCCTTTGTCAGAGATAGAATCTATGGAAATGTATCCTTGGATTACCAGTTTTCAGAATCCTTCAATTTCAGAGTAAGGTATTCCTTGGATAGATCTGATGAGGATCTGGAAACCAAAATTCCCTTTAGCTACAGCAGAATGGCCAGAGGTGGGTACTACACTTCAGATATTTTGACCCAAGAATCCAATGCAGACTTCCTTGCATCCTGGAATGATGATTTTGGAAACTTGGATATCAATGCCTCCTTGGGAGGAAATATCATGAACCGCTTCGGTAAAAGCACCAATGTGGGAGTAGGAGGAGATAGAAACAATGGACTGGTAATCCCGGGGATCTACAATGTGCAGAACATCCCGGCAGACAACCGCTCCATGAGCAATTCCTACTTTGAAAAAGGAATCTATTCCATTTATGGATTGGCCTCCTTTGGTTATGCGGATCAGTTGTACTTGGATATTACCGCTAGAAACGATTGGTCTTCTACCTTGCCGGCGGATAACAGATCCTATTTTTATCCTTCTGCTTCGGTGAGCTGGCTGGCAAATTATACTCTTGGCCTGAGTGAAAAAATAGATATGCTGAAGCTTAGGTTTGGCTGGGCACAGGTAGGTAATGATACAGGGCCGTACAATTTATTGCCAAATCTATCTACCGGAGTGTACAATTCCATCAATACTGCAAGCATGCCTTCCGGACTGCTAAATCCGGATTTGAAACCTGAGGAGGCAACCTCTTACGAAGGAGGAGTGGATTTGAATATGTATGGCAATAGATTGCGATTCTCAGCGACACTTTATCAGATTGACAACAGAAACCAGATTTTTTCTGTCAACCTCCCTTCCTCCTCGGGGTATTCAGGGCGCTTGATCAATGCAGGTCTGATCCGAAGTAAAGGAGTGGAACTCTCCTTAGGTGGTACCATTATCAGCAAGGGAGACTTCACTTGGGATGTGGACATGAACTGGAGTAGAAACAGAACCTCCGTCATTGAACTGGCTGATGGACTGGATAGAATTACCCTCTGGGGGGAAAATGGTGGAGGAGCTATCACCTTTGTAGGAGAAGAAATAGGGAATATGTATAGCAGTAGCTATGCTGAGGTAAAGGATCCGAATTCCCCATATTACAGATGGCCAGTGCTATCGAATTCAGGTGGATGGCAGGAACTTTCAGGCACAGAAAACCTGAAGAAAGTGGGGAATTTCAATCCTGACTTCCAAATGGGCATGCAAACTACCTTGACCATTAAAAACTTTGTGATAGGAGCAAGTCTGGACTGGAGACAGGGTGGTGAGTTTATGTCATTTACCTACAGATATGGGGAGTCTGACTGGAAATCCCAGCGCCAAATTGACAATTTGATCCCAGGCGGTCTTTACTCCACCGATGAGTTAATTGCGATGATGAAGGCTGACCCAGATAGGTACATTATCCCTTCAGCCGGAAATTATCCAAGAGTAGGTGGCTATACTGAAGCTACAGGTGGCTATTATGTAGATGAAAATGGGAATGATGGTGCTTTTGTGCCAGGAGTGATACAAACTGCAGGAGCGGATACCCCTGATGACTATAGTGATGATGTTTACGTGGAACATCTGGGCGGGGAAGGCACCAATATTTATCCGATCACTAATACCTTCCCTTGGGACTTTAATGAGCAGGTTACTTTTGACGCCTCCTTTATCAAATTAAGAGAGTTGAGCATAGGTTATAGAATCCCAAGCATCGGAAAATTCAGAAATGCGACTTTCTCCATTTATACCAGAAATCTGATGCTTTGGACCAAAGCTGACATAGGGGTAGATCCGGAAAGAGCCTTCTGGGCTAGCTCAGGAACACAGGGTAATACTTCATCCCAGTTCCGTCAGGGCATAGAACGGCAGAATGTGATGCCGTGGAGCTTTCCTCTAGGCTTCAAATTGAATTTTAATCTATAATCTCAAATCAAAGAATCATGAAATATATAGCTAAACTTTATAAGGGATTTGTGATGGCCTTGGTTTGCTGCCTAGGGTTCACGGCCTGCGATGACAAGCTTGATGAAATGAATGTCAACCCTTATGGCATAGATCCCGCGGAGGTTAACCCTAACTTACTAATGCCTTCCATCCTGGCTTCTGCTGCGCAAAGCTATGCCAGCCTTGGCGTAAATGATATGGCCGGAGCCATGCAGCATACCCAGAAAAATGGCTGGTATGATGAACACAATAACTACAGCTGGGAAGGTAAAAGCTGGACAGGCTGGTACAATATCCTTCGGGACAATAATTTGCTGTATGAAAGAGCAGTAGAACTTGATAATGCATTCTTTCAAGGAGTGTCCTTGACCATGAAATCTTTTGTTTTTGGAAATATCACTGACCTCTGGGGAGATGCCCCCTATACCGATGCGCTTCAGGGTAACCTTTCGGCTACAGAATATCAGTTTCCTAAATTTGATAGTCAGGAAGTGATCTATGATGGAGTCATTGCCGATCTGCAGGCAGCAGTTACTCTTTTTAATACTGCAAGTAATGAATCGGTGGTAGCTGCAAATGACCTCTATTTTGGCGGAAACGCGATGAGCTGGAAACGCTTTGCCAATTCACTCTTGCTGAGGTACTACATGAGGATTTCTGAGAAAAAACCTGATGTGGCTAAAGCGGGAATAGAGGGAATCTATGCTTCAGGAGAATACATTCAAAATGTCAACCAAGATGCTGTATTGGACTATACAGGGGGAGCCAGTGATATTTGGATTACCCGGCACATAGCCTTGAACCCAGATGATTTTCAGAGATATCAGGCTTGCCAGACCTTTATAGACCAGCTGATGGGGACCAATGATCCCAGGCTTTCAGTTTGGTTTGCGCCGGTACGGGTGAAGTGGGAGGCAGACGAATCTTTGGAAGTGGCCGCTGAGGATTTCATCCGAAACGATGGGGAACCTTTGGGCGTGATTACTTATCCATTCGATGACTTTGTCAATGATTACCCTAACGAGGACTTTACCAGAAGGTATAACCCGACTATGGTAAGTTATAATGATGCAGAATATGTAGGCCTGCCTCCATCCCTCATGGTACCTGAATCCTATAATGGCAATCCATCTCCTGGGCAGGGTACCCAGAATCAGCATGTAAGCCAATTGGCGGATATTTACCAGTCTGCGGGTTCTGCAGGAGATATTCTAAAGGCTAGACTGATTTCCTCTGCGGAGGTAAGCTTCATTTTTGCGGAGGCAGCCTGGAAGGGCTGGAATGTAGGAGCTGCGGAGGATCATTATTATGCAGGTATAGAAAAATCACTGACTACCTGGGAAAGGGCTGGAGATTTTGAGGCCTTTGTCGCACAGGAGGAAATTGTTTTTGACAATACTTTGGAACAGATCATGGAGCAAAAGTGGGTAGCAAGCTGGACTACAGCTACCGAGGCTTTTGCGGATTACCGTAGGACCGGATATCCTATGTTGGTGACCGGACCACAGTCTCCCCAGCCAAAAGTGGCCCTAAGATTTCAATATGGGGATGATGAGTATAACAATAATGGGGAGAGCATCAATGCAGCACTGGAAAGATTAGAGTTGACTGATTATTCAGGCAGCTTCGGAAAAGACAGCCAGTGGTCCAAGTCCTGGCTTTATCAGGGCACCAATTCTCCTTGGTAATCACCCACTAGTCATACTGAAAAAACTCCATATCAGGGATGATATGGAGTTTTTTCAATACTAAAATTCAGATATATAAAATTCGTCCCCTTTTTATTGAAACTATAGGTTACCGATAGCATTGCGGATAATCTTAAGAAATCAAGCATTACCCGAAGCGACACACATAGGAATGATTATAATTCATGCGAAGATTCCATCCCGAGGTATCGGGACAGGTATTGACCTTAAAAAAAACTATAAACACATGAAATAATGCGTGTTTTAAAACTATTGAAGAAGAGCGTTATAGTATTGGTTTTAGCTTCTCCTATTCTGGCTTTTTCACAAGAAAATCAGGTTGTTGAAGCTAATTCATATCTATTGCCCAGCCCCAAGCCGGATAGGATTATTCTGAATTTGTCAGAAAACCCCTTGCAGGAAATCCATGTAAACTGGAGAACAGATACTACACTTAAGGTATCCCACCTGGAATTTGCCAGGGCTACAGGCGGTCCTGAGTTTCGTGAAAAGACCGAGTTGATTAAGGCAGAAACCCAAGCACTGATTTCCCAGCAGGATGAGGAGCCTACCATACATGCGAATTACCATCAAGTGAAACTAAAAGGACTAGATCCTGGGAGCAGCTATGTTTATAGGGTAGGTGAGGGAGAATTTTGGAGCGAATGGTTTCAGTTTTCTATCCCAGAGGATGACGGGGAAGTGAATTTCCTGTATTTCGGAGATGTGCAAAATGAGGTGGTCTCCATGTTTAGCAGGGTAATTCGTGGAGCCTTGACCAACTTGCCAAAAATGGATTTTACAGTTTATGCAGGGGATCTGGTCAATCATGAAAGTGCGGACTTCGAATGGGGTGGTTGGTTTGAGGCAGGACAATGGATACATGCTTCTATTCCCTCTATGATGACCCCGGGAAACCATGAATTTTCTAAAAATCCAGCTACACTTACTCCTCATTGGAACGCTCAGTTTAACCTACCCACTAACGGTCCTAAAGGACTGGAAGAAACCACCTATGAGGTGAATTTCCCGGAGCTTAAAATTATATCCCTGGATGGGGAACAGATCGATGAATCCCCAAGCTATAGAAAGGCCCAAATAGACTGGCTCAGGACTGTGTTGACCCAAAACCCGCGTAAGTGGACAGTGGTTACTTTTCATTATCCTGTCTATGCCACTCACCCAAATCGATATCACGATAAAATGATTGATTATATACGTCCCGTTTTGCAGGAGTTTAATGTGGATCTGGCGATTCAGGGACATGATCATGCCTATGCCAGAGGACAGGCTATGGATGACGGGAATAGCCTAGATACTGAAAAAGGCACGGTGTACGTGGTGTCCGTGGCCGGTCCGAAAATGTATGAGCTGAAAGCGGAGGAGTGGATGGTGCGTAAGGCCTATGGTACACAAACCTACCAGTGGGTGCAGGTGAAGGGTGAGGTGCTCAGCTTTAAAACCTACACTGCGCTAGGAGAGCTATACGATAGCTTTGAGATTCATAAGAATGCTAAAGGTGAAAATTCTATCGTCAATCACCTACCCAATATTCCAGAAAGACTTCAGACCAATTGAAAAATTGAAACATGATTCCTATTAGATCAATTCGCTTAGCACTGTTAGCACCCCTTATTTTTTTCATCCATGTAGCAGCGTTTTCCCAGGTAAATCAGATTCGGGATAAGCTCTTGAATACGGATGAATTGCTGATTGTAGCCCACCGCGCTGCGCATCAAAATTATCCTGAAAACAGTCTTGAGGCAATTGAAGAAGCAATAGCTCTTGGAGTGGATATGGTAGAAATAGATGTTAGGGTAAGCAGTGACGGAATAGTATATCTGATGCATGATCAGACCATTGACCGCACCACTACCGGAACAGGTGATATAGAAAAATTGAGCAGTTCAGACTTGAAAAATGTAAGACTATTGTTTGAAAGGGTGGACTCAGGAATCGCTATTCCAACTCTGGAGGAAGCATTGAGGCTGACTAAAGGTAGGATTATGGTGGATCTGGACTTGAAGACAGACAAGATAGAGGAAGTGATGGAGGTTGTCAGGGAAATGGATATGCTGGATGAGGTTTTGTTTTTTGATTCAGACTGGTCAATCCTTCGCAAAATCAAAGCAGCAATGCCTGAGGCCTACCTCATGCCCAGGCTATATAAAACAAATCAAATTCGAAAGGCATATAGAAAACTGGATCCTGTGGTGGTGCATATAGATCCGGGTTTCAATACCCGGGAAACCATGCAGAAGGCTAATAAGTATGATGTTAGAACCTGGATCAATTCTTTGGGTGAGTTGGATAAGGAACTTCAGCTTAATCCCAATTCATCCCAGAAAACCGAGCTCTTAGAAAATGGGGCATCCATGGTGCAGACGGATTGGCCAGAGCTTTGGGTCAATTATAGAAATTCGGGTAAAACAAAAAGTCTTTAGACCTGTCTGCAGCAAGTAGGCTTGATCTGGATAAGTCCATAGGTATTAGCCCATAGCCCATGGCTTTTAGTCCATAGTCAATTGTACATAGCTGGTAGTCGATTGCTGAAAGTCCATAGTCGACAGACGAGGTCCACAGCTGTAAGTGGTTATATTAGGCAAGTTGTGCTGCTTCTTATGTTGTGCTGCTTCTCCAGAAGCTGCACTCTGAGGTGTCTGGTGAGGAAACTCATATTTGGCGCAAGTCTCATGACTTGTGCCTATCCAAATGCACTCTTCAGACTGCCATGTACCATTCACATTCCTTTTCGGGATTTGTAATATCAAACCAATATTGTAGGATTTCCAATCTGGATTTTCGGTAATCTTGCTGGCGTCACGCCTTCGTCTCCGAATCAGGATCTCGGGCCAGCGCTGGTTAACCATTAAAACCTTAATCCCAGGGTTGAAACCCTAGGCAATAATATGAACCGCCCCTATGGGGCTGATTTTCTTGTAGTTATTCCCTAACACCTTTCGAGAACCAGAAACTGGATTTTGAACAGTAATATATTTCCTTAGAATCAGTTAGCGAATAGGGACTAAAACGCTTCGACTCCGCTCAGCGTGACAGGCTTCCTACCCTTCGACAAGCTCAGGCCAGGCAACTGGCAACCGAAAACCGACAACAGACAACTGACTTCCGACTTCCCGAACTCCAAAATATTGAATTCCGAATGTCAAAGTACCGAAAACGCTAACTTTAAACTTTTCATTTTAAACTTTCAACTCTTCTATCTTGCTGGCATAATCTATTCGTCTCCGAATCAGGATCTCGGGCCAGCGCTGGGGGAATCGTTCCACTTTGAACCCAGGGTTACGTCGTGCCTCCTTACCCTGGGCTACAACAAGGCAGGCCTTCAGCCTGCTTCGGACATCGGTCACTTGGTACCTGATACTGGACACCTGATATCGGACACCCAACTTCCTGACTCTACTTTCAGCTTTCAGCTTTGAGCTTCTGCCACTGAGTCTGAGACTGCCACGGTTCGTACCTCGCGTCACATTGACGACACCCAACAACAGACAACTGACTTCCGACTTCCAAAATATTGAATTCCGAATGTCAAAGTACCAGTAAGCAACCGACAACTGACAACATACAACTGACATCGGCCACCTGACACCCGACAACCAACTTACCGAGATCACACATCCAAATACTCAAATTCAAACTCCATCCCATATTATCAATTTATTATAGTTGCTGATCCCGCTTTGATGGAGGGGTTCAAATATTTTACTTTGACTTTCTCTAATCCTTCTCAATTTTGGAAAAAGCGGATCAACTTTCATTGCAGGCGCTCGTAAGAGAAATTTCCCAAGGGAATGAACATTCTTTTGAGAGGCTTTACCAGATTTTTTCGAAGAAAGTTTACCACACCTCCCGAAAGATGAAGCTTAATCATGAAGAGGCAGAAGAGGTGGTTCAGGAAGTGTTTTTGCAGATCTGGAACTATAGAAAAAAACTGGACCCTGATCTCTCTATTAACGCCTACATGATTGCAATAATCAGGTCCTTAGTGGTGAAAAAGAAGCAGAAAGAGGCTAGGTTTTTTGCCTTTCAGCAGTATCAAATCCCTATTAGCCATGCCATGAGCTCCCAGGCAGCAGATGAGGAGATGATTTTTGAGGAATATCACCGGATCTCCATGGAAATTCTGGAGAAACTGCCGCCTGCACAAAAACAGATTTTTGAGCTCAGACACCTGGAAAATAAATCTGTGGAAGAGATCTCGGAGCATTTGAACCTCTCACCCCGAACCGTAGAAAATCAGGTTTTCAGAGCAACTAAATCCTTTAAGGAAAACCTTGGTAAGCTTGAGATTGTATCCGTAACTACCTCTTATATAGTGGTTAAGGAGCTTCTTGACTACTTGTTACATAATTGTTAATTCATTTCCTGATTCTTAACAATTACTTTCCCATCTCCCAGTGAGTATATTCTTTCTCCTGAGGCTATATAAGTCAGTAAATAGCCAAGAATGGAGTATCAAAATAAAATCGATGCCTTTTATAAAGGAGAACTTTCTCAGCAAGAAGCCGAAGAGTTTTTAGAGTTTCTGGAAAGTAAAGAAGCTGAAGAATATTTCTCCGGAGATCTAATTCAAATCTGGATTTCCAGATTGAAAGATGAGGAATACAAATGGGACAGCCAGAAGGTATGGGAAAGGATCAAAGCTAGTAAGCTAAAGGATGCTGAGCCATATTTTGCAGAAAATACAAGAACAAAGAAACTCTGGAATGCCAACTGGATAAGGGCAGCCGTGGTAGTATTTATTTTAGGCCTTACTTCGGTTTTTTACTTTCAGACCCAAAAAGTTGAATCGCCGCAAACACCTGCGATAGCCGAAGTAGAGTTTATCACAAACTCTAATCCTAAAGGACAGAAAACTAAAGTGATGCTTGAGGATGGATCTCAGGTTTACCTGAACTCCCAGAGTAGCATTACTTATGCGAAGGATTTCAAGACCAACCGATATATCCGACTTGAAGGCGAGGCTTTTTTTGAAGTAGCTGAGGATAAGGAGCACCCCTTTGAAGTGGAGGCTAACGGAATAGTCACCACAGCGCTAGGCACCTCTTTTAACATCACCACATTCCAAAAAGATGAACAGGTAGCGGTGACCCTGCTTACCGGGAAGGTGAAACTTCAGCAGCAAGGGAAAAATGAGTACCTGGAACTTCATCCGGGGGAAGAGTCTCTGCTCTCCCAGAACAAATCAAAAATGCATAAATATAAAGTCAGTGCACAGGACAGAATCCTATGGACTAAAGGCATTTTGAAGTTTGAGGAAGCATCCTTCGGCGAAATGGTGGAGGTGCTTGAACGCTGGTATGCTGTGGATATCCAGGTGTCTGGAAACCCAAATTCACTAAAAGCCTCTGGTGTGTTTGATAATCAGGAGTCGCTCCGTAATGTGCTCAATGTTATGAGTGAAACTCTGGAGTTTGACTTTGAAATAGAAGATCAAGTGATAACCATAAAATACAACTAGTGCCTATGGTATAAAAAGCGAGTAAAAAAGTAGGGACGTACTACCAATACGCCCCTAAGCAATCAAAACAAATCCAAAGCCCTTTTCGCTCTCCATGTTAGCAGGCAGAGGTCAAAGGGATGATGTTTCAATCTTTTCAATTCAAAATTATGCAAAAATTATTACTGTTAATAGTAATGTCTATCAAACTATTAGCCAGAGGGCTTGCTATGCTATGCATTACGGTAAGTCCTCTATTCGCAAACTCTTCCAAAGCCCAAATCAAGGGCATAGATGAAGTAGTTGTAAATCTGGAAGGGCAACCCAAATCATTGCTTCAGTTTTTCAGAGCCATAGAGAAGAACTCTGATTTCAAGTTTTTCTACACGGAGCAGGCTTTAAAATCAGCCGGGGAAATTGAATTTCTTCAGTCTGGAAGTACGGTAGAGCAGCATCTTTATAAGGTTGCTGAGCAAAGTAATCTACGTTTTAAGCAGGTCAATAACTCCATTTCTGTTATGATCCAACAGAGTGATGAGGATCAGTTGATTTCCAAGGAACTTGATTTTCAGAAAATATCCGGCACGGTGCGGGACGAGATGGGTGAACCCATGCCTGGTGTTTCCATATTGGTAAAAGGCACAACCACAGGTACCGTTACGGACCTGGATGGAGGCTTTACCTTAGATGTGGAGGAAGGGCAGGTCTTGCAGTTTTCCTTTATAGGGTATGAAAAACAGGAACAAATCGTAGGCTCTGCCTCTGAAATCAATGTGACCATGCTACAGGCAGCCAATAGCCTGGATGAAGTAGTGGTAGTAGGGTATGGACAACAGCGTAAAGCAAACCTCACTGGAGCTGTAGATCAGGTAGATTCAGAAGCTTTTGAAAACAGGCCAATCTCTAATGTTTCACAAGGATTGGTAGGGGTGATACCCAATTTGAATATCAAAATGCTGGATGGAAAGCCTACCCAATCTCCTTCTTATAATGTACGTGGAACTACCTCCATAGGACAGCAGGGAAGTGCTTTGGTCTTGATCGATGGGGTAGAGGGCGATCCCAAACTGCTCAACCCAAATGACATCGCCAGTGTCACCGTACTGAAGGATGCTGCATCTGCATCTATTTATGGTGCTAGGGCAGCCTTTGGGGTGGTATTGATCACTACGAAAGAAGCAACACAAGGAAAAACCAGCATCACTTATACCGCTAACTTTTCTTCCAAATCTCCTACCACTATTCCTGATAATATCACAGAATCTTATCCATGGGCAAAAGGCTTTAACGATGCTTGGTCTGCATGGAATGACAATGGAAGGACACCTACTTCCATTAACAAAACCATGTCTTTTTCTCCGGCATATCTGGAAGAAATCAAAAGAAGATGGGAAGATCCTTCTCTTCCAAGAGTAGAAGTAGATCCTTCTACAGGTGAGTACCAATACTATTACAGCACTGATTGGTACCGGGAATTGTATAAGGAGCAATTTTTTGCACAGGATCACAACCTCACACTTACAGGTGGGGATAAAAAAGCATCTTATTATGTCAGTGGCAGATACAATGGACAGGATGGCTTGTTCCGGTATAACACCGATACCTATGCCATGTATAACCTACGGGCCAAAGGTACTATTCAGCTTACTCCCTGGTTACAGATAGACAATAACACTGATTATTCCAGAATGTCTTATCATCAACCGCTGAATGTGGGCGAAGGCAGTGGGATCTGGAGAAATATGGCGGATGAAGGGCACCCTTTGGCACCACTATTAAATCCAGACGGTACCCTGTCATTTCCTGCGGCATACACTGTGGGGGATTATTATATAGGAAGAAATGCCGTTGACAATGTGCAGAGATTCCTGAAAAACCGGTTTGCGGCCAAGGCTGAGCTATTTGAGAAGCAGCTGACCCTGAATGCTAATTTCACTTTTCAATCTACGGACAATAGAGCTTTCCAAAAGCGGGTTCAGGTTCCATACAGTAGGTATGAAGGGGTGACTGGGCACACAGGTACCAATACGAATGACCTGCAGGACCGTAGAAACACCACGAACTATTACGCTACCAACTTGTATGCTAATTACCTGAAAACCTTTAATAATGCCCATAACTTGGGATTGTTGGCCGGGTTTAACTATGAGTCTTCCAAATATGAAAACCTGACCACCAGAAGGAATGGTATTGTATTTCCAGATGCTGAAGATTTGAACCTTGCCCTGGGGCAAAGTATTGTGACCAACGGAGGTTATCAGAAGTGGGCCATTGCCGGAGGGTTTTTCAGAGTGAATTACGATTACCTAGGGCGCTATTTGGTAGAAATCAACGGGAGATATGATGGTTCGTCCAAATTCCCTACAGAGCAGCAATGGGCGTTCTTTCCATCTGCCTCTGTAGGATGGGCAGTATCTGAAGAGCAGTTTTGGAAGGTGAATCCCAACCTGCTTACCAGTCTGAAAATCCGCGCATCTTACGGATCCCTGGGAAATGGTAATATACGCCCTTATTCCTTTACGGAGAATTTTTCCATTTATCAAATGGGAAGGGTCATCAATGGGCAGCGTCCACAGGCTACTAGTATGCCTGGTGTAGTACCTCAGGGCTTGACTTGGGAAACCTCTACTACTGGAGACATAGGTTTGGATTTCGCCACGTTGGGAAATAGACTGCAATTCACCGGTGACTGGTACCGCAGATGGACTACAGATATGTTTACCGTAGGACCTACTTTACCGGCTATTTATGGCACTACTGTTCCCAAAGGCAACTATGCAGATCTGGAGACCACTGGTTGGGAAGCAACTGTGACCTGGAATGATGAGTTTATCATGGGAGATAAGCCGTTCAAATACAATGTGAGACTGGCTTTGTCTGATTATAAGGCCTATGTCACCAAGTATAACAATCCAGATAAGAATTTGACAGATTACTATGAGGGACAACGCATTGGCGAGATTTGGGGATATCAGGTAGAAGGGTTGTTCCGCACAGATGAGGAAATTCTAAACTCCCCATCCCAGTCCAATATCCGTAACACCAATACCCGTAAAAACTATGTGGGGGATTTGAAATTCAAGAACCTGGATGGTGATGATGTCATCTACCATGGATCCAATCGGGTAGGGGACTCCGGAGATAAATCCATCATAGGCAATTCAGAGCCCCGCTATACCTATGGTGTTAATCTAAATGCAGAATGGAATGGATTTTTCATCGGTGCATTCTTCCAGGGTGTGTTGAAGCAGGATTGGTATCCATCAGGAGAATCCCGCTTCTGGGGTCAGTATAACAGACCGTACAACCAATATCCAAGCTGGCATGAGGACAATATGTTCAGAGAAGAGCTGGGCAACTTTGACGCTTACCTGCCTAGATTGGTAGGATATGTAGCACTAGGCAGTGACAGGGCTCTCAGCACTCCAAACGACAGGTTTATCCAAAATGTGGCTTATATCCGGTTGAGAAATATACAGGTGGGCTACACTTTTCCTGAGCATTTGACTTCAAAAATCCATGCAAACAATGTGAAAGTATACCTGTCTGCTGAGAATCTGTGGACCTGGTCTTCACTTTATAAACGTACCAAAGATACTGATGTGACCAGCATTTACGGGTCCGATAGAGATCTGAGTGGTGGTACTAGTGGGGATGGTTATAACTACCCTATGCTAAAGGCAATTTCGGCAGGATTAACAGTTAACTTCTAATTCGAACAGTCATGAAGATTCTTCATTATATACTATCATTTCTATTATTAGCTGCAGTTACCTCCTGCAATCTGGATGAATATCCGGTGGACACTGCCAGCAACCAAGCCATATTTGGCTCCGCCAATGGGCTGGAACTTTACAGCAATTCATTTTATGACATTCTCCCAGGTACAGATGTTGGGGTTTTTCAGGGTGATGATGCATCAGATCTAGTTGCCAGAAATGGGGTAGACTCCTATTTGGCAGTAAATGCGCTTAGCCCGGTGACTAGTTCCGGTTGGTCCTGGAGTGCTTTGAGAAACATCAACTATTTCATTGAAAATGCCGAAAACAGCCCGGTAACTGAAAAGAACCATTACATAGGTACAGCCAGATTCTTTAGGGCCCTGTTTTACTTTGATAAGGTAACTAGATTTGGTGATGTGCCATGGATAGACCAGACTATTGAGATCAGCGATAGTCTTACCCTATATGGGCCGAGAGACGACAGATTTATGGTAATGGATAAGGTTTTGGAAGATTTGGACTTTGCGATTGAGCATATCACGCTAACCTCCGACGCTTCCTCTACCAGAATCACTAAAAATGTGGCCAGGGCTTATAAAACCAGAATTGCACTCTATGAAGCTTCCTTTAGAAAATACCATACAGAATATGGAATGCAGGGAACCGCAAGTGCTTGGTATGAGGAAGTAGTCAATACTGCCAATGAAATACAGGGATTTTCCTTACATCAGGCAGGCCAAAATAATAGGTCTTACCGGGAAATGTTTATCACCAAAAGCCCTTATGCCGATGAGACTATTTTAGCCGTGGCTCTGGACGCTAGTCTGCAGGTGTTTAGCTCTGCCAACAGAAGGTTTATCAGTCCTACTTATGGCAATAGGCCAAGCTTAACCAGAAACTTTGTCAATACCTATCTGAAGATTGATGGAACTCCTTTTACCAGTGATCCAGCTTATAAAACTACGCCTTTTGTGGAGGAAGTAAAGAACAGGGATCTACGCCTGGGGCAAACCATCAGATTGGGAGATTATCACAGAACTGAAAATGGTGTACCAGTGGTGGCACCGCCAAATTTCAACCAGACCTTTACAGGTTACCAGCCTATCAAGTGGTGCTATGATGAACGATTCCCTTACGATGATGAGAGTAGAAATGACAATGCACACATCATCATGAGGTATGCAGAGGTCTTGCTCAATAAGGCGGAGGCTTTGGCAGAATTAGGAAAAATGACTCCTGGAGATTGGTCAGAGACTATTGGGGCACTACGGGCCAGAGCTGGAATTACAGGTTCTACCCTGAGCAACTTACCCACAGAGGCAGACCCGTATTTGCTGGAATATTATAGGGGGCAATTTACAGATCCTGTTCTTCTGGAAGTTATCAGAGAGAGAGGGGTGGAATTGGTATTTGAAGGCCTTCGTCCAGATGATTTGAGAAGGTGGCATTTGGGAGAGCTTTTTGCGGATTCACCTATGACAGGGATGTATGTGCCTGCTTTGGGAGAATATGACCTGAATAGCGATGGAGTTATGGATGTCTTGTTTTATCAAGGCGACAGACCAGATTCCAGCAATCCAGCAATTGCTTATGTGGACGTAAGCCCATCTTCTGAAACCGGTAGAATCCAACTTTCCAATGGTACCTCAGGAGAGGTGATCTGGAATCCCGGAGAAAGAGAATGGATGGATAAGAAATATCTTTATCCTATCCCTGAGGCCGACTTGATCAGAAATCCGGCTTTGGGCCAAAACCCGGGCTGGTAGAAAAAAAATAGCAAATTTTATTTCCCCGGAAGATTGATAGCCAAGGATTTTCCGGGGTGATTTTAACCCAGTTGAAAATGAAAACTTATTTAATAGTATTGCTTGTCTGGATGAGTGCTTTGGCTTCCTATGGGCAAGAAGTAGTGGATATCAAGGTAGCAAGTTTTAACCTGCGCATGGATACTCCAAAAGACGGGGTGAATGCCTGGCCGAATAGGAAGGAAAATGTGAAAGCATTGATCCAGTACCATGATTTTGATATTGTAGGCACCCAAGAAGGTTTTGAGCACCAGCTCAATGATTTGATGGAAATGCCTGGCTTTGCCTATGTAGGAGCGGGGCGGGACGATGGCAAGTCGGCAGGGGAGCATTCCGCTATATTGTATAAAGCAGATTTATATGAACTGCTTGATTCCGGTAATTTCTGGTTGAGCGAAACTCCTGAAAAACCAGGATTGGGCTGGGATGCCACCTGTTGCAAAAGGATAGCTTCTTGGGCTTTATTTAGAGATAAAAATTCAGGAAAGGAGTTTTATGTGTTCAATGCGCACTTTGATCATCAGGGTGTGGTAGCCAGAAGGGAGTCAGGCAAGCTGATGGTGAAAAAAATTAAAGAAATAGCTGGTGACAAAGCAGTGATCTGTACAGGTGATTTTAATTCCACTCCAGATACAGAGCAGATTGTGGGTATTGCGGCCATTTTGGATGATGCCTATATAGTTAGCCAGATGCCTCCTTATGGTCCAGTGGGCACCACGAACTCCTTTCAGTTCACAGCCCCAATGAAAAAGAGAATTGATTATGTTTTTGTCAGTAAGGATTTTGAGGTAGTCAAGTACGCAGTGCTTACAGATGCCTTGGATCAGCGTTACCCCTCAGATCATCTGCCGGTGGTAGCCTCCTTACGTTTGATGAAATAGTTGGTTTAGTATAATGTTAAAGGCCATTGGGGGAGACTTCGATGGCTTTTTTCATGCACGTTAGGTTATAGCTGATAGGCCATAGCAAGTATACCATAGCTGATAGATCCTAGTCGATAGTCCATAGCTAGTTTGACTTATTTGGCGCATGAGTCTCATGATTTGTGCCTATGGCAATGCAGTCTTCAGACTGCCATATACCATTTACATTGCTTTTCTAGAGTTGTAATCTCGAACCAATATACAGTAGGAGTAGGAATCCCAATCTGGATTTTCGGTAGTCTTGCTGGCGTTACGCCTTCGTCTCCGAATCAGGATCCCGGGCCAGCGCTTGTTAACTATTAAATCCTTAATCCCAGGGTTGAAACCCTAGGCAATAATATGAACCGCCCCTTTGGGGCTTATTTTCTTTTAGTTATTCCCTAACACCTATCGAGAACCAGAAACTGGATTTTGAACAATAATATATTTCCTTAGAATCAGTTAGCGAATAGGGACTAAAACGCTTCGACTCCGCTCAGCGTGACAGGCTTCCTACCCTTCGACAAGCTCAGGCCAGGCAACTGGCAACCGAAAACCGACAACAGACAACTGACTTCCGACTTCCCGAACTCCAAAATATTGAATTCCGGATGTCAAAGTACCGAAAACGCTAACTTTAAACTTTTCATTTTAAACTCTCAACTCTTCCATCTTGCTGGCGTTACGTCTCCGTCTCCGAATCAGGATCTCGGGCCAGCGCTGGTTAACCATTAAATCCTTAATCCCAGGGTTAAAACCCTAGGCAATAATATGAACCGCCCCTATGGGGCTGATTTTCTTTTAGCTACCCCTAACATCTTTCGAGAACCAGAAACTGGATTTTGAACAGTAATATATTTCCTTAGAATCAGTTAGCGAATAGGGACTAAAACGCTTCGACTCCGCTCAGCGTGACAGGCTTCCTACCCTTCGACAAGCTCAGGCCAGGCAAATGGCAACCGAAAACCGACAACAGACAACTGACTTCCGACTTCCGACTTCCGACTTCCGACTTCCAAAATATTGAATTCCGGATGTCAAAGTACCGAAAACGCTAACTTTAAACTTTTCATTTTAAACTCTCAACTCTTCTACACCTACACCGGACATCCAACACCGGACACCTAATACTTATACTGAGCTTGCCGAAGCATCATTTTCCCCTTCCATTATTCTTTACTCAGAATTCATTCTAAATTTGTTTATACATTTCACCTGACAATTGAGTACCGCTCATTTAATTGTGTCCAATGATGATTTTTATAAGTGCATAAGACTAAAATCCTTTTCTGTCCCAAATACCCCAAAATAGGTGCTTCAAGCAGATTAAGAACCTATCAGTTTTTGCCTCTTTGGGAAAAAGAAGGATTGGAAATCAAGGTTTCCTCTTTTTTTAATGAGAAATACCTGACCCGCTTTTATACGGAACGAAAGCACAGTCCATTGAATGTGCTGGGCTGTTATTTTCGAAGGTTTTGGGTATTATTGGGAGCTTGGAAATATGATGTGATTTGGATAGAAAAAGAGCTGTTCCCCTTTCTACCTTCTTATGCAGAGTGGATTTTAGAGAAAATGGGTAGAGGGTATGTAGTGGATTATGATGATGCTGTTTTTCATAATTACGATTCTCATCCCAATGCTTTGGTTAGAAATTGGATGGGAGATAAAATTGCTTGGGTGATGCGACATAGTAGATTGGTCTGTGTGGGTAATGCTTATCTGAAGGAATATGCCTTTAAGGCAGGCGCAATGAAGGTGGAAATATTGCCTACTGTGGTTGATCTAAAAAAATATCCATTAAAAAGGAAGTTTGAGAACTCCCTAATAAGGATAGGCTGGGTGGGTTCGCCTACAACCATGAAATACCTAAATTCTTTAAAAGTAGTTTTTAGAAAGTTAGGCGAGAGTTATAATTTGGAATTGCTTGTTATCAATGCTAAAGGCATAGAAGTGCCTGATATGGGCATTTCCAGTAGTTTAATTCCTTGGTCTGAAGAAAAGGAAGGAGAGCTGATATCGAGTTTCGATATTGGGATAATGCCCCTTCCTGACGATGATTGGGAGCGAGGAAAATGCGCCTATAAGTTGATTCAATATATGGCCTGCGGACTACCTGTGGTCGCATCTCCGGTAGGGATGAATAAGGAGGTGGTCAGGGAAGGGTGGAATGGTTTTTTGGCGAATGATGTACAGGACTGGGAGAACAGTCTGGTATCACTGATAAAGGATGTTGAATTAAGAAAAACCATGGGGCAGAATGGGCGTCAGTTGGTGGAGGAGAAATATACCGTGCAAAGGAATTTCAAGCTCATGCGCAGCTTGTTTGAGGATCACTTATTTTGAATAAATTAAGAAACCGGAAATCCATTAGCGTGCTGACTGCCAATAGAATTGTGATAAAAAAACAGAATGGGAAATTTGGACCATGGCATTATTAAAAGGCTTAAAAATTACTAGTCAAACCCTTGGAGCATATCTTCTTGCATTTTTAGTGTTCGTCCTACTACTTCTGCCGTATTTTATATTCGGTAAGGATGTTTTCTTACCTGTTTCGGATAACATGGACTCAAACCTGGCATGGTATAAAATGCTCAAGGATCAGGGGAAAATTTTCACATCTTGGAATACCCCCGTACAGGGCATGATGGTGGAATTACCTAGGTTTAGCTTCCCCTCAGGCTATAATTTAGAGATGCTGCTATACGCCCTTTTTCCATTTTTTAAGGCATATATTCTAAACAAAGCACTTATTATTATCATTGCTTTTTTTTCTTTTCGCTATTGGCTAAGAGGTCAAGAGTTAGTGCTGCGAAATACCTATTTAGAGGTCTTCTTATGTTTATTATGGGCCAGCCTGGCCTTTTATCCACATAGAGGTATATCAATTGCTGCTCTTCCAGCTGTTATTCAGGTGTTTACCTTGCTTCTGAATGGCAAGGCGAGCAAAAATTCAATTCTTATTCTTTTAGGATATGCAATTTATTCCATGTTTGCCCTAGCGGCACTCTATTTTATGCTGGGTATTTTAATATGGCTGATTTTTGCCTGTATTATTGAGCGAAAAATCCATTTGCCTGCTTTATTAGCCTGGTGTTTTTTGTGGGGACTTTTTTTGCTACAAGATTTTCAATTAATAAGAGGCTATTTCCTGAATCCAGATTTTGTAAGTCATAGAGGTGATTTTACTTATGATTTTGGGATTTGGATTCAACACTACCCCTGGGATTTTTTTAGTTCTGGCGATCAAAATGGAGTTCATTATACTCCTGTTTATATGGTTTTTTTGATTGGCTTGTGCCTTTACTCTGGGTATAAAAAGCTAATGTCTAAAAAGGGCTTGTTGTTTTTGGTATTATTGCTGGGCATAAGCATGCTACTTTCTATTCTGAGTATCACAGGGAATGTGAATTTGATAGGTAGGATTGTTCCACAATTAGGATCACTGAATCTTCTCAGGTTTGAATACTGGATTCCCTTCCTGATGGTAGCTTCCATTATTAATTTTTGGTCGAAACTTAAGTTTAGATGGAGCGAATATGTAATCACTGTTTTACTGATGATAAATATTTTTGCCTATCAATATGAGTGGAGATATGGAATTAATACCCATCTGCAGGTTTTGGAGCAAAAAGTACCAACCTATAAGTCTTATTTTGCTGAGGCTCAATTTGATCAATTGACGGGTTTTTTAGGAGATGGGTCAGAGCAAGCACTTTTTATCAATTTCAACCTTCCTCCAGCAGTGGCAACCTTTAATGGCTTGAAAACTTTTGACGGTTATGTGCAGGTTTACGGCAAAGCCCATAAGCAAAAGGTATTTCAAGTTATAGAGGCAGAGTTAGAAAAAGACCAATCCTTAAAAGCGCATTTTCTAAACTGGGGGAATAAGTGTTATTTTCAAAATGCTCAATATCCGGATGATTATTTTATGTACAAGTGGAGAGAGGAGGAGCCTTTGTCTGAACCCGATTTTGATTACCAGTACCTGAAAAAGGAGCTTCAGGTGGACTATATTCTATCGGCTTTGCCTGTGGTGTCAGACCAAATGAATTTGTTGAAAGTCTTTGAAAATGAGCATTCGGCATGGAGGATACACCTGTACGAGTTGAAATAGTTTTTACGTTGTCATTTAGACTATAGGGAGAAATCTCAAATGGATAGTGTACTCTAATGGTTATAGATTTCTCCTCGCGAATAAAAATCACGCTTTATTTAAAGTACTTAGACGCTCGTCGAAATGACCTAGTCCTCGCGGAATTGTTAATCCTAGGTTTTCGGTTTTAAGACGCTCCTTCGAAATGACCGCTGTACCGAGGTCGCGTTATAGGGTCATTTCGACGACGACGGAGGATGAGGAGAAATCTCTATTGGAGATTCTGCTAGGGTTACGATTGAGATCTCTCCTAGTAACTCGTCGAGATGATCCGAAGACAACGAGGAAATGTTATTCGGGTCGAAATTGCTATTGCGAGGAGAAATCTCCATGTTCTTATTAGGTGTAGCCCCTATTAGGCTTATATTCGCCTACTCAGTCGACTTTGATTAGCAAGGCATTGACTCTTGTAAAACTACGTTAAGAATAGGCCCTCATGAAAAGGTTAGCCTTACAATTTTCCAAACTTTGAAAAATATTCTATTTATCACCTGGGATTCGGATAAGACCAACTACATGGAAAATCTGTTTTTTCCGATTTTTTCGGCATTGCAGGATAGAGGGGTTGTTAGTGCCTCCATTTTTCAGTTTTCTTGGGCTTCAGCTACTGAAGTGAGTAGGATTACAGAGCTGGCGCAAAAGCAAAAGCTAGGATATGTACATGTCCCTATTTCCAGATCTTTGCCAGCAGCTCTTAGTAGCACGAAAGCAATTTTGGGCAGTAGGACCCATCTCATAGCCTATATCAAGTCACATCAAATCCAAACCATAATCGCCCGCAGCAGCATGCCGGCTTTGATTACCCTCATTTTGCGGAAAAAACTAAGGCATTTAGGCTGTGAGATTATATTTGATGCGGATGGGCTTCCTATTCAAGAGCGGTTGGATCTGGGAAACCTGAAGAAAGGAAGCTTTATGCATAAAATTCTAGCTGGAATAGAGCGGAATATGCTTAGGGAATCGGACAAAGTGCTGGTCAGAACTCGGCTCTCCATTTCGTGGCACCTTAGCCATAATTCGGACTTGAATAAGGATAAATTCTTTCAGGTAGGGAATGGGAGAGACCCTGAAAGGTTTTACTTTGACCTGGAGAAAAGAATAGCAATGCGTGATGCCCTTAATGCTAAAGATGAATTGATTTTGGTGCACTCAGGTTCCCTAGGGCCAGGGTATGCTTTGGATCTATTGTTCAATATTTTGGGTGAATTGAAAAGTCGTGGCTTAGCCTTTCAAATGTTTTTTCTATGTAGAGATCCGGGTTACCTTAAGGGACTTGTACCTGACTCAATCAAAGTACATGTGAAAGTGTTGGAACTGGACTACGAGGAGGTTCCTGCCTACTTAATGGCTGCTGATTTGGGGATAAGTTTGAGGTTAGCATCTGATAGTGCCAAAGGCTTATTGCCCATTAAAATCGGCGAGTATATGATGAGTGGCCTGCCAATCTTACTTTCAAAAGGAATAGGGGATATGGATAGCCTATTGGAAGATGAAGAGTGTTCTTATATGATTGAAAATCAATCTATTGATTTTGAAGGATTAAATGAATGGATGATCAGAATTAAAGACTTGGACAGAAGTGGAATAAGTAGCTTAGGTAATAAATTATTTTCCCTGAATTCCACGTTGGATCAATATGAAAGGGCGCTTAAGTGAGTTTGAAAGGAATGGATTACCTGGTATTGGCTTTATGTAATCTGCCAATACTATACTTTCTCAGATCCTGCTGGGCTAATAAGGCTTATACTCTGAATGAGCGGATTTTGCTTGTATTACTTTGGCTAGTTCACCTGACTTTTTCTGGTGTTTTTGCATCCTATATTCTAGAGCGTGGGGGAGATTCGCATGGGCTTTGGCACTTGACAGCAGATACTTCACAGTATGCGCAGGATTGGATGGGGTATTTTGGGATTAATACCTTTTTTGTACAGTGGCTGAATTACTTTCCCAGTAAGATTTTAGGCTTGTCCTATTGGTCTGGCACATTTATCTATTCTACTCTTTCCTTTGGTGCTATTGCCTTGCTTTTTTTCAGTTTCAGGCAACTTATACAGCAGAATAAGGAGTCGTTATCCTTAAGGTATTTGCTCTACCTTCCTTTATTTTTGCCGGGCTTACATTTTTGGACAGCCGGGGTTACTAAGGAATGCCTGCTCTTACTAGGGCTGGCCTTATTGTTTTATGCTTTTGGCAGTCAGAAGTTTAAAGGATTACCGGGTATACTGGGTTGGGCAATTTGCTTACTGACAAGACCCTTGGTAGGTATACTTTTTCTTCCTATACTCATCTGGCTGCTCTATCCCTTTTTTAAAAAGTCCTTGACAAAGACAATGCTTTTGCTTTTAGGCTTAGGGTACTTGCTTTTCATGGCAATACGGCAATTTCTGGCATATTTACATTTAGACGAGTTGTCCTGGGAAAGTCTTATGCTTCTGAGCAAAAACCAATTCGGGTTTTTGGATAGCTTCCAATCCAGCACAGCTGTTCCCATGACAGATATGAATCTTTCGGAAAGAATGGTTGCGGTATTTTTCCGACCATTTATTTGGGAAAGCTGGGATTTTTATTCCCTTGTTTTTGCCTTAGAGAATACATGGTTTATGCTGATTATGCTTGTTGCACTGTTAGTCATAATCTGGAGAAAGTCATTTAATATTCCATTTATAGCCAAATACTATCTGATAATTGCATTTGGTATGTTTTTGGTGTTTACCTTTACCCTCAATAATTTTGGATTGTTCTATAGAATGAAATCCATCTGGTTGCCATTTTTGCAATTCCCCATGCTATGGCTAATTTGCAAGGCTTATCCACATTTAAAAAAATCACCCTAGTTTCTTTTGACCAAAGCGAACCTTATTATTTCCTTAGATTTTGAGCTTCATTGGGGGAGATTTGATAAATATGCTCTAGATGAAAATGGGAAGTACTATGCCCAAACCCTAGAAGCCCTTCCTAGAATATTGGATTTATTTGAAAAGTATAATATTCGCGCTACCTGGGCCACGGTGGGCATGCTTATGGCTGAAAGCTGGGAGGAATGGAAAGCCTTTTCACCTGAGATATTGCCATCCTTTCACCAAGAGAAATATTCTGCTTTCCACTGGGCGAGCAAGCAATCTGGTAAGAGTAAACTTGGACTTTTTGCTCCTGAAATGGTAAACAAGATCCTGGAAACCCCGGGGCAGGAATTGGCTTCACATACCTTTTCTCATTTTTACACCGGAGAAAAAGGTAGCACCCTAGAGGCGTTTGAGGCTGATTTGCAGGCAAGTAAAAAGATTGCCCAGGCTAAGTTTGGAGTAGCTATGCAAAGCTTGGTCTTTCCGAGGAATCAATACCATTCCCAGGTCATGGAAGTGGCAGCTAAGACTGGGTTTACTTCAGCGAGAGTAAATCCTTCGGATTGGTTTTGGAAGGAGACCTCTAATGAAAATTTATTAAAAAAGGTGTTTCGAACCGGAGATACACTTCTGCCAATGGGCAAACCCGTGAGCTTTGATCTGAAGGAATGTGTCGCTCAGCCCTTATTCCAAGTTCCAGCCAGCAGATTGTTAAGGCCTTACAGGGAAGGATCAGTTTTTAATAGAAGGAGAATAGAGAGGATCAAATCTGAGTTGGAGCAGGTCTGTGAGAAAGGGCAATCTTACCATCTATGGTGGCACCCGCATAATTTTGGTAACTATCCCGAGGAAAATCTACGAATTCTGGAAGATCTGTTGATTTTTATTCGAAGCTATGTAGCTTCGGGTATGCTGCAGAGCATCTCTATGAAGGATGCATATAATTTGATAGCAAAGAATTATTCTTTTAGTAAATAGCAATTAAGAGCAAAAAAAAATAGTAATTTGACTTGATGGAGTATGCTAAAAATGCCAGAAAAATATTGCTTGATGATGCAGCCTGTAAGACTCGGTAATAGGAAAGAGCAGGCTTCTTTCAATCTCAAGAGGCGAACCAGCATTTCTACCCATATAGGACAGGCAATGGCCCTTAAAAATCATTGATTGACAGATGAAATCGAGCATGACTAAAAAGTCACACACTGCGATGACTATCAACCTTGCGAGATTCCATCCCGTTTCCTTCGTCACGGGACGGGTTATGATCTTTGAAAATCAATTATAGACACATGAAATCGAGCATGATTCAAGAGTCACACACTGGGATGATTATCTCCCATGCGAGATTCCATCCCGTTTCCTTCGTCACGGGACGGGTTGTGACCTTTGAAAATCAATTATAGACACATGAAAAAGATTCTTGGATTCGTTATTGTAGGACTTTTACTGAGTTCCTGCATTAGCAATAAACGGATTACCTACTTACAAAATTTACCTGGAAACCCGGAGATTGGTCTGGATGAGTTTATTCCCTATGCTAACGTAGAGTATAAATATATACTACAGCCTTTTGATGTAGTAGATATAGATTTTGCATCTTCGGACGAGGAGCTGACCAAGGCTTTTGAGTTTCAGGGATCCCGCTCCATGCGAGGTGGCGGCGGAGGTGGAGGAGTGAACGATATCTTTTATTTTACGGGGTACTCCATAGATCAGGAGGGGTTTGTGGAGATTCCGCAATTAGGAAAAATACAAATCGCAGGACTCACCGAAGAGGAAGCGCAAAAGAAAGTGCAAGAGGAGATCAACAGTTTTTTCAAAGAAGAGGTATTTGTGAAGTTAAGAATAGGAGGGATTAGATTCACGGCATTAGGTGAGTTTAGTAGTTCAGGTGCCCAGGTGATTCTGAAAAACAGGGCTACTATTTTTGATGCGCTGGCAGTGGCGGGGGAGTCCAATATTCTTGCTAAGAAGAATAAATTGTTCATCATCCGACAATACGATGGAGGTACAAAAATTCATCAAATTAACCTCAACGACCGGCAGCTGCTGGCATCCCCATTTTATTTTATTCAGCCAAATGATATTCTATATTTAGAGCCAATGAAAATCAGGCAATTTGGGAATGCTGAAAACCTAACGGCTTCCCTAGGCTTGATTATTTCTGTAACTTCATCCATTATTCTAATCGCTGCTTTGCTGACCAGTAATCTATGATTGAAGACAAGGTAGATATCTCAAAATTTCAGGATGAGGTAAAGCCCATCGACATTAAGTATTACCTGATAAAATATTCCAGGTATTGGCCTCTGTATGTGACCAGTATATTTTTGGGCTTGATTATCACCTTTTTATTCCACAGGTATTCGGTGGAGGAGTATGAGGTACAGGGCAGCATACTGATCAAGCAAAATTCCAGTCCTGAAATGAAAATTTTGGATAGGTCAAATATTTTTTCGGGTTCCTACAGGCTGGAGAATGATATTTTGCTACTGACTTCCAAAAATTTGGCGGCAGAGGCGCTGAAGGATCTTAATTTCAATGTCACCTATTATGCCTCTACCAATATCAAAGAGGTAGAGCTTTATGACCAATCGCCTATTTATGTGGAGGTAGATCCGGAATTTCCTCAGATGGAAATGGGGGAGATTACCTTCACCATGGTTTCAGAAGATGAATTTGTACTGACTAAGGAGGAGTCCGGTTTTTTTGATTTTTTAAATGCCAAAGCAGCGGGGCCGGTGGATGAGGCTATATTGAACCGTACTTTTCGATTCGGAGAGCAGATAGTTTCAGACAAAAGTAAATTCACAATCCATAAGGTGAAGAATATCAAGCCAAAAGATAAGCTGTCATTTGTGGTTCATAACACCATGAATATTATAGATGAATATTCCAGGGCAATAGTGGTAAGGCCAATCAATAGTTATGGTACCGTTCTACAAGTCACTATGGTGACCAAAGTTGTGGAAAAAGGCCGGGACTATGTGAATGCACTCATGGACTCCTATATAGAGTATAACCTGAAGGAGAAAAACCAAATGACTGAGAATACGCTCAGCTTTTTGGATGAGCAACTTTATATAGTAGAGGATTCCCTGAAAGCAGTAGAGCGCAGAATGCTGAATTTTAAAGTTCAGAATAAGCTGATGGATATCAATTCGGAATTTGGCGGTGTACTGGGGAATATGCAAACCTTGGAAGATCAGATACAGACTATTGATTTTCAGCTTCAATATTATAAATCCTTACAGACTTACCTGATTGAGAAGGGAAAAGATTACTCTGATATTTTGGCTCCTTCACTTGTTGGTATTGACGATGGTTTACTGAATAGCCTGGTTTCCAATTTGATAGCGGTTTCCTTAAACCGTAGGAGTTTGCTGTCTGTGGTGAATGAGACCCATCCCAATGTAAAAGAGCTGGATGACCAAATCTCCAAGCTTCGGGAAAATATTTTTGAAAATATCAACAACCTGGTTCAGAATACGGAAAACAGGAAAAATCAAGCCCTAGTAAAGCTGGAGCAAGAGGATAATGAGTTTGCTAAACTTCCCAAAGCGGAATCGGACTACATGGGCTTGAGCAGAGAGTTTAAGCTCAGGGAGAATTTATACAATTACTTACTTGAAAAAAGAGCAGAGGCAGGAATTGCTAAGGCTTCAAATATTTCTGATAATTCAGTGTTGGATTATGCGAGAATGGGCAGTTTGATTTTTCCCAAAAAGGCTCAAAATTATGGTTTGGCTTTTGGTTTGGGGCTTTTTATTCCCTTAGGCTTTTTATTGATTTACCATTATTTGAATAATAAGATAGTAGATCAGGTTCAGCTTAAAAATGTGTTAAGGATTCCACTATTGGGAACTATAGGATATAGTACCAAAGAAACCAATCTTTTGGTACAGGATCACCCTAAGTCCATGGTAACTGAATCCTTCAGGTCACTTAGATCTGCATTGTTTTATATAGAAAGTGAGAAAGCCTGTAAGAAGATTTTGATAACCTCCTCTGTTTCTGGTGAGGGGAAAACATTTGTAAGTATTAATCTGGCATCGGCCATGGCTCTGAGTGGAAAGAAAACCTTGTTGATTGGTTTGGATTTAAGGCGCCCTAAAATTTCAGAATATTTGGGAGTAAAGAGTGAGACAGGTTTGTCCAATTATTTAATTGGAAAGGCGGAAAGAGATGAAATCATAGTGAATACAGCCTTTGATAACCTTTCCGTTGTTCCTTCAGGGCCTATTCCTCCCAATCCTGCGGAGTTACTTTTGAAGGATAAAATGACCGAATTCTTAAATTCTCTAGACGAGGATTTTGATGTGATAGTGATGGATACTCCACCTATAGGATTGGTGTCGGAAACCATGGATTTGATGCGGTTTTCGGATATAAACCTCTATATAGTCAGGCAAGATTATACGCATAAGAGGTATCTGCTGATGATCAATGATTTATATGCCAACGATCAGGTGGATAATATTTATGCTGTTTTCAATGGATTGAAAGCCGGGGTGGATGTATATGATTTTGGAGGGTACAATTATGGCTATGGCTATAATTACTCCTATATGAAAAGAAATGAATATACGGGTACCTATTATGACCAAGAGGATAGAAAGGAAGGCGCACAGTGGTTAAAGAAGTTCCTGGCCAAATTCAGGGTATAGCCTGAGGTGTATGCTGGGGAGTTGAAGGGCTGTACTTGGTAGATCATAGTGGGTAGACCATAGTTAGTAGACCATGTGGAGAGTCCATGGTCGATAGTCGGCAGACCACGGTCCACGGCCTTGAGTGGTTATATTTAGGCACGTTGTGCTGCTTCTCATGTTGTGCTGCTTCTCCAGAAGCTGCACTCTGAAGTGGCTGGTGGGGAACTCATATTTGGCGCAAAGTCTCGCGACTTGTGCCTATCCAAATGCAGTCTTCAGACTGCCATATACCATTCACATCGCTTTTCGAGAGTTGTAATCTCAAACCTATATAGTGGTATTTCCAATGCGGATTTTCGGTGTTCTTGCTGGCGTCACGCCTTCGTCTCCGAATCAGGATCTCGGGCCAGCGCTGGTTAACCATTAAATCCTTAATCCCAGGGTTGAAACCCTAGGCAATAATATGAACCGCCCCTATGGGGCTGATTTTCTTTTAGCTAACCCTAACTCCTTTCGAGAACCAGAAACTAAATCTTGAACAGTAATATATTTCCTTAGAATCAGTTAGCGAATAGGGACTAAAACGCTTCGACTCCGCTCAGCGTGACAAGCTTCCTATCCTTCGACAAACTCAGGCAACTGACAACCGAAAACCGACAACAGACAACTGACTTCCGACACCCAACTTCCTGACACCCGACCTCCAAAATATTGAATTCCGAATGTCAAAGTACCGAAAACGGTAACTTTAAACTTTACATTTTAAACTTTCAACTCTTCCATCTCGCTGGCCTCCAAACCTCATGTTATGCTGCTTCTCCAGAAGCTGCACTCTGAGGTGTCTGGTGGGGAAACTCATATTTGGCGCATTGTCTCACAACTTGTGCCTAAGGCATCGGTCACCTGGTACCCGATACCAGACAACTGATATAGGACATCCAACTTCCTGACTCTACTTTCAGCTTTCAGCTTTGAGCTTCTGCCACTGAGTCTGAGACTGCCACGGCTCGTACCTCACCTTCTTCCTTCGGCCGACAGGCGCAGTGACTACACCCGAATTCCTGACACCCGACCTCCAAAATATTGAATTCCGAATGTCAAAGTACCGAAAACGGTAACTTTAAACTTTACATTTTAAACTTTCAACTTCCAATCCTTTCACCCTTATCCCCCAACCATAAATTTCCACCTCCATTTATTTTTTCCCTGCACCAAAAAAACTTTTACCCAACTTTTTCATTTTCCACAAACCCTACACATCCCTTACAACCCTTTTCAAATTCAATATTCTGCACTTTAATAGTTGGGATGAAGGATCCAACTGGATTCTGATCTCGTAAATCTCCTGAAGGGAAATCAAGCTTTTGTTATCAATCCAATAAAAAATCGGAGTATTTGAGGTGAAATGTTTAAGTTTGCCCAGTTTTTGAAGCAGAAAATTAAAAATACATATATGAGGAGTTTCTTGAAGGGCCTTGCTCTTGCCCTGGTTTTTTTTACGGCTTTCAGCTGTATTTCCAATGAAAAAATCATTTATCTCCAAAACCTGGAGGATAACCCACCCATAGAAGATGGGGAACTCATTACCTACGAGATTCCTGAGTACAAGCTTCAGTACAATGATATTGTGGATGTAAACATCCAGACTGTCGACGATATGATTGAAAATGGGTTTAACAACAAATCGACTACAGCCATGGCAGGTTCTGCTCAAATGGGGAATATAGCTTCTCAATCCGGAGGAGATATATACTATATGACGGGGTATACTGTGGATCAAAATGGGTTTATCCGCCTTCCTATTGTGGGGGAGGTGAATGTTAAGGATAAAACTTTGGATGAAGCAAGAATTGCTATTGAAGAGAAGCTTAGGGTATATGTAACCACAGAGCTGTATGTTAAAGTTAAGCTAGGAGGTGTGCGGTATTCTGCTTTGGGTGAATTCCGAAGACCTGGTAAATATGTGGTACTTCAGGATAGAATGACCATTTTTGAAGCAATCGCTAATGCGGGGGATTTAACCACAGTAGCAAAAAGAAATGAAGTTCTTTTAATAAGGCAATATCCTGAAGGGACCAAGCTCCATAGAATTGATTTATTGGATAGGCAGATTGTGGAATCTCCATTTTATTTCATTCAGCCAAATGACCAATTATATGTGGAGCCAATGAAGGTTCGTGAAACTGGTACAGGTGAAAATACAGCACAAACCTTAGCTCTGGTTTTTGCCGGAATCTCATCAGTTGCTCTAATCCTAAATTTACTCAAATAAGATTTTATGTATCCGAACACCCCAAATACTTCCAATTCAGGACAGAATCCATTTATGGTGCAAAAGGAGGATGAAATAGATTTAAAGGTATTAATTTTCAACTACCTGCAATACTGGCCAGTAATTCTGGTCTGCATGTTTTTTGGCATAGCTTCCGCCTTCCTTTTTAACCGGTATGCTACCAACATTTACAATGTTCAAGCAAGTATATTGATAGAGGATGAAGAGCCAGCATTGGGTATGGATCTTTTTGAATCAGCAGGCTTTGGATCATTGACTGGGAAAAACAATATTGATAATGAAATAGGAATATTGAAATCTTTTTCCCTTGCTGAAGAGACTATTTCAGAGCTGAACATAAATGTTCAGTATTATGAGGAGGGAATTGTTACTACCAAACAAATTTATGATAAGCTTCCATTTATAGTATCTGTTGATTGGAATCAAAAGCAGTGGGTAGGAGGAATGTTTAGTATTGAAGTACTCGATGAAAATAGTTTTGAGCTTCAGATTGAAAATGAGGAATTTAAGGTGTATGACCCAAAAGAGCCTTATTATAAAAGTAAATTTGAAATTGCCTTTCCAGACCAAGAAACTCCAAAATTAAAAAAATCTGTTTACTCTTTTGGGGAGGAAATTGTTGAAGAGGGACTTTCAATCAAGGTGAATAGCATTTTCGCAAGTCCTGGTGAAAAATATCAGTTCAAGCTTTCCGATACTCCAACCCTCGCCTTAAAATTTAGGGAGGAACTTGTGGTAGCCCCACTAAACAAAGAAGCAGCTATCTTAAACGTAAGTTTGGAAACTCCAGTCAGAAAATTAGGAGAGGAGTACATCAACAAATTGATGGAAATGTATCTTAGAAGAGAGCTGGATAAGAAAAATAGGGCGTCTCAAAATACAGTGAGATTTATAGATCAGCAATTAGCAGGCATTTCTGATTCCTTAACGACATCGGAAAATAGACTTCAACAATTCCGTTCTGAAAATAATGTTTTTAATCTTTCGGAAGAAGGGTCTGTAATTTTTGAAAGGTTGCAAGAATTGGAAAAGCAGAAAGGTGAGACGGAGATCAGTTTGAAGTATTACCAAACTCTGGATACCTATTTAGAAAATAATCAAGGTGGAGATTTAGTTGCACCATCAATTATTGGTGTTACTGATCCATTGCTAAATTCTTTGGTTGAGGCCCTGGCCGAATTGCAGGCAGAGCAAATTCGATTAAGATCGAATTTTTCTGAGCAGGCACCTTCTGTGAGAGAAAATGCGACTCGGATTGCAAACACCAAAAAGCAATTGCAAGAAAATGTTAATTTAGCACTAGGAAATACGGAGAATGTGTTGGCAGATCTAAATAATAGAATTAGATTAATGCAATCTGATATCAATTCTTTGCCAAAGACAGAAAGAGATTTAATAGGTATACAACGTAAATTCACAATCAATGAAAATATCTATGTATATCTATTAGAGAAAAAGGCGGAAGCGGAGATTACCATGGCTTCCAATATGCCAAAAAACTCCATACTTGACTTTGCCAAGCCTGGTGAGGAACCCATTGCTCCTAAGACAAGCTTAAATCTATTGATAGGACTGATTTTAGGGCTGATTCTTCCAATTGGCTTTATTACCGTGAAAGACTTCCTGAATACCAAGATTGAGGATCCTAAAGAATTGGAGAATCAGATCAAGGTGCCACTGATAGGGATGATTGGAAGGAATAATTCTGAGGATGCAATTCCGGTACTCAACAATCCTCGTTCTACAGTTACCGAGTCCTTCCGTTCACTACGAGCGGATATGTCCTACCTGAGTCCACATCGGGATAATCTGACCATTTTATTCACCTCCTCTATTTCTGGAGAGGGTAAAACCTTTGTGTCAATCAATGTGGCTTCTGTGTATGCCCTCATGGGTAAGAAGACTGTTTTGATTGGTCTAGATCTTCGTAAACCAAAAATCGCAGAGGATTTCGGGATGACCAATGATAAGGGAATGAGTACCTGTTTGAGTACAGATACGCCTTGGCAGGATGTGGTTAAAAAGACTGCGCACTCAGAAATGGATGTGATACTTTCCGGACCTATTCCTCCAAATCCGGCAGAATTGCTTTTGCAGGATAAGTTTGGAAAAATAGTGAAGGAGATCAAAGAAACTTATGATGTGGTAATTTTTGACTGCCCTCCTGTGGGATTGGTTTCAGAAACCAAGGAGTTGTTTGCCTTCTCTGATATTAATTTCTTTGTGTTCCGTCAGGGTTATTCTATGAAAGGAAATACCCAGATCCTAAACAATTTGGTGGAAAAAGGAGGGGTGTCCAAGATTTATGGTATACTGAATGATGTGCATATAGACAAGGGCTATGGATATGGCTATGGCTATGGCTATGGCTATGGAAATAACTCCTATGGATATCATGAGGAAGTGCAATTGCCATGGTGGAAAAGGGCGCTGAGAAGAAAATAGTTTTGTATGTTGTTAGGAATAGATGAAAATCGCAAGCTTTAGTTTGCGATTTTTTTTGCATTCTATTTTGGTAGTAATTCTATAAATTTTTATAATTTTTCTAGGTGACATTTTTAGACATTCTCGCTTCCTAAGGCGATTGGGAAATATGGGTTTACCTAGGATTGGCAATTTCCAGTATTGAGTGATTTTGCTTGATTAGGTGGCGCAGGTCTGTTATCTACCTTCCACAACCACGATGTATAGTCTTACAGTGAGAATTTTGAAAGCCAGTTTAAAATTTGACTCAATTCTTAAGCTAGAACATGGGGAGCAGGTTTTTCAGCTTTTATTTGGCCATAAATATGCCTTTATTCCAGAATATACAAGAATATAATAAATCTAATTTTGGATTGAATTAAAATCATTTTAACTCAAGGTTAAGAAAATAATTTTTACATAGATATATTTGTTTTTTAAATACATCAATGTGTTATTTATGACATTGATTTTTTGTAGAATCTTATTTGGGTAATTTGACTAACGTCAATATTTATTGATTCAAAAACGATTTTATGATTTTCAAATCATTCAAGTACACTTCGATCTAAATAGTTTGTATGGGAACATTTTACCGCGCTGAGAAAAAGAACCTGGGATTACTTTTTTTGGCATTTTTCGTATCAATTATTGGCCTATCGGCCAATCTTTCATGGGCTGCATCTTCTGAAGGCCCGCTTATTAAAAAGACAAATAGAATTGTCTATCCATTTGAACATTATTGGGAACCTTCCCTTAAATTCCTTCCCTGCGATGGAATAAGCAGCACACTTCCTTGTGCTGATATAGGTGTGTCCCTTCCATTTGCTCTTACATTTTCAGGATCTGAGGGTGGGTTAGTAGATGGATCCTCGACTCCTGCTGAAATTGGCTTTACCATGGCCCAAAAGCCATCGGCTATTTTAAGTAGTGAACAGACATTTTCAGTAGAGGGTGGATATGCACCTAGTCGGTTAGAGGTAGTCAATGGAAAATTAATTTTAACTCCTACCAAAGGGATATATTATAATACTCCATCTGCATCATCAGAGACTAACTCCCAATTGAACGCTTTAGGAGTAGGGATTGAATCTCCTAGCCGAATAATTAATATTGAAGTTGAATTGGATCAACCCAGTTTCAATTTGAGTTCGGGAAATAGTTCTCAACAGGCTGGTATTTGGTATGGTCTGGATGAAGACCATGTATTGAAAATAGTTACCTCAAAAAGTGGTGGTGATTTTTCCCAAAAAATACAGCTTCAAGTGGAGGATCTGGATCATCCAACGGTAGGTTCCCAATTACCTGAAATAAATACTCCGAATTTCAGTACCTCTGGTATCTCTACTATTAAGCTTAGATTGGAAATTAACCCTGTAGACAAAAAAGTTACAGGGTTTTATGCGTTAGATGCTGGCAATGAAGTGGAGGTAGGAGAAATTGCACTTCGAGATTTATTTTTTGATGGAGTAGACCATGATGAGAATGCAAGCACAGCCAATCAGGTATATTCTGGAGTTTTCGGAACCTTGAGAAGGGCAGATTTAATTGATGCTTTAACTTATTCATTTGATAATTTTTCTGTTTCAGAAATCCAAAGTAGTGCCAATGACATTGAAACTTTTTCATTTGCTGAACAGGCCTCAGTAGCATCATTAGATACTGAATCTCATACTGTAACCATAGAAGTTGAAAATGGTACTGTCTTAAGTTCTCTGATCCCAACGGTTACTGTTTCTGGCTTTGCAAGTATTAGCCCTGAATCTGGAATTGCTCAGGATTTCTCAAATCCAGTGAATTATACCGTAACTGCGGAAGATGGAACGGAACAAATCTGGACTGTATCAGTCATTGAAGCGGATCCACCATTAACTAAATTCATTGAAGATTTTGATTCCTATGGCACAGGAGTCCTTACTACCGTAGGATCATCTTCCTGGGAAAAAGAAAATGGAAATGGAGTGGATATTCCTGTGAATAATGTAGGGCTTTCCGCAGGAACTTCACATTCATTAAGCTTCACAGAGGGACCGCATACCACTGATTATATCCCATTACAAGATAATCCTATCGATCTAATCGGAGGGCAACCATTTTATTTTGCTACTTATTTCAAAGTCAATTCATTGGATGCTGGTGCTGGCTCTAGAATTAGAACAGCTTTGAGAATAGATGATGAGGCTTCAGGTGACGACTGGATTAGATTACAAATAGCTAAGGATGTAGATCAATTAATTGCTAGAGTAGGGTTGCTTGGAGCGGAATCAAATAATGGGTTTGCTACTATTGATTCTAATCAAACGATTCAATTTATTGTCAAAGGAGTTTGGAATGGAACTGATGAAATTGGCTATGAATGGAGTATTGATCCAAAATTAATTGAAGGAGAAACAGCATGGATTACTGCTGGAAATCACACAGTATCCGGAACTCCTCAAATTGGAAGATTATTCATTAGTTCTGTGGGAACTAATGATGGTCTTGTAGGCCCCATTCGTGTCAGTACGGATTACTCAGAAGTAGTCACCGAAGAGCTGAATGTGGTAATCCCAGTAGAACCATTTGAAGCTAAAATTAACTTTCAAGACGAGCCTACTACACCCCCAAATGGATATCAAAAAGATTTTGGTAAGCAATTTGGTTTTAGTTCTGTAAATATTAGTGGGACTATTTATTCTTACGGGTGGAAAAGTAAAGCTACTGATAACCCAATAGATATTACAGACGGAAGCAATGGAGCTGGCAGAAATAGAATTTCTGGAACCTACGGTTCTGTTTCAGACGAAGAAAAACTTGCTGGTACATTGGTTCATTTTCAAGGCGATAATATTAGAGGAAATACTGGTGGAGGTAGTTTGTGGGCAGGAGAAAATAGAGGAGGAGAATCTTTTTGGGAAATGGAAGTGCCAAATGGTATTTATGAGGTTACAGTTGGTTTAGGGGATAAGGATGGCGCTAATCTAGATAGCCGTCATTCTGCCACAATTGAAGGGTATACTGTTATCCCGGCTTTTGAACCTACTGCAGGAGAGACCAGAACGGGAACTATCATTGTGGAAGTTACTGATGGCTTGTTGACCATGACAGGTCTTGGCGGTTATAATTCTAAAGTCACCCATATCGAAATAGCTCCATCTACCGGAACTCCAGTTTCAGGAGAATTGACTTTTGAACCAAGTACACTTAGTACTGAGTTGCTTCCTGGAGAATCAGGAACTTTTACCGCAACAATCTCAGGAGCAGGAGCTGGCACACTAGGTATAGTGATTGACGATGTGGAGAACTTAATTGCTAAAAATAACACCTCATTCAATGAGTGGTTTAGTATTCCAACCACACTTGCTTTAGGTGAGTTGACTTTTCAAAAAGAAGCTTCAGCTTTAACAGCTGGAGAAAGCCATTCAGATAAATTTATTGTAAGTGCTGCAGGATTCAAACCTGCCGAACTCGATGTGACTCTTAATGTGGTTGCTGAAAATGTAGACACTCCATGTTCTCCTTTCAGTCTACTCCCTTGTGATCAAATTGTCACCAGCCTTCCGGTAAATCTTACTTTTGATGGTGCTCAGGGTGGTTTAGAAGACGCTAATTCCAATGGAACAGGTTTTACAATGGTTGATCCTCATTCCGGAGTTAGACTAGCAACAGATACACCTGTAACTTATGCTAATGTTAATGGTTACGAACCTTCAAAATTGAACCAGAATGAGGGTAATTTGATGATTACTGCCAGTAAGGGAATAGCGTTCATTGACAACAATGCTCAGGTAAATTCCTTAGGTGTAGGCATTCAAAATCTGAATCAGGCAATTGTTTTGGAAACCAAAATTTTGGATGTAAATACTGGTGGAAGTTCTGCTCAAGCTGGATTGTGGTTTGGACTTGATGATCAAAATTTTGTTAAACTGAATGTAAATAGCAATGCAAATATTGAGGTCAGAAAGGAAACAAATGACCTTACAGATACGGATGGTGTTACCTTGGATCAAATTCAATCAGACGATGTATTTACCCCTGGGGATGATGTTGTGTTGAGGATGGTAATTGATCCAGTAGAAGAAACAATTACTGGTTACTATTCTGTAAATGATGCTCCATTTGTACAGTTGACGAAAACTGAGCTTTCTGAACTTACTCTTCCTACTAGTTATATATCTGGTAAAACAATTAATGGCACTGTAGGAACAGCCAGCTTTGCCGGAGTATATGCTACTTATAGAAATGGTTCAGCACCATTTGATGCCACTTTTGATTATTTCACAGTTGAAGAAGAAGTGGTTGAAGAACCATTGACTCTATCTTTTGAGCAATCTGTTTTGAATTTCACAGGAGAGGTAGGCTCAGTTATTCCTAATCAATCTGTGAATTTACTTGCTTCTGAAGGTACACCAACCGTAGGACTTTCAGACGACCCAACTACTGAAGAGTGGTTAATTTTGCCTACTTCACCAGTTTTAGGTGCACTTGATTTTGGTGTGAATACCAATCTACCTGCTGGGTATTATACAACCACTGTAATTGCGACAGATGAACCGGATACTCAGGGTTATGAAAATGCTGAGATTACTATAAATCTCACACTTACCGATCCTGAAACTCCTGAATTGGACTTAAAAGTTAATTTTTCTGACCCTGAAACAGCTGCACCCCAAGGTTATTTAAGAGATGCAGGAAATCAATTCGGAGACCGAGGTAATGGTTATAATTATGGCTGGTTAGATGCTTCCACATCTGCTCCAGCAGATTTGCTACTTAATGGTAGAAACCGTGAAGATGTAGGTGTCTCATTGCTTGATAATACACTTATCCATATGCAGTATGGAAATGTATCTACTAATGCGGCTAATGGTTATTTGCCAGATGCCAAATGGGAGGTAGATGTTCCAAATGGAACTTATACTGTTTTAGTTGCTGTAGGTGACCCTGATGTTGATGGATCTATAGAGGATACTCCATTCCATACAATTGTAGTGGAAGGAACTATAGCCATTAATAGATATGAGGCCACAGGCCCAGCTGGGTCTTCAACAAGAGGAACCACGGGTACTGTTACCGTTAATGTGTCAGATGGTAAATTGACGCTAGAGCCTGGAAATGGATTTAATACAAAAATTAGGTACGTTGAGATTTCAAGTGAAGATATCGGATCAGGAACTCCTAGTGTATTAGGTGTTACTCCTGAAGATGGAGCAACAAATGTATCTGTAAATCCGACCATTTCTGCAAATAATCTATTCTTGCCTAATGGAGGAAACTTAGATAATTCTACTATCACTTCTTCTACAGTAACCCTTACAAAACAAGGTGCAGCTTCACCAATTGTTGCAGATTTGAATGGCACAGGTGGAGGGGATGCAATAAACCTGGTTCCTAGACAACCATTAGAAGCAAACACAACCTACATATTCGAAATTAACGGAGTCAAAGATGTAACGGGTGTTTCTTTAGAACCCTTTACCTCAAGCTTTACTACTGGAGATGGAAATACTGGCGGACCTAGTACCGATTTGGACAATGTTTCATTCAGTAAAATTGGCCAAGTCGGTTCCACAGGTAAATATTCTACGCTAGTTTTCGGTCCTGATGGACTCCTATACGGTTTAGAAATTGGAGGAGATATTAAAAGATGGACTGTGAATTCAGATGGTACCTTATCTAATCAAGAGGTACTAAATGCATGGAAAACCGGCTATAGTGCTAGGGCTGCAATAGGATTCGTATTTGATCCTGCATCAACACCGAGCAATTTAATAGCATACATTACCCATCAATCAGGTGCTCTTAATAATGCGCCTGACTGGGATGGAAAAATTTCAAAATTAACTGGACCACAGTTGGCTACTGAGCAACTACTGGTAACCAACCTACCAAGATCCAGTAGAGATCATTTAACGAACAGTTTGGCTTTCAGAAATTCAGAACCTAATGTGCTTTATTTCAATCAAGGAAGTAATAGTGCTGCAGGTGCCTATGATAACGGATGGAGAAAAGATGAGAGAATGCTGTCAGGGGCCACGTTAAGACTTGATTTAACGAAGCTTCCGAGCACTTTACCTCTGGATGTACAAACAACAGATGATATTCAGGCGATCATTAATGCGGATGAGAATTCCCCTACATTAAACGGTATGTATAATCCTTATTATACAAATGCCGCTTTAACTCTTTACGCTACAGGTATCAGGAATGCATATGATTTAGTATGGCATTCAAATGGACAATTATATGTTCCAACAAATGGTACTGCAGCAGGAGGTACCACGCCATCCTCTATAGATGGGATGCGCAGACCCGATGGATCTTTCTATGATACATCTGGAGACCCTTCTAATTATCCAAGTATTCAGGGATTTGGCTCAGTAGATACCCAACGTGATTGGTTATTTAGGATAAATCCTAGCGAACCGATAGGTTATTATGGACATCCAAATCCACTTCGAGGTGAGTTTGTATTAAATAGAGGAGATTTGGATGATGATAACCCATTGTATAATGGAGTACAACCTGATGTTAATTATCGCGGAGCAGCTTTTGACTTTGAGTTCAATAAATCTCCAAATGGGGTTATAGAATACAAGAGCAATGCAGAAAATGGAAATTTGCAAGGTGCATTACTGGTTGTGCGGTATAGTGGTGGATCAGATATAATTGCCTTAGTTCCAGATGGGCCAGGAGGAGATATTCAAACTTCAAAAGTTGGTATTCCAGGCTTTACCGGATTTGGTGATCCACTAGATTTAGTAGAAGACGTTAATTCTGGAAATATCTATGTTTCTGATTATGGAAGGAGTGAAATAATACTTCTTAAGCCAAATAATGAAGCATCGCCAAAACCATCTATCACAGTAAGTACTGAAAAGATTGTAGGAGATGCGATTGCCGCAGGAAGTGAAACTTATACAGAAGAAGTAATTATTTCCAACCTTGGAAATGCTGAATTAACAGATATCACTTCAAGTATAACCGGTGCAAATAGCTCGGATTTTGAAGTTACTAATCTTCCTACTTCCATTAATGTTCAGAATTCAGGTTCATTCCAAGTGGTATTTAACCCATCTTCTAATGGACCAAAATCTGCAACATTAACAATTTCTGGTTTTAATGCTGATCCCGTAACTATTGAATTAAGTGGATTGGGTAAACAAGGACTTGGTGGTTCGAATGAACCTTCCTTGCAATGGATACTTGATTCGCATTTAGGTGCCGGTGTTATCAATGTTGGAGATGCAGATCCTTCCAATAACATTATTACTACAGGTGCATCTACAAATTACAATACCCTTATCGGAGACGAAGTGGATATTCAGGCCTTCCAGAGAGCAACTGACGGACCTATTGAAATTGAGGTATTAAGCGTATATGGTCCTACAAGTAATGATCCGGTAGTAGCCTTCGGTTGGTACCTTAGTGGAAATGCTGGATCTGTTGAGGATATTTTCACAGTGTCAAACTCTCCTGCTTCCAATGGACAGACACTGAATCCTGTTATTTCAGGAGCACTTGAATTCGATCCAGGAAATGCAAGCTTCGGCTTTGTAAGCAGGTGGCCAGCATTCCAAAATAGACAACTGTTTAGTGAAGACGCATTAAACACCTTCTCAGGTGCTATTCCTCATCACGTAAGAGTTTATCCATTACCTGGTGAATCAAATGCTTACATCATTGCTACAGAGGAACATATTTCCGGATTTGATTACCAAGATGTAGTGGTTATTGTTAGAAATATCCAGCCATATTCAGGTGTTGTACCTACCGAAGGCTGCTCTCCGATCAGTACTCTGGATTGCGAGGATATTGATGTGACCTTACCGTTTACCTTGAACTTCAGCGGTTCAGAAGGAGGCATGGCTAATACAGGATTTACAATGGTTGATAATCCATCCGCAAGAATCGCAGCAGATGGTCCTATATCAAACCCATCAGTTCCTGGATTTGAGCCTAGTAAATTGTCTATTGAAAATGGTAACCTGACCATCAATGCGAACAATGGGATTGCATTCGTGACCAATGGCACAGCTACTGGCACAAGTTCAGATGTCAATTCGCAAATCAACACCTTGGGTGCTGGTTTCGACGCAGATGCATATGGTAACTTCAGCATCAACACCACATTGGTAGATCAGTTTTCTGACGGTTCAGCAGATGCTGAGCAGGCTGGAATTTGGTTTGGTCTAAATGAAGATAATTTTGTAAAACTAATTGTAAATAACTCTGGACAGGTTGAGCTTAGAAGAGAAGTTGCAGGTCAGTCTGTTAATGCAGATCAGCAACTAACTGCTGCAATACCTAATATTAACAGCAGCAATGTGGCCTTGCGCCTATATGTGGATATAGAAAACAGTTTACTAACTGGATACTACTCCATCAATTCAGGTGCTGAAGTTTCTACTGGTTCCTTACCATTGCCTTCTGTATATCTGAGCGGAAACTCAGCTTACAATAACCTAAGCTTTGCAGGGGTGTTTGCCTCTAAGCGTAGGGAACTTGTTGCTGATGTGAATTACAGCTTCTCTGATTTCTCCATCTCACCGGACAATGATCCAGTGCAGCCTACATTTGGTCCTTTGAGAATTAATTTCTCTAGAGCAGAAGATGCAGCTCCGGCAGGTTATGAAAGAGATAGCGGTCTACCATTTGGTGATAGAGGAAATGGTTATTCCTATGGCTGGTTCAATACAGATGGAGTAACTCCATTGGATATTTCAGCCAACACCAGAAACCGTGATATTGCAGGTGCAAGCTTTATTCAAAATACTTTGATCCATATGCAATATCAGGATGGAGTACCTCCAGGGGGAACTCCAAATGGTACTATGGTAGAAGGTATTTGGGAAGTTAGTGTTCCTAATGGAACATATTCAGTGACTGTGGGAGTAGGTGACCTAAATGTAGATGGTGATCCTGCAACTTTCCCAAGTCATACTGTTAATGTAGAAGGTGTAAATGCAGTAAATCAGTTTGTACCTACAGGTACAGAAGGCGCCTCCACCAGAATAACTTCTGCTACAGTTTCTGTAGTGGTAGTGGATGGTCAGCTGACTATTGATGCTGCAGGCGGATTTAATACGAAGATTCATTCTTTGGAAATCACGCAAACCAGTCAGAATGATCAGCCTTACTTCACAAATGTTACTCCGGCTAATTTCGCCACGAATGTGAGAATCAATGATTTCCAGATTAATGTGGAAATCTATACTCCTGAGGGATATGAGTTGGATAAAAACAGTCTTGCTAATAATGTGAACCTTTATGAGGTGAGCACAGCAGGAGCAGAAACTTTAGTTCCTTCCAACTCCAATGATACTGGTGGAGGAGATGCTATTACTTTGACTCCTCTCAACCTATTAAAAGAAAACACCAGATATATATTCAGGATTTCTGGAGTAGAGGCTAACCTTACAGGAGACTTAGAGGATAGATTGGACTTCTTAGACTTTGAATCAACCTTCGTAACTGGATCCCTTGATGATGGAGAAAACCCAATCAGAGATTTGACCGGGGTAGAGTTTACCAAGGTGAATGGTGGTTCAGCACTTGGAGATGCCACTTTGAATGAAAGATATTCTAGTTTGGCTATAGGCCCTGATGGTAAGTTATATGGATCCAATATTAACGGAACGATATCCAGATGGGTGATTGCAGAAGATGGTACCTTAACAGACCTAGAAATTTTAACTCCTGCCCTGACAGGTGCACCGCATCCAGTGACAGAGGTTAATAATAACAACAGTAGAATGATCATAGGCTTTGCCTTTGGACCTGAGGCTACAGCCGAAAATTTGGTTGCATATATTACTCATAGCTTCGCATCAGAAACTAGCGGTCCTGAGTGGGATGGTATACTGTCCAAGTTGAGTGGTCCTAATTTAGAAACTGTTGAAGACCTGGTTACTCATCTTCCAAGATCTTCTAAAGATCACCTGACAAACAGTCTGACTTTTGACGAAAGTGGAATTATGTATATCACCCAGGGTAGTAACTCTGCTGGTGGTGCCCCTGATCCAGCTTGGAGTAATAGACCAGAAAGACTTTTGGCTGCTGCAATTCTAAAAGTAGAGCTTAACAAACTTCCGGGTACCTTACCATTGAGTGCATTTACCACAGATGATATCTCTGTGATCAATGCAGCTCCAGCATCAGGACTTACTATGAGTAATGGTACTTACAACCCTTATTCTTCAGATTCTCCTGTTACCATCTTTGCTACTGGTGTAAGAAATGCCTATGATTTGGTATGGCACTCTAACGGCTGGTTGTATATACCAACCAACGGAACTGCTGGTAACAATAATAATTCTCCGAATTCCCCAGCTTACAATGGAGGAACTCTGGCCAGAAGAATCGATGGATTGACCAATATCCCGACTGTTCCAGCTATGAATGGTGGTGAAACTCAGAAAGACTGGTTGTTTAAAACTAAGGGCGGTTCTTACCACGGTCATCCAAATCCACTTAGAGGTGAATTTGTATTGAACCATGGTGGTCAGACCTATAGTGGACTGCCGGGTCAGGAAGAAGCATCTTACAAGGATGTGAACAAGTATCCTAGTACGGTATTCCCTGATCCTAACTACCGTCAGCCAGCATTCGACTTTGGTAAAAACAAATCTCCAAATGGAGTTATAGAATATAAGTCGGATGCCTTTGGAGGTAAGCTACAAGGCTTGCTGATGGTAGTGAGATTTAGTGGTCAAGATGACATTTTGCCGATGGATCCAAAATCCAACGGTGACATAGCTGAGGCGTATGGAAATATTCCTGGTCTTCAAGGATTTGATGATCCATTGGATTTGGTGGAAGATGTTAAAACAGGTAATATTTACGTATCTGAATACGATAGAGATGGAAGTGGTGTAGCAAGATTGACACTTGTAAGAGCAAATATTCCTGCCACACCTCCGGCTTTGATTGAAGCCGAGCCAAATGAAATGATTTTTGAAATTGAGGTGAATAATGGTGGAAATAATGGTTCCGTACCAGGTAGAAAAACTGATACGCAATCTGTAGTAGTTACCAATGAGAGTGAAGAAGTGGTGACCATTACCGGCGCATCAATCCGAAATGATGAGTTTGGACACTTTGGTTCTATAAGCCCAACTGGATCTACTACCCTGGCTCCTGGTGAGTCAGTGACTTATGCAGTGACTTATGCACCTGCCTTGAATAACTCAAACCTAGGTTATCATGGTGCAGAGCTTGTGTTGGCTACAGATAATAATGATCAGGAGGAGTTGATTATCGGACTTCATGCCTTGAAGAAAAATGGTTTTGAAGGTGGAAATGAACCTCCTCTTCAGGATGTGGTCAACACACTAGGAATTGGCATTGATGTGGGCTGGACTCAATTAGCTAACGGTACCAGTCCTACCCTTGAGGGTGAAGAAGTAGCTGTTCAGCAGTGGGTGAAAGCCGGACCTGGTGAAATCAATATTACTCCTGTAGGTAGATACTCACCAGCAGAGACACTTCCATTTGGTTGGTACACCAATAATTCTGGTTCAGTTAACCTGAATGAAGTGGGTGTATTGGCAGGCGACCTTCCAAACGCTCAAACCCTTTACCCTGAGATAATTTCGGGTGATGACTTCTTTGACCCTCAGAGCATGGTGTTTGGTATTTATGTTGAATCTATAGGCTTCGGTAGAATCAATTATACTGAAGATGTATTGAATGAGACGAGTGGAGGCCAAGGTCCAATAGTGCCACACAGAGTAAGAACCTATCCAGTGAGAGATAGAGATGGGGTGTTAGTACCTAATTCTTACTTGGTCAACTTTGAAGATGCATCCAATGGTGATTATCAGGATTACATGTTTATCATAGACAATGTGATTCCATTTGAGGATGGTGCTTTGAGATTGACATTGGATCCGGAGACTACCAATATCTCTACTTCAGTAAATGAGGCAGATGTGATCAGCACTCAGGTAACCCTTACCGCAAATGGTCCTGTAACAGAGTCTGAGATTAGCTTGACTTCAAACTCACCATGGTTGACTGTTCCTGAGTCTTATGTACTGGGGACTCCATTCAATGTGACTATTGATAAGTCAGGATTAGGATTGGGTACCTTCCAGGCAATAGTAACTGCCTCAGCTCCAAACTATGTGAGCGATCAGTTTATTGTGAAAATGACCATTACCAATGATCCTGAGTTTAGCTACCAGTTTAACTTCCAGTTGGGTACAGACCTGGATGTCTCTCCAGCAGGATGGATAGATGATATAGGAGGAGCCTTTGGTACTAAAACAACGGAAAAAGGACCTCTGAACTTTGGATGGGTACTTCCTGGAACCAACACACCTACATCTGCTGCTGAAAATGGTAGAAATAGAGATACCGGAGCCAGTGATGATCCATTGCTATCTACTTTCAATATCATAGGACATAACACTCCATCAAGTTATCCATTAAGAGACTGGATGGTAGAGCTACCAAATGGAACCTATGCCGTAAATATCAGTGTGGGTGATCCGGAATACGCGGATAGTTACCATAAGCTCGATGTGAACGGGGTGACTGTAGTAGATTACGACCAGGAGAATAATCCTATAGCAGGAGAGGACTGGTATAACAATACCGAAACAGTACAGGTGACTGATGGAGTAATGAGACTTTCACTTGGTAGTGGTGGAGCCAATGCCAAACCTAACTACATCAGAATCGCACCTTATATAGTAAGCGAGCAGCCTCCTTTGGTAACTGCTTCATTTGATGGATTGATGACTTCTACCAGTGTTTATAGAGGTCCGGTTTCCATTACTGTAAATGCAAGTGACAACAGCCAAAGTGAGGAAGGTATAGTAAGAGTAGAGTACATCCTGAACGGTGGAACAAAAACTCCATATACAGATGCAATTGCTATTGCAGACGTAGGTGATTACACGCTAACGGTAGAGGCAGAAGATGGCAATGGAAATGTGACTACCCAGTCCTTCATATTCACTATTGAGCCACTTACTGGAGCTCAATTAAGAGTAGAGAGTATGACCAAGATTCCGAATACCAACCGAAGTTTCCCGGCTGATGATTACTATACCTTCTATAGGTTTAGAAATCCTGGTGAAGCTGCAGTTCATGATGCAAATACCATGAGGCTGCATAACGAAGGTACCAATGACTTGGTGATCACTGAGATAAATATCTCTGATGAAAACGATTATTCTTATGAAATCCTTCCTTCAGGTTCAGCAGGAGTGACTTTACCTCTGACTATCCCTGCAGGCGGATCAAGGGATGTTTTAGTGACCTTCCTGAGTGACACTGGAAATGGTAGTAATGGTATCTTCAAGGAGACTATTAGTATAGTATCCAATGCAGATAATGGAGGAGAGAATATCTCTACGCTTCATGGTGGATTCGCTCCACAGCCAGAAGGGGGAGACGAGATCGACGCACAGGAAGTATTTGATGCATTTGGATTCTTGTCCAGTATGCGAAGCTCTGTAAACGATAACGGTGAAAATACAGGAGTTTATATTCCTCAACCTAGCTCGGCATACCCTATTCCTGCCAATATTGATGCAGGGTATGAAGGAGATATGATCTTGTCCGACAACTTTGTACAGGCAGATCCTACTAAGCCAGTGATAGGTCTTCAGCTGTCTGCGCTTCACGGTGGGCCTGGCTCCAATGGGGCACAGTTTATCCAGCCTAAGGAAGTAGGAAACTCAGTAGTAGGAGGAATGAACTTCAGCCACGGTCCAAACTGGTACCAAACCTTGTTACCTAAGAGTGGTGGTACAAGCAGTACTACTATAAATGCGGATATAGCGCAGTCTATTACAGGACCGTTTAGAATCTCGATCTCTGGATACCCAAGTTCCGGAGGAAATAATAACTCTGGCAACAGACCGGATCTATTGGGCTTGAGAATTTATAAGGCTATAGATAGAGAAGGAAATGTAATCCCTAATGAGTATATCGCTCTTCAGGATTTCGTTCAAAATGGTTGTGGAGCTGGCTCTGCAAACTGTGACTGGAACGATAATACCTTCTACTTTATAAATATTCGTCCCGAAGCTGTTCCTACAGCTGAGGCTCTGGAAGATATGAATGTGAATGAAGGAATAGCCTTTAGCAATGATATTTCAGCATTCTTCGATAAGGGATATCCAGGTAACAAACTTTCTTACAGCCTAGAGCTCGTGGGAGGAGGAGATGTCCCTGTTTGGATATCTATCTCTGATGCTGGGGTGATTACTGGTACTGCACCTGCAGATGCAGCAAGCAGCTATGCCATCAATGTGATTGCAACAGATCTGAATGGCTTGATCACAGGTTCACCATTCAATATCAATGTGAACAAAGCTCCAATACCGGTAGCTGAAGCAGATGTTGATAAAGGCTGGGTTCCATTGACTGTGAATTTCACAGGAGATAATTCCAGCGATGATTCTGCTATAGATACTTACCAGTGGAACTTTGGTGATGGCAGCGCAGCCGCAACTACAGCTAATTCAACTCATACCTATGCATCTGAAGGCACATATGAAGTAAGCTTTACAGTGACGGATGATACCGGATTGGATAGTACTGCAGTATTGTCTGTAATAGTGAAAGCAGACGGTTCGCCTCTTGCATTTGCTACTGCTGATGTAACAGAAGGAATGAGTCCACTGACTGTAGCATTCGATGGTTCATCTTCAGTGTCCAGTGCCAATATCACAGAATACCTATGGGATTTTGGCAATGGTGATACTGCTACCGGTATGACTACTACTTACACTTATACCAACAAGGGGGATTATACAGCTACACTTACGATCACAGATGCTAATTCATTGACCGATCAAGTGGAAATTCAAATAAACGTGTTGGAAAATAACGCTCCTATTGCAGTAGCTACTTCTAGTACCACTGAAGGTACAGTTCCATTAGAAGTGGTGTTTGATGCAAGCGAATCCAGTGATATTGAAGGTGAGCTAAGCTATGCTTGGGACTTTGGAGATGGTTCTACTTCTACTGCAGTTTCTCCTACTCATACATTTACCAATAAGGGTATCTATACAGTAGTATTGACAGTTACGGATGAAGGTGGGCTAACTGCAAGTGATGAGCTTGAAATAGTTGTAAATCCTCAGCCAAGCTTTGAACTTCGATTGAATGCTGGTGGACCACAAGTGACGCATGAAGGAAATGTCTTTGCCGCTGATCAATACTTCAGTAGCACCAGCAAATCCTATGAGAATACCAGTGCTACAGTACCTACACTGTATCAAACAGAGAGAAGTTCCTCTCAGCGTGCATACAATTATGCTATCCCTGTACCAAACGGTACGTATACCGTGAACCTTCATTTTGCAGAGATTTATTTCGGCGCGAATGGTGGTGGACCAGCGGGTACCGGCAACAGGGTGTTTGATGTTACACTGGAAGGCAATCTGGTATTGGATAATTTTGATATCAATGCAGAAGTGGGGCCTCAGACTGTACTCATCAAAGAATACGAGATTACTGTCACTGATGGCATGGTGAACATTGCACTATCGGCACTTGATGCTGTGGGCGGTAATGACCAGCCTAAGCTTTCAGCACTTGAGATCATAGGATTGGGCGCAGACAATGAAGATCCTGTAGCAGTAATCAATTATAGCCCTGAAGAGCCAGAGGTAAATGAAACCATTACATTTGATGGATCAGCCTCTACTGATGATGGTACTATATCTGAGTATAGCTGGACCTTCGGAGATGGAAGCACATCGGATTTGATCAGCCCATCGCATACCTACTCCACAGCGGGAACTTATGAAGTGGAACTTTTGGTAACAGATCATGAAGGGTCCAGCAATTCTACTACAGTTTCAATTGTAGTGAGTGATTCCAATGTGGCACCAGTGGCTGTGGCCAGTGCAACTCCTAATCCTGCGATAACAGGTGAAACGGTGAACTTTGTAGGTAGTAATTCTACTGACGAGGGTGAGCTAGATTATGCATGGGACTTTGGAGATGAGAGCAGTTCTACTGTAGCTGACCCAACTCATGTATATGCAGAGCCTGGTGTTTATGATGTTACATTGACAGTGACTGATGCACAAGGATTGCAGGATACAGAAACTATAGCTGTGGATGTTCTTGCCGCCAATGTAGCGCCAGTGGCCATTGCTTCAGCAGCTCCTAACACGGCCTTTGTAGGTGATGTGATTGAGTTTACTGGATCAAACTCTGAAGATGAGGGAGTACTGAACTATGCATGGGACTTTGGAGATACCTTTACTTCCACCGCAGCAGATGTAGCACACGTCTACCTTGCGGCAGGTACTTACACAGTCACCTTGGAGGTTACAGATGCAGAGGGACTCACAGACCAGACCACTTTAAGTATAGAGATTTTTGCTCCAAATGCTGCTCCTATAGCAGTAGCAGGTGCGGATAAAGAGGCGGTGTTCACAGGAGAGCAGGTAAGCTTTAATGGTAGCAGTTCTACGGATGATGTGGAGGTAGTGAGCTATGCATGGGACTTTAAGGATGGCAGCACAGCTGATGTGGCAGATCCTACCCATACATTTACTGTTGCGGGTACATATGATGTAGAATTGACTGTGACTGATGAGGAAGGATTGAGCAATAGTACTGTGATCCAGATTGTAGTAAGTATTCCTAAAGTAGATCCTATAGCTATAGCCAGTGCTACTCCTAATCCTGCAGAGGTAGGAGAAGAGGTTCAGTTTACTGGAACCAACTCTACAGATGACAGTGAATTGACCTACCTATGGAACTTTGGAGATGGAGAGGTCTCCGCTCTTCCGGACCCTGTGCATACCTACGCTAATGCTGGAGACTACCTAGTAACTCTGACTGTGATTGATGAGGATCTGAATGTGAATTTGACCAGTATTAATGTGGAGGTGGTAGAACCAGAGTTTGATTTCAGTATGTACTTGAATACCGGATCCTCTGTTACCACAGCGTACAATGATCGTGTATTTGTTGGAGACAAGACTATTTCAAGCAGTTACTACAACAGTGCTTCCACCCGAAATACTACAAGTGTAGGCTTAGAAGAATTGTTCAAGACATCGAGAACCAACTCAACCGGCCAACTGACATATTCTATACCGGTACCGAATGGAGTTTATAGGGTAACCACCTATCATACCGAGCAGTATTATGGAGTAGTAAGTTCAGGAGGAAATGGTAAGCGAGTATTTGACATCAATATGGAAGGGGTTAAAGTCAGAGAGGCATTAGACTTGTACCAGGAATCTGGCAATGGAGCAGTAATCCAGGTGTTTGAGGATATTACAGTGTTTGACGGTGTACTTACAATTGAATTTAGTTCTACAGTAAGTAGCCCGGTTGTGTCTGGAATCGCTATTGAGGGAGACTACTATGAAGGGAACTTTGCTCCTAAAGCGGCTCTAAGCTACAGTCCTACTGTAGTGATCAATGCTGGGTCAGAGGTTTCTTTCTCAGGTATTGAATCCTCAGATGACGTTGGGATTGTAGGTTATGCGTGGGATTTTGGAGATGGTAACACATCCTCCCTTGCAGAACCGTCTCACACATATGTTTCAGAAGGGAATTACTTAGTCACACTAGTAGTAACAGATTCTGAGGGGCTGAGTGATAGTAATAGCGTTGAGCTCTCTGTGACGGCCGCTTTACCAGAGTTTGATTTCAGTTTGTACTTGAATACCGGATCCTCTGTTTCCACGGCGTACAATGATCGTGTATTTGTTGGAGATAAGACTATTTCAAGCAATTACTACAACAGTGCTTCCACCCGAAATACTACAAGTGTAGGCTTAGAAGAATTGTTCAAGACATCGAGAACCAACTCAACCGGCCAACTGACATATTCTATACCGGTACCGAATGGAGTTTATAGGGTAACCACCTATCATACCGAGCAGTATTATGGAGTAGTAAGTTCAGGAGGAAATGGTAAGCGAGTATTTGACATCAATATGGAAGGGGTTAAAGTCAGAGAGGCATTAGACTTGTACCAGGAATCTGGCAATGGAGCAGTAATCCAGGTGTTTGAGGATATTACAGTGTTTGACGGTGTACTTACAATTGAATTTAGTTCTACAGTAAGTAGCCCGGTTGTGTCTGGAATCGCTATTGAGGGAGACTACTATGAAGGGAACTTTGCTCCTAAAGCGGCTCTAAGCTACAGTCCTACTGTAGTGATCAATGCTGGGTCAGAGGTTTCTTTCTCAGGTATTGAATCCTCAGATGACGTTGGGATTGTAGGTTATGCGTGGGATTTTGGAGATGGTAACACATCCTCCCTTGCAGAACCGTCTCACACATATGTTTCAGAAGGGAATTACTTAGTCACACTAGTAGTAACAGATTCTGAGGGGCTGAGTGATAGTAATAGCGTTGAGCTCTCTGTGACGGCCGCTTTACCAGAGTTTGATTTCAGTTTGTACTTGAATACCGGATCCTCTGTTTCCACGGCGTACAATGATCGTGTATTTGTTGGAGATAAGACTATTTCAAGCAATTACTACAACAGTGCTTCCACCCGAAATACTACAAGTGTAGGCTTAGAAGAATTGTTCAAGACATCGAGAACCAACTCAACCGGCCAACTGACATATTCTATACCGGTTCCGAATGGAGTTTATAGGGTAACCACCTATCATACCGAGCAGTATTATGGAGTAGTAAGTTCAGGAGGAAATGGTAAGCGAGTATTTGACATCAATATGGAAGGGGTTAAAGTCAGAGAGGCGTTAGACTTGTACCAGGAATCTGGCAATGGAGCAGTAATTCAGGTGTTTGAGGATATTACAGTGTTTGACGGTGTACTTACAATTGAATTTAATTCTACAGTAAGTAGCCCGGTTGTGTCTGGAATCGCTATTGAAAGTCTTAGCACTCTTTTAAACGCCCGCACCCTTACTACCCCAACCATCATTGCCTCTCCTATGGAGGGTGATGGACCGCTGAAAGTGGATTTTGTGGGTGATTTGACTGGGGTGGATCAGGGTAATCTGAGCTACAGCTATGAATTCGGTGACGGTTCAATATCTACCGAGAAGAATCCTAGCCATGTGTTTATGAGCCCAGGTATCCATGATGTGAAGGTGACAGTCAAAGACGGTAAGGATATTATTACCAGTGAAAGTCTGACCATTCAGGTAGGCAAATCCAATGAAGTAGGGTTTAATTCTGACTCCGGATTTGGACAGACTTCGATTAGAATGTATCCTAACCCGGCTAGCTCTGTAGTCAATCTGCAGCCTTTGGATTCCAATATCAAGATTGGGGAAATCGCAATCTTCGATATACGAGGTCGCTTGATTCAGAAATATGAGCCTAGTATGGTTCAGGATGGTAATAAGTATAGCGTCAGAGTTGATGGCCTAGCCGCTGGAGTTTATCTGGTGACCACTACTACTGAATCGGGTGCTACCCAGATGCATAGATTAATCGTGGAATAACAAATAAAATTGTTCTATTTATTAAAAGAGTTCCGGATCTTCCGGGACTCTTTTTTTATATGTTCCTATATCCGACTTTGGAAAACCCGATTCAATTTCCTGCTGATCAGGACTTGCAATCCTGATCTTCTCTGGTAGGAATTTTAATTCGAAAAAAATATATCCTTACACACCTTGGTCTGTATCTCACAGACCACTATTGGTTTCGCTGATCGGTTTGAAAGCCCGATTAGGAGCTGTTCCAAAACGTAGGATTTCTAATCTGGTATTCGTTTCCATCTTGCTGGTAAAATCTATTCGTCATCGAATCAGGATCCCGGGCCAGCGCTTGTGAAATTCCATTGCTTTTTTACCCAGGGTTGCGTCGTGCCTCCTTACCCTGGGCTACAACTAGGCAGGCCTTCAGCCTGCTTCCTTAGGTACAACACCCAAACATCGGGCACCAGACACCCAGCTTCCTGACTCTACTTTCACCTTTCAGCTTTGAGCTTACAAACTTCCAAAGAGATTTCTCCTCGCATCAGCATTTTCGAATAGTATAACATTCACATTTGCTCGTCGAAATAACCCTGTAACGCGATCTCGCTGCAGCGGTCATCTCGACGAGTGAAAGGAGGAGAGATCTCAATCAACCTTCCAACTTCCCAACATCGGCCACCGGACACCGGACACCCAACTTCCCGACCTCCCAGCTTCCCATTCCCAACGCCAAAACCCTCTACACAATCTCCCAACACTTTGTGGAGTAAATACGCTAAACCCAAATCAAAAGACCCATAAAATCAAAATCTTGCAAAATGGTTGGTTCTTTGCTAAGCCAAGGAGGAAGAAAGTATCCTGTTTTGGGTTCAAATGCATTTTTCAGTATAGGAAAATTCCATTGGAAAATAGGATAAAAAATGAGTACAAAAACTACTCACTTTGCTATCTTTACGGCACCAAATAGGGAGATAGGGGTTTAAATATTAGAAAATCAGCAAAAAAAGACATGTTTTTTGAGCGATTTGCTAATTAATCCCTTGGTTTTTAAACTCTTCTATAATGTCTCTGGTAAGTTTCAAATGGGACTGAAAGGGCGAAGCTGTGAGTAGATTAGAACATTGCAAAATTTGAAAATTGAAAAATTCATTTTTCGATATGACCGAAATCCAAAATGTCAGTTATTAACGTTATCCTCTCCGGCGGTGTAGGTTCAAGGCTTTGGCCCTTATCCAGAAAATCCAGACCCAAGCAATACCTGCCCATTTTTGAAGGGGAGACACTTTTTCAGAAGACCGCTAAGCGTAATGCTGAGGTTTGTGACAATGTATTGGTGGTTGGAAACTGTGAGAATTTTGAACTATCCAGAAAGGACTTGGCAGCCTCAGGAATTTCAGAATATTCAGAAATCATAGAAGCCTGTCCCAGAAATACTGCTGCTGCCATAGCCTTTGCGGCTTTTGCAGTTCAGCCTGAGGATATTCTTTTTGTTACTCCATCGGATCATCTCATCGAATCCGGTAAGGATTATAAAAAAGCCATTGAAAGAGCGGTTCACCTGGCATCTCAAGGTTCCATAGTCACATTTGGTTTAAAACCTAGAAAACCGGAAACCGGCTTTGGTTACATAGAAGCAGATGGGGAAGAGGTGAAGTCTTTTAGAGAAAAACCCAATAAGGAAACAGCCGAAAGCTTTATTAAGTCCGGTAATTTCTACTGGAACTCCGGGATGTTTTGTTTTAAAGCAGGAGTTTTTTTGGAGGAATTGAAATCCTTTGAACCTGAGGTTTTTGATAAGTCCAAGACTGCTTTTGAACAGGCAGGAGAAGGTTTTTTAGACAAAAGTCTTTCTCTGGAAATCCCATCCATTTCGGTGGACTATGCAGTGATGGAGAGAACAAGAAAGATTAAAGTAGTGCCATCAGAATTTGATTGGTCAGATATGGGCTCCTTTGAATCCATTTATGATTTCTTTAAAAAACAGGGTCATCCTATAGATTCCAAGGGAAATATGGTCATTGGAACCGAAATTCATACAGAATTCACAGGCCTAAAAAACACCATATTAGTTCATACTTCAGACGCTATTCTGGTTCTCAAGAAGGATAATGCACAAGATGTAAAGAAGGTGTATGAGAGCCTGGAGAAGGAGAAACCGGAGCTGGTTGAGTAGGTGAAAGTAGGAAGCTCAAAGGTGAAAGCATATAGGTCAAAGTTGTAAGCTAAAGGCAAAAGTTTATGAATGGAGATTTTGGATTTAAGGAGCTGAAAGTTTGGCAAAAATCTATTGAGTTTGCCGATGTTGTACTAGATCTTGTAGAAAACCTTAATTCATCTTTAAAACACTACAGACTGGTTGAGCAAATCGAGGCATGTTCTGTTTCAATTTCTGCAAATATTGCCGAGGGTAAAGGTAGAGAGTCAAAGAAAGAGTATATACGCTTTCTCTATATCGCCAGAGGATCCTTATATGAATCAATCTCTATTCTAACTTTGTTTGAAAAAAGGAAGTGGATATCTAAGGAAGTTTTAGAAAATTTGGAAAAACTGGGAGTTGAAATAGCATCCATGCTAAAAGGTTTAATTAACGCAATCGCTAAAACCCTTTAAGGCTCTCCTTACACCTAATTTCTTCTACCTTTATCCCTCAACCTTCCACCCTAAAAGTTAACAGCTCAAAGGTGAAAGCTGAAAGTGACCTGCAGGTCAAAAACAGTTACTATTTGAAGCGAGGAAGTTGCGTTATAATTTAGGTTAAAGGTGAAAGCAAATAGTTCAAAGCCCTTCGACCTTTCACCTTCGACCTTAACCCAAATTCCTTTTTTAATATAATTACGATTTCAATAGACATAATAAAATGAATACCACTACCAAAATATACATCGCCGGCCACCGCGGCATGGTAGGGTCCGCCATTTGGAGAGCCTTGGAAGCCAAAGGATATACTAATCTAATAGGAAAAACTTCGGCTGAACTGGATCTTAAAAATCAAGTAGCCGTATCTGACTTTTTTGAAACTGAAAAACCGGAAGTGGTTATCGATGCTGCTGCGAGAGTAGGGGGAATCTTGGCTAATAATGAGTACCCTTATCAGTTTTTGATGGAGAATATGCAGATTCAAAATAATCTCATAGACGCCTCCTTGAAAGCTGATGTAGAGAAATTTATATTTCTGGGGTCTTCTTGCATCTATCCCAAACTGGCTCCCCAGCCTTTGAAGGAAGAATATTTGTTAACAGCGCCATTGGAGCCAACTAATGAATGGTACGCCATAGCAAAGATCACTGGGGTAAAAGCCTGCGAGGCAATCAGAAAGCAATTTGGCAAGGATTATATCTCTTTGATGCCTACCAATTTATATGGACCCTTCGATAATTTTGATTTAAGGACTTCCCATGTGTTGCCAGCGATGATTCGTAAGTTTCATGAGGCGAAGCATCAGTCGACGGTCGACGGTCGACCATCGACAGTAACACTATGGGGTTCAGGTACGCCAATGCGCGAATTCCTATTCGTAGAGGATTTAGCAGATGCTGTAGTTTTTGCTTTGGAAAATAAGTTTCAGGATAATCTCTACAATGTAGGAACTGGTGTTGATTTGACAATTAGGGAACTCGCAGAACTGATCCAAAAAACGGTAGGCCATACAGGAGAAATTATCTGGGACTCCAGCAAACCCGATGGAACTCCACGAAAACTCATGAACGTTTCCAAAATGACTGATGCCGGCTGGAAAGCTAAGGTTGGATTGGAAGAAGGCATTAAGAGAACCTATGAGTGGTTTTTGGAGAATCAGGAGACATTTAAGCAGGTGAAGATATAGATAGAGGTCAAAGGTGGTAGCTGAAAGCTCAAAGCCCTTTCACCTTGACCCTTCGACCTTTCAGCTTAATCGTATCAGTAATTTAAAGAAGAAAGAAGTTGTTTAGCTCAAAGGTTGAAGTAGGAATCTCAAAGTCTTTTCACCTTGACCCTTCGACCTTACAGCTTAATCGTATCAGTAATTTAAAGAAGAAAGAAGTTGTTTAGCTCAAAGGTTGAAGTAGGAATCTCAAAGTTCTTTCACCTTGACCCTTCGACCTTTCAGCTTAATCATATCAGTGAATTTAAAGAGGAAAGAAGTTATTTAGCTCAAAGGTGGAATTAGGAACCACAAAATCCTTTCACCTCAACCCTTTCAGCTTTCACCTAAAAAAAATAATGCCTGAATCAGTAAACAATAAAAGTATCCAAATGGTAGATTTGAAAACCCAATATGAGGGGATCAAATCTGAGGTGGATGCTGCTATTCAGGAAGTGATATCCCAATCTGCATTTATAAATGGTCCTCAGGTCAAAAAATTTGCTAGTGAACTAAAAGATTATACAGGGGCAGGACATGTGATCACCTGCGGGAATGGAACTGATGCGCTACAGATTGCCATGATGGCGCTTGACTTTCAGGCTGGTGATGAAATTATAGTCCCTGCCTTCACTTATGTAGCCACAGTGGAAGTGATTGCTTTGCTGGGCTTAACCCCGGTTTTTGTAGATGTTTTCGAGCATAGCTTTGAGTTGGATGTAAGGCAACTTGAATCCAAAATTACAGAGAAAACAGTAGGTATAGTCACTGTGCATCTATATGGACAATGCTCCAATATGGAGGAGATATTGAGAATCTCCGATAAGTATAAGCTCAAGGTCATTGAGGACGGTGCCCAGGCATTAGGAGCATGCTACACCTTCTCAGATGGTACAAAGGCGCAAGCCGGTACAATGGGTGATATTGGCATAACTTCTTTTTTTCCTTCAAAAAATTTGGGCTGTTTCGGTGATGGAGGTGCCATGTTTACCAATAATGAGCATCTGGCTGAAAAACTTCAGATGATTGCAAACCATGGTCAGAAGAAAAAGTATTTTCACGATAGCATAGGAGTGAATTCCAGATTAGACAGCCTACAGGCAGCTGTTCTCTCTGTCAAATTAAAACATTTAGATAGCTATTCTGAGGCTAGGAACAAAGTTGCGGATCAGTATGATCAGGCTTTTACTAAACATCCTGGTTTTTATTTTCCGGAAAGAGTACCTTACTCTACCCATGTATTTCACCAGTACACCATAAGGCTAAGGGAATCGGCAAATCGAGATCAATTAAAGTCCTATTTACAGGAAAAGGGAATTCCTTCAATGATCTATTATCCATTGCCCTTACATCTTCAGAAGGCCTATCTTCACTTTGGAGGGAGAGTAGGACAATTTCCTGTTGCTGAAAAACTTTGTAAGGAGGTGCTTTCCTTACCCATTCATACAGAAATGAAAGCTGAGCAGCAAGAATATATCATCGATTCAGTTTTGAGCTTTTTCAAGGCAAAATAATAAACCATCAACTTTTAGCAATTAACAATTAACATTTAACTTTCAACCCTTACCACCATTCCCAACTTCACTTGAAAACTGATCCCAATTTTTTTGCCCACACTACAGCTGTAATTGATGAAGGTTGTGAGATAGGGGAGGGAACCAAAATCTGGCATTTTTCCCATATCATGCCTAACTGTTCAATAGGTGAAAACTGTAATATAGGCCAGAATGTAGTGGTCTCGCCTGGAGTGGTTTTGGGTAAGAATGTAAAAGTTCAGAATAATGTTTCCATATATACAGGCGTGACCTGTGAGGATGATGTGTTTTTGGGCCCCTCTATGGTTTTTACCAATGTGATCAATCCCAGAAGTGCCATTAATCGCAGGTCAGAATATGCAAAAACCCACGTGGGAAGAGGGGCTTCCATTGGCGCCAATGCCACTATAGTCTGTGGGCATGATATTGGGGAATATGCATTTGTAGGTGCAGGAGCAGTGGTTACCAAAAATATACCTGCTTATGCCCTTGTGATAGGTAATCCATCCCGACAAGTAGGTTGGATGTCAGCTTATGGGCATAAATTGGAATTTGATGATAAAGGCAAAGCAACCTGTTTGGAAAGTGGTGAAAGATATCTTTTGAAAAACAATTCAGTAATTAAAGAAGCCTAGTCTAATGAAAAACTTTGCGCTGATAGGAGCAGCGGGCTATATTGCCCCTCGCCATATGAAGGCAATCAAGGATACGGAAAACCAGCTTCTCGCGGCTTATGATAAATTCGATTCCGTGGGGATTATAGATAGGCATTTCCCTCAGGCTGATTTTTTCGTGGAGTTTGAGAGATTCGATAGGCATGTGGATAAATTGAAGCGTAAGGGTTCTGCTTTGGATTACGTGAGCATCTGTTCGCCTAATTATCTGCATGACTCACATATACGATTTGGATTAAGGGTAGGGGCAGATGTGATTTGTGAGAAACCCTTGGTATTGAATCCTTGGAATATAGACGCTCTGGAGGAAGTAGAAAGAGAGTCTGGTAAGCGGATCTTTAACATTCTTCAATTAAGACTACATCCATCTATAATTGCACTTAAAAAGCGGGTAGAAGAGGGGCCGAAAGACAAGGTTTATGATATAGATCTGGCTTATATCACAAGCAGAGGACATTGGTACTATACTTCCTGGAAGGGAGATGTATCCAAATCCGGAGGAATTGCCACCAATATTGGTGTACATTTCTATGATATGCTGACCTGGGTTTTTGGAGAGGTGCAGAGCAATCAGGTACATATACATACCCATGATAGGGCTGCCGGGTTTTTAGGCTTGAAAAGGGCCAATGTGAGATGGTTTTTGAGCATCAATGCAGATACCTTGCCCGAACAGGTCAAAGAAAGAGGAGGGACTACTTACAGATCTCTCACCATGGAATCCGAGGAGATTGAATTCAGTGATGGTTTTACAGAATTACATACAGAAAGCTATAAGGATATACTTAGTGGTAAGGGTTTTGGGTTGCAGGCTGCAAAGTCCAGTATAGAATTGGTGCATGCCATAAGGCACAAGAAGCCTATAGGATTACAGGGGGATTATCATCCATTGGCTAAGGGAAAATTGGTTCCTCATCCGTTTGATAAACAGTAATTCCTTTCACCTTCGACCTTCCAGCTTAATCCTGTCGGAAAATTTAAAGAACAAAGAAGTTATTTAGCTCAAAGGTGGAAGTAGGAAGCTCAAAGTCCTTCCACCTTTCACCTTCGACCTTCCAGCTTAATCCTATCGGAAAATTTAAAGAACAAAGAAGTTATTTAGCTCAAAGGTGGAAGTAGGAAGCTTAAAGCCCTTCCACCTCAAATCTTCGACCTTCCAGCTTAATACTAACATTAAAACTAAAATAGCATTCCTCAACAAGGATCTATTTTAAATTTAGAACATATGAACAAAACCGCACTTATCACCGGTATCACCGGACAGGACGGCTCTTACTTAGCCGAATTACTTTTAGAGAAAGGTTACATGGTCCATGGAATTAAGCGTAGAGCTTCTTCTTTTAATACCCAAAGAATAGATCATCTTTATCAGGATCAACATGAAAACCATGTCAATTTCAAATTGCATTACGGTGATCTAACTGACTCCATGAATATCATTCGGATTATTCAGGAGGTGCAGCCAGATGAGATTTATAATCTTGGCGCCATGTCCCATGTAAAGGTATCTTTTGATTCTCCTGAGTATGTAGCTAATGTGGATGGGATTGGTACACTGAGGATTTTGGAAGCTGTTCGGATTTTAGGTTTAGAAAAGAAAACGAGAATATATCAGGCCTCTACTTCTGAATTGTACGGGGGAATGCCAGAAAATAAAAATGCTGCAGGCTTTTATGATGAAAGTTCTCCATTCTATCCTAGATCACCATATGGAGTTGCAAAAATCTATGGTTTTTGGATTACCAAGAACTATCGAGAGGCATATAATATGTTCGCATGCAATGGGATTTTGTTTAACCACGAATCACCAAGAAGAGGAGAGACCTTTGTGACCCGCAAAATCACTATGGCTACAGCTGCTATAGCTCTGGGAATGCAGGATTGCCTATACTTGGGTAACCTGGAAGCACTTCGTGACTGGGGACATGCCAAAGACTACGTAAAAGCCATGTGGCTAATCTTGCAGCAGGAAAAACCTGAGGATTTTGTGATTGCAACCGGCAAAACCACCAAAGTTCGTGATTTTGTCCAGATGTCATTTGAGCATGTAGGATTCAAAATTCGCTGGGAGGGAGAAGGAGTGAATGAGGTCGGGATCTTGGAATCAGTCGATGAGGAGAGATATTTTGATGCTACTGGACAAAAGTTGAATGTTAATGGTCCAGAGTTAAGTGTTAACGGGTTAACCTTTAATAATTTAACATTTAACATTGGGGACACTTTCATAAAAGTGGACCCAACTTACTTCCGCCCCACCGAAGTAGACCTACTCTTAGGTGACCCCACCAAAGCCCAAACTCAATTGGGGTGGGAGCCAGAATACGATTTGGCTGGGTTGGTTGAAGATATGATGATATCTGATATTAAATTGACTCATATGGATATGCAATTAGCTGAAAAGGGATATGAGATGTATCGACATGGAGAATAATTTTTTCAATAACAATAGAATAATTAACTCATTTAATTAATGAAAAGAATATTAGTAACAGGCGGCGCTGGCTTTCTCGGCTCCCATCTCTGTGATAAATTAATAAAAGAAGGTAATGAAGTACTTTGTGTCGATAATCTTTATACAGGTAGTAAATCCAATATCCATCATTTGATGGAAAACAAGAATTTTGAGTTTATGCGTCACGATATCACCTTTCCATTGTATGTAGAGGTGGATGAGATCTATAATCTTGCCTGTCCTGCTAGCCCAGTTCACTACCAGTTTGATCCCGTTCAAACGACAAAAACTTCTGTAATTGGTGCTATCAATATGTTAGGCTTAGCAAAACGACTTAAAATTAAAATTTTGCAGGCAAGTACATCAGAGGTGTATGGAGATCCTGAGATTCATCCCCAACCTGAATCCTATAAAGGGTCAGTTAGTACTACTGGTATTCGTGCTTGCTATGATGAGGGTAAAAGATGTGCTGAAACTTTATTTTTTGATTATCACAGACAACATGGCCTTGATATCAAAGTCATGAGGATTTTCAATACCTATGGACCAAGAATGAATCCAGATGACGGGCGTGTCGTAAGTAATTTTATTGTACAGGCTTTAAAAGGGGAAGATATTACTATTTTCGGTGATGGTTCACAAACTAGGAGTTTTTGCTATGTGGAAGATAATATAGAAGGAATGTACAAATTGATGAATTCCAGAGATGGATTCACAGGCCCTGTTAATATTGGGAATCCAGGAGAGTTTACTATGTTGGAGTTAGCTAAACAGATTATAGAATTAACTAATAGTAAAAGTAAATTGATTTTTTTTCCGTTGCCTCAAGATGACCCAATGCAAAGGCAACCTGTTATAGAAATGGCAAATAAAGAATTGAATTGGAAACCAAAAATTAATCTTACAGAAGGGTTACAAGCAACAATTTCTCATTTTCAAAAACTACTTTTTTAATATTAAGTCTTACAAATAATAAACTAACCGGTTTAAATCGGAGTATAGAAAATTTTCAAAAAATAGCTAAATAAAGTTTTATAAAGTTTAAAACATATATTTTAAACCACTGAATTTTAATTTTATATGAAATCAAATATAATAGCAAAAATTACAGGAGGACAAGTCCCAAATGGAAAGGTTCGAGTTAGCGGGGCTAAGAACGCTGCTACTCGACTTTTGGCTGCAAGCTTAATTTCCGATGATCAGGTAACCCTATATAATTTTCCAACAGAATTGGTAGATGCCAATTACAAATTTGATTTTATCCGGAAAAGTGGGGGGGGGGTCGATGTCGATTCAACAAAAGAAAGTGTACGGATAGATCCTTCTTCCTTGGAAAATAGAATTTTGGAGGATTATAACTTTCCGATAAGAACGACTTACCTATTGGTACCGGGATTAATTAAGAAAGCTGGACAGGCCAGAATTCCTTATCCAGGTGGGTGTAAAATTGGTAACCGTGGTTATGATTTACATATCATGGTCTGGGAAAAAATGGGAGCAAAGGTGGAAGAACTGGATGATTATATTCAAGTAACTACCCAAGACGGCTTTCATCCTGCTGAGATAGATTTTCCAATTTCTACAATTGGAGGTACAGAGTCAGCTTTAATTTGTGCTTCTATAGCTGAAGGGGTGACCACAATAAAAAATGCATACATATCGCCAGAGATAGAATGTCTAATAGATTTTCTAAAAGGACTTGGAGCCAAAATCGAAGTGGTAGGAAATAGTTTTGTGAAGGTGACCGGAAGAAAACACCTTCAAGGATCTATTTTTGAAGTAATGCCAGATAGGATAGAAGCTCTAACTTGGATCGTATTAGGTATTTTGACAGGAGGAGATATACTTGTGGAAGATGTTCCATTTTCAGCGATGGATATCCCTTTAATTCATTTAAAAGAAGCAGGAATAGACTACTATCATAATAGCAAAAGTGTTCGTGTTTCCCCCGAATGTTTGTCAAACGGAGTAATTCAACCTTTTGAATTGGCTACTGGTACTCACCCTGGTATCATTTCTGATATGCAGCCTTTTTACACCCTTTTAGGTTTACATGCAGATGGCATCAGTAGGGTTTTCGATTACCGATATCCAGAGAGGGTCAAATATTGTGAAGAACTTGAAAAAATGTATTCAAAAGGATTGAAATGGGAAAAAGGAGCAATTACTACCTATGGAAAGAAGAACAAAAAACCTGTAGGAGCACATGTGAAATCAACTGATCTTCGCGGAAGTATGGCCTTGGTGATGGCAGGTTTGTTGGCAGAGGGAGAAACTACCGTAGAAAATGTGGAAATGGCTCTTAGAGGATACAATAAGCTGGAGGAAAAATTGAAATCCTTAGGAGTAACCCTTAGAATTGAATAGATCAATTAATTGTAGAAACTAGAGAATGAAAGTACTGGAAGATTTTGATCTCACCAATTACAATAGTTATAATGTTTATTCTAGGTGTAAAAGAGCGTTTTTTCCTCAGACAGAAAAGGATTTTGTTGCCATTTATCAGGATTTCCCTTCTGTGCATGAAAAGGTGATTCTAGGAGGGGGCTACAATGTGATATTGTCGAAGTCATATTACGAGAATGATTTTATTATAATCGGAGAGTCGTTTTCATTTGTGTCTTTTCAAAATGATGGGGTTGTGGAAGCTGAGGCGGGATTAGACCTCAAATCACTCAGTGAATTGGCTCTTCAAAATCAATTATCTGGATTGGAGATTTTTTTTGATATCCCCAGTTCCTTGGGAGGAGCTGTTGTCATGAATGCTGGCGCAGGTGGAGAAGATATTAAAGGAATTTTGATTAAAGTAAGATATTTGGATCTTCATGATTACCAGATTAAAGAAATTTATAAAGAAGATATTGGGTTCGAATATAGAAACAGTTTTTTTCAAAGAAATAAGGATAAAATTGTATTAAAAGCTTGGTTGTCTTTAAAGAAAGGGAATCCAGAAACCATAAAAGCTAAAATGAATGATATAAAAACCGCTAGATGGTTAAAGCAACCTAAAGAGTACCCAAATGCTGGTAGCGTCTTTAAAAGACCAAAAGGCCATTTTGTAGGACCCATGATCGAGGGGCTTGGACTAAAAGGTTATTCAATTGGTGGAGCCAAAGTTTCTGAAAAGCATGCTGGGTTTATAGTCAATTTTGAAAAGGCAAGTGGAAAGGATATAGTCGATTTAGCAAATTATATTAAAAAAAGAGTATTTGACCATTTTGGAGTAGATCTAGAAATAGAACAGCGGATTATATAGCATCATGTCCAAATTTCTAAGGGATTTATCAAGCGTTGGCTTGAGCAAAGGAGGGGTTATTGCTTTTGGATTAATGAAAAGTATCATTATTGCCCGGTGGCTCGGTCCAGATTTAAATGGTACACTTGCTGCCTTGACTGTTTATCCAACATTATTTATGACGATAGGCTCGTTAGGAGTTAGTCAGGCTACTACCTATCACGTCGGAAGAGGTAATTTCAGCATAGATGGAATCAAACGAGCGTTAATTCATTTATGCGTTTTTTCTTCCATTCTTTCTGTTCTTTCGTGTTATTTTCTAATCAGATATTTGGGTAATACAAACGCTTCTGATTTGGTAGTTTTCTTAGCTATTTTGCCTATTCCTTTTTCTCTTTTTATCACCTACAATTCGGGTATTTTTTTAGGGAAAAACGAAATTTCAATTTATAACCGTATCAATTGGCTTCCTCCTTTTGTAGTTCTATTCACTACTGTTTTATTTATCATTCTTTTTGAAATGAAAATTGAAGGAGCTCTAATCGCTACATTAACTGGACCTTTTTTGATGGCAATGTTTCTTCTTTTTAAAAATGATTTTATAGAATTTTTTTCTCTTCAGTTTGATTGGGGAATTATCAAATCACTGTTATCCCTGGGATCAGTTTATGCCATAGCCTTATTAATCATTAATTTAAACTATAAAATAGATATTATTTTGCTGGATAGAATGTCAAGTCCTTATGAATTAGGTATCTATTCCAAAGGTTCCCAATTAATGGAATACCTTTGGCAAATTCCGATGTTGTTAAGTACTATAATTTTTGCAAGAAGCGCAAATGCTAAAAATGGAAGAGATTTTTCATTAAAAGTTGCTCAGCTTTTGCGGCTTTCAATAATATTTATTGGAATAGCATCTATAGCTCTCTTTGTGTTATCTGATGAAATCATCCGGATTTTGTTTGGGGAAGAATTTATTGAAAGTGGTTTGGTACAGAAAATCTTACTTCCAGGTGTACTTCTTTTGACCATATTTAAAGTCTTAAATATGGATTTGGCAGGAAAGGGAAAGCCTTGGATATCAATGAAAGCAATGATTCCCGCTTTGTTTTTGAATATCATTTTGAACTATATTTTGATCCCTAGTAGAGGAGCATCTGGCGCTTCAATAGCCTCTACCATTAGCTATTCGATTTCCGCTTTATTATTTCTATACTTTTATGCTAAAGAGGTTAGGCTTTCTGTCTATTCAATTTTACGGTTTTCAAAAAGTGATTTTAATTTTAAGAAGATAGATTTTTAAAATGAAAGAAATGTTACCAAAAGTATCGATAGTTACGGGATTCTATAATAGGGAGGATTATGTTGAGGATTCGATCAAGTCCCTTTTAAACCAAGATTATGAAAACTTGGAAATAATAATTTTTGATGACTGTTCCACTGACAGAACCTTTGAAAAGATTGGTGAGATTTGTGGTGATAACTTTAAGGTCCATCTTATAAAACATGAAAGGAATTTGGGATTTGTTAAAGGGATGATTAATGCGATTAATTGCTCCTCAGGCGAATTTATAGCTGTTCATGGTTCTGGAGATATTTCTTTGCCCAATAGAGTAAGTAAGCAAGTTGGATTTCTTAATGCCAATCCGACTTTAGTTGGAGTGGGATGCTACTATGCAAATGTGGATTTTGCAAATGATGTTTATAAAAAAGTTAAAAGAGATGGTCCTTTTGATTTTAATTGTTTTTATAAGTCAAACCCTTTTTCTCATGGCGAAGTTATGTATAGAAAAAGCGTATATCACAAAGTAGGTGGATATAGGGATATTTTTAAGTTCTCTCAAGATTTAGATTTATGGTTAAGAATGTCTAAAGAGGGTGAATTTGGTTGTGTTAAAGAAATTTTATATGAGCGAATCATAAACTTCACTGGTGCATCTTATTCTCCGAGTAAGATAATTCTACAAAGAAAATATTCTATTCTTGCTAAAGAATTAAATACTTTAGGATTAGTTAAACAAAATGAAATTATATCATATGCAAATGAAATTGGAGTCCATCAATATATAAACTCGCGTCATCCTTTGGTTCAAAAACATTTATTTTATATGTTTAATGTTTTATCTGCTAAGAATCAATTGAGAGATATTGAAGTTTTTTTAAATAATTCATATGGGATTAGATATTATTATTATTATTTAATAAGTTATTTTATGAATTTTAATTTTTTCAAATATAGTATTAATCGTTTGTATAAGATTTTTATAAATAGATGAGAAATCTTTTTATTGGAATTTTATGTTTCTTATTGATTTTCTCAACTGAAATCGATTTTGATTTTATGACTAATTCAGATGCAATAAGACCAGCAGTACTTGCGTGTCTCTTGTTATTGTCATTTGTATTTTTTGCTAAAAATTTCAAAATCCCTAAATTGAATAGTCTAGCATATAAATTTTTACTTGCTTACTTGTTCTATTTATTTTTTAATATGATTTTATCAATTCCTTATGAAGGAAAAATCAATTCTATTGTTGGAATATATTCTTGTTTTTTATTTTCGTTATTTTTTTATAAAAACTTTGAATATTCTACCATAGTGAAATCAGTTAGTTATTCTGTTTTTATTGTTTCTTTTCTCGGTGTCATATTATTTTTTGTTTCCCCTGCATTTGCACTCAATCATGAAGAATTTTTTAGATTCAAAGGTCTCTTTAATCATTCTCAAAGATTTTCATTGATTTTGGCGACAGGATTAATTATTTTAGTTGTAGATAGATATAAAAGGAAATTAGAATTTTTTGATTATCTTAAATTTATAATTTTATTTGTTTTGTTGTTATTAACTAAAACAAGGGCAAATACAACGTTTGTGATTTTGATTTTTTTGATTGATTATTTTAGAAATGTAAATAAAATTTTTTTGATATTATTTTCAATAATATTTTTTATTTCATTTATATATTTCGATTTGTTAGATAATTTCACAAATATATACTCCCGAGATTCAGCTGATGTTACTGAATTAACTGGACGAACTAAATTATGGGAATTATTAATGCCAGAAATAGCTTCTAATTTATTAATTGGTCATGGCTTTGGATTATTTAAAACTGGTCCTATCCCTGTTTTTTCTTGGACTCCAACTCACGCCCATAATTTGTGGCTTATGCAACTTTATGAAACTGGAATAATTGGGACTTTGTTGTTTTCTCTTTTTTTAATATATAGTTTTTCAATAGCAATTAAACATAAAAATATTTTTGGTTATTCTTATTTATACTATTTAATTATTTTTATTTTTTTATCTAGTTTAACTGGTCTTATTATTGGGGGATTAGCAACTCCTTTGTATTTTATTTTTTTTATTTTTTTATTTAAGGAGATTGATAGGGTTTATGGAATTAGTTAATTATTACTTGTAAATGAATATTTTAATTCTTGGTCATTTCGGCGGGCACAATACTGGAGATGAGGCGATGTTATATGGATTGCTTACTCAGCTTAATGTGGATTCAGATTTTAAAATCCATCTAGTTACCAAAGGTAGGAGCGAAGACTATTTTTTTGATTTCCCCATTACTATTGTTAAGCCTGGGGTTAATCAGATTTTGGCATCCCTTAAAAATTCGGATTTTGTTATTTTATGCGGTGGTACTCATTTCCATGATGATTATGTGTTTTCTAGGTATCTTCGACATGTACGATACCTTTCTCGTTACTTGGGTATTTTCACCTTGGCAAAATTTTCCGGCAAAAAAGTATGTTTGATTGCTAATGGATTGGGACCATATAAATTTGGTTTTACAAAAGTACTGACACAAGCTGCAATTAGATTATCTAATCTCACTACTGTAAGAGATAGAGCATCCTATGAAGAAATTGAAAGTTTGGGAATGGTATCAGGTAAAACTTCATTGAGTTTTGATTTGGCTGCATTATTGCCCTTAACCCGAACTGAAACTGACCCAAACTTAATAGGAGTTTCTTTAACTCCCTTGCATTATTATAATGAGGATGGGGAAGATCTAAATCAACTCTATCAGGACCAGGTCTTTTATGGAATTGATAAAGCGATGAAGGCAAATAAAGACCTTAAGGTTAAAATATTTATTATCAGAGGTGGGGATAGGGAATCTGATGTAAAAATTTCTAATTTCCTATTTGAAAGACTTGTTGAAATATTCGGAGAGAGCAGGGTGTTATTGTCTGAATTTAATTACAATCCTATAGTGACTTTAAATGAAATAGCAGAATGCAAAGGTGGTTTCATAGCCTCTAGGTATCATTCAGCGATGTTGGGCTATATTTCATCTTTGCCTTTACTGTTTTTGGCTTATCATAGGAAGCTTGAGGATTTGGCATTTGATGTGAAGCTTGACCACGACGCATGTGTACCCTTAAGCCACAGAATCTTAAGAACAGATAAGATCAAAAATAGCATTTACGAATTATCTATTGGAGATCAGAGGTTTATAGCGGCAGTAAATCCTGAAGTAATGGTGAAAAAATCACTAGAAAATATCCACTTATTGGAAGATTTAATAAGACAAACCAATTAATGAAATATATTCTAGCTATAATTCTGACTCCGACTTTTGGGGGACCTCACAATCAAATTTTTAGGTTAAATGATATTCTTAAAAATAAGGGATATGAATACATTGTATTAACCCCTGATGAAAATGGTACTGGCACAAAACGGTTGAAAGAGAAGGGGATTCAAGTCATTAATCGAGATCTTCATAGACCTAGGAAATCATTTAATCCAGTAACTCATTTTCGATACCTGGCTAATTTTTTTTCTGATATACAGTTTATACAACAGGTAATTGTGGATTATAAGATTGATTTGGTTCAGTTATGTGGATTATTTAATATTCAAGGGGCTATAGCTGCAAATCGTAGCAATGTCCCTGTGGTATGGCAGTTACTTAGTAATTTCGCCCCCAAATGGTTGAGGAATCTCCTATCACCAGTTGTAAAAGATCGTTCTAATGTTATTATGACTACCGGATTGGGAATAGCTAAAGAACATGGGGATATAGCGAACTTCAACAAATTGGTACCATTCTACCCACCTGTGGATTGTAATTCTTTTGAATTCAATGATGACAAAAAGAAAATTGTGCGAGAGTATTTGAATGTTCCGCATGATGCTTTTCTTATCGGTACTATAGGGAATCAAAACAGGCAAAAGGCCCATGAAAATTTGGTCGAAATATGCGATAGATTTAAGCAAAAAGCTGGTAAAGAGGGTGTTTTTTTCAGGGTTATTGGAAATAGGACAGAATCGCAAAGGCCTTACTACAAAAGTAATGTAATTGAACGGATAAAAGCTAAAGGCTTAGATAGAGAAGGCTTCCTCACTGTTTCTGAACCTGAATTTGAGATATCAGATTATTTATCTGCATTTGATGTGTTTTTATTGACTTCCAAAGCTGAAGGAGTACCCACGGTCATCCTAGAATCAATGGCTTCTTCATTGCCTATAGTGACTTCTGATGTTGGTGCAATTTCTGAGGTGGTAAAAGATAAGGTGAATGGCTGTCTATATCAATTAGACGATTTGGATAAGGCTGTGGATTATCTTATACATCATAGTTTGAACCCAAATGATATAGAGAGGATAGGAGAATTAAATAAGTGTGAAGCCATAGAAAAATACGATGTGTCTGAGTGCGCCAGGATTCACATAAGTGCCTTTAAACTAGCAATGGACCAGTCATGATAAATAGAGCTATTACTGTGGTAGATATACCACTTTTTAAAGATGGATTTGATACTGCTGTTGATCTTGTTTTGTCAGAGATTATACACGGGGAGAGTAGTGGGACAAACAGGTGCATCAGTGCAACAGGTGCACATGGCATAATAGAAGCAAAAGAAGATGCGGATTTCAAAAAGGTTTTAAATGAGTTTTATATCAATTTGCCTGACGGTATGCCTGGAGTATGGGTAGGAAGGGCTAAAGGAGCAAAGGCTATGGATAGGTGCTATGGGCCGGACTTTTTTGAAGCCATGATGGTGAAATCATGTAAGACAACTATTAAACATTTTTTTTGCGGAGGCATGGAAGGGGTAGCTGATAAATTAAAGCAGGCATGTAGTGTGAAGTTTGAAAATAATAATGTAGTAGGGACGTTTTGTCCTCCATTTATGGATGTCAAAGATTATGATTATGAGTCTATTTCCGATCTAATAAACTCTTCGGGTGCAAATATTGTCTGGGTTGGGATTAGCAGTCCAAAGCAGGAGAAGTTTGCCAAATATCTTTCGCAATTTACGCAAGTGGATTTTTTAATTACAGTTGGTGCTGCATTCGATTTTCATATTGGTAATGTAAAGCAAGCCCCTAAATGGATGCAAAAGTCGGGATTAGAGTGGTTATTTAGATTAAGTGTGGAACCAAAAAGACTTTACAAAAGGTATGTGAGCATCGTACCAAAATTTGCATTTTACGGAGTAAAAGATTTAATAAATTATAAACTTAAATTAAATAAATGATTATGAAAAAAGCATTAGTTTGTGGAGCAGGAGGTTTTATAGGAGGACATTTGGTAAACAGGTTGAAAAGCGAAGGTTATTGGGTTCGTGGGGTAGATATCAAAGAGAATGAGTATGGTAATACAAATTCAGATGAATTTGTTGTAGGAGATTTACGGGATGTAAACGTGGTAAAGCAGGTCATTACTTCTGATTTGGATGAAATCTATCAACTTGCAGCTGATATGGGGGGCGCAGGTTTTGTATTTACAGGTGATAATGATGCGGATATCATGCACAATAGTGCTTTATGTAATTTGAATGTTTTAGAAGAAATGAAGAATAAGGGTATTAAAAAAGTATTCTACTCTTCTTCTGCTTGTATGTATCCAGAATATAATCAAATGGATCCAGACAATCCTAAATGTTCTGAGGATAGTGCATATCCAGCCGCTCCAGATAGTGAATATGGATGGGAAAAACTATTTAGTGAGCGATTGTATTTAACCTACAATAGAAACCATGGTTTTGATTCTAAAATAGGTAGGTTTCACAATATATTCGGTCCGCAAGGAACCTGGAATGGAGGTAGAGAAAAAGCGCCTGCTGCAATTTGTAGAAAAGTAGCAATGGCTCAGAATGGGGATGTTATAGAAGTATGGGGTGACGGAACCCAGACCAGGTCATTTTTGATTGTAGATGAATGCGTTGATGGTATTAGAAGATTAATGAATTCTGAATTTGCTGGACCAGTGAATATTGGATCGGAAGAGATGATTTCCATTCAAAACTTTACTAAGCTGGTTATTGATATATCTGGTAAAAACCTATCGATAAGAAATATCGAGGGGCCTACTGGTGTAAAGGGAAGAAATTCCGATAATAAACTAATCAAAGAAAAATTGGGATGGGCACCTTCAATTCCTTTAAGAAATGGTGTTGAGAAAACATATAATTGGATATTAGACCAGATCAAAGTCTCTGAAAATGTCTAATTATAGCGTAGATTTACAGAGGTTAACATCTGTAAACAATGCTCATGGCTTTGGGAAAAAGCTAGTCTTTAAAAATAATGATGAGCTAAATAATTCATTGACTCAAATTGCATTGGGTGTTTTTCAACCTGGTGAATCCTGCGAAGAACATAAGCATCCTACAATGTTTGAGTATTTTTACTTTCTAAAGGGTGAAGGTACATACCGTGTTGGAGGTGAGAATATTAAAATTTACAATGGATTATTAGTAGAAATCCCTGCAGGTGTACTTCATTCTCTTCACAATGAAGGGTTAGATGAACTTAGGTTTTTATATTGGGGAATTGCAATTTAGTTTATATGAAAATCACAAAAATCTGCTGTATAGGAGCAGGCTATGTGGGGGGGCCAACTATGGCTGTAATAGCCCAGAAATGTCCAGAAATCAAAGTGACTGTAGTGGATATAAACCAGGCCAGAATAGATGCCTGGAATGATGAAAACCTGGACAATCTACCGGTATATGAACCGGGCCTGGATCAGGTCGTGGCCGAAGCCCGAGGGAGAAACCTGTTTTTCTCCACCGCTGTCGATCAGGCAATTCATGAAGCTGAGATGATCTTTATCTCCGTCAATACACCTACCAAGACCTATGGAGAGGGTAAGGGGCAGGCTGCAGACCTGAAATGGATAGAACTCTGTGCCCGACAAATCGCTGCAGCTTCTGATACGGATAAAATCGTGGTTGAGAAATCAACACTTCCTGTACGTACGGCGGAAGCTGTAAATGACATCCTCTCAAATACAGGAGGTGGTGTTAAGTTCCAGATTCTTTCAAATCCTGAATTTCTCGCTGAAGGAACGGCTATAGAGGATCTGCACCATGCAGATAGAATCCTGATTGGCGGGGAGAGTACCCCTGAAGGTAAGGAGGCCATAGAGGCACTGGTGGACGTGTATGCGAATTGGATTCCTAGAGAAAAAATCCTCACTACCAATGTATGGTCTTCCGAACTTTCCAAACTCACGGCAAATGCCTACTTAGCTCAGAGAGTGTCTTCCATTAATGCACTTTCTGAACTTTGTGAGGCTACAGAGGCAGATATCGATGAATTATCCCGTGCCATCGGAGCGGATAGCCGAATAGGAGGGAGGTTTTTAAAAGCTTCTGTAGGTTTTGGAGGCTCTTGCTTTCAAAAGGATATTTTAAATCTAGTCTATATCTCCAGATCCTATGGATTAACCGAGGTAGCTGATTACTGGGAACAGGTCATTAAGATGAATGATCATCAAAAAGGGAGGTTTGCCAAGAAAATCATCAAGTCTTTATATAACACCGTAAGTGGTAAAAAGATAGCTTTCTTGGGTTGGGCTTTTAAAAAGGATACGAATGATACTAGGGAGTCAGCAGCCATTTATGTGGCTGATCATCTGTTGAGTGAAAATGCGTATATCCACGTATATGACCCGAAAGTAAAGGCACGGCAGATGTATGCGGATCTGGATTACCTGACTACACGTAAACCAGAAGCTAACAAGGAATTGCTTAAGGTAGAATCAGATCCCTATAAGGCCTGTAAGGATGCCCATGCAGTTGCCGTGTTAACAGAATGGGATGAATTTAAGGAGTATGATTGGCAAAAGATATATGATTCTATGCTCAAGCCCGCTCAGGTCTTTGATGGTAGAAATGTTCTGGATCATGAACAACTTCGGGAAATTGGCTTTAGGGTATATGCGATTGGAAAACCATAGAATTTGGTATGCTAATATATAAAGTAATACCCTAAGACTTAAAGCCCTAAAGATATATTTTGTTCTTTAGGGCTTTTTGTTAGCATTTAACGATTCCCTTATTGCTTTTTCGAATCTAAATAGTTTCAAGGATTGTTAACCTAACAACTCTATCTACGAAAGGTTTGTGTTACTACAAACCAATAACTCAGGAACATTAAAATAAATAGGCAAGATTAATCATCAAATTCATATTGAATCTTTTATCGGGACTTCCCGATAGAACTTCGCTACCAGTATTGTTCCAATGATTATAATTCTTTACTACCATAGAAGTGATGGAACTTGATAAAACTAGCCTATTAAATGTGTTTTTATAATTAAGACTGAAATTATAGTCAACCCATTTTTCTACATTGAGACCTTTACCTATTGCAAAGTAATAGTAGTTGGGATGACGCTCTAACCTTTCTAATTCTAAAGATACTTCTTTAAATCGCTGGAAGTGTCCAATTTTTAAAGAATACTCATTTCCACTCACGCCAGTACCTGCGCCTAAGTTCTCTCCTTTATATGTAAAACCGTGCTTTACTTGATAGTTATCATATAGACCTAATCCATTATCTATACCTTCTCCCCATCTAATGGTATTGTTAATACTGAATTTAGTCTGGGTCATTTCTCCAATGATGCCTATCGTATTTTGATCATTAAGTTTGATATACTTACTAAAACCAAGTAAATATCCTCTACTATGTTCTATGTTTAAAATCAGATCTCTCCAATTAAAGGGATGATCATTTCTGGAATACTCGAAGTAGAATTCGAAATTGGCTTTCGGAACAAGGTATCTTCCAAATATTCCTACATTTTGATCCTCACGAAGTTCAACATTTTCCAATATCCCTTCTCCTTCTTTTGGCAATGGGGCAAAAAATGGGAAGAAAGCTCTGAAATTGTTTCTCATGTCACCTCTGTAAACCTGAAATGCCCTCGTTGCACCTAAATAAAGATTAGGTAGGAAAATAGGAGAGTAACTGATTGATAATCCAGTGAAATATCTCCAGTCATCCTCTTTTTTTGAAAGGAGCTCATTATAGCTACCATCACTAAAGTGAGGAAAGTTTGATCCTTCTAGTTTTCCTATCCAATAATTACCTTCAAAATTACCGGCAAATGTTTTTAATGGGCGAGTAGTATTTAACTTAAAGTGTAAAAAACCCTCCGCATTGTCAGTCATTAATAAGGAATTATTCTGTCCTGGACCAATCCATATATTTTCGGTGGATACACCCAAAGCAATACCGCCGAGGTTAAGGCTAATATTGGAATTTCCTGGCAAAATCCTTGTGATAGGATCTTGTCCAAATCTGACCGGCTGATCAATTCCATTTAAACTTCTACGTAAATATTGAAAATACTCATTAGGAGCATTTTCCGGATACTCTTCAAACTTTAGATTTTGTGCATAATGGAATTGAGGGTATAGTTGGGCACTAAGCTTTCCCCATTTTAAATGAAGCCCTCCAGAAATAAGCGTTTGAAAGCCTTTCGCTGGAAGAATGGCTCCATGCCCCCAATTATACGGGTGATCAGTATTATACATACTAATCATTTGAATTGGGAGTAAAGAAACAGCGAATTTTTTATTCTTAAGAACAGAGTTTTTATCTAATTGATATCCCAGTATGGAATCATTTAAATATGGGTTTGAAAATTCCGGAAATGCTTTTTCCGTTAAGATTGGTTTGTAAATAAATGAAAAGTCAGAGTTTAAATTGCCCAAAATCTGCTCCCTCCTGAGATAATCATTTAGCACAGGAAATCCTACAGGGATGTTCTGCGCCATACCTTGAAATGCAAGTAGAAATGTGGTCAGTAAAAGTTTAAATCTCTTTTTCATTTTTAAATAGTAATAGGAGCTAAATTAATAATTCTGGACAGAACTATACAATCATAACTAAAGGAAGAGGCGCGAAATATGCGCCTCTTCCTTTAGTTTGATGAGAATTTTGGATTTTTCCATGAGGTGGATTAATACGCGTTTTCATTGTCAAAGAGAATTGAACTAGCTGTCATAGCGATAATTTTTAAATCAAGCCACAGACTCCAACTCTTAATATAGTGCACATCTAATTTATACCTGAAATACATGGAATGGAAAGTTTGAGTTTCTCCCCTATACCCCTTGGCTTGTGCCAATCCAGTTATACCTGGTTTTACCAAATGCCTATTTCTAAAACCTACAATTTCTGCTGCACTCATTTCATTTAATTTCACAGGATGAGGTCTAGGTCCTACCAGTGACATATTACCATAAATCACGTTTAAAATTTGAGGTAATTCGTCTATACTGGTTTTACGGATAAACTTACCCACTTTCGTAATCCTTGGATCGTTTTTGGTAGCCTGCTTGGTTTCCGATTCATTATTGACTACCATGGATCTAAATTTATAACATCTAAATCTCGAGTTATAAATTCCTTCGCGGGTTTGTTTGAAGAAAACAGGGCCTGGGGACTCAATTTTAATCAAGATTGCCACAAGAGGGAAAAGCCAAAAACCAATCAGAACCATGAAAAGAAAGGCTCCAATAAGGTCAATGAATCTTTTTAATGTAAGATTATACCAGTTAAAATGTTTGGAAAAAATTAATTCTGGTTCTTGCTTTTTGTAATTTTCTGATAAATCATAATTGAAATCATACCCAAGGAGCTTTTCTACATTTCTAGTTGTCATTATAGTAGGTTTTTTCTTAAAAAGTTGGTTACTGATTATTTTGGGCTTTGTAAAGGTCTTATTTTTTGTCATTTCTTCAAATAAATGGCCGGTATTTTTGTAAATACATAAAATTGTATTTTATCCTGAAAATATTTACTTCTATGTGTTTTTAAGAAATTTAAGGCATTAACCTTGCCATTTTTTTTATAAAATTACCTAAGAGTTGTAGCGGAATAGAAGTTTGACCCGTATTAGTCTATGATTTCCTAACCAACCTTACTGACACTATGACTTTTCTGTATTCTTTTTTTACCTCATTTGCGATTGGTATTCTCTTTTTTCCAGTGCTGATTAAACTTCTGCATAATTACCAAGTCTCAGACTCTCCGGGAGGACGACGTATTCACTTAGGGAAAACTCCTTCTATGGGAGGGATAGGTTTTTTCTTAGCCTCCATGATCGCTCTGGCTATTTGGGCTTGGGAATACCCAGAGCATTATCCTACTTATTTGTTTGGGGGGATTACCATCATGTTCTTTGTAGGTCTTAGAGATGATATAGTAGAGTTGAAGGCCAGTAGGAAAATCCTCGGACAACTTATAGCCGTAGTCCTAGTCATAGGAGCATCAGATATCCGTATCCGGGATTTTCATGGTTTCTTGGGAATAGGGGAACTGAACCTGTATTTCAGCTATGTGTTTTCTGCCTTTACCCTTTTGGCACTCACTAATGCCTTTAATTTAATAGACGGGCTGGATGGACTGGCCGGTACCATGGCCATGATTACCTTCTCCTGCCTGGGGGCTTGGTTTCTCTATTATGGACTGGATAGCTACGCCCTGATCTGCTTTACCTTTATGGGGGCTATTCTGGCTTTCCTGGCCTTTAACTGGCATCCTGCTAAGATCTTTATGGGGGATACCGGTTCCCTGACCTTGGGCTTTACCATGGGCGCGCTGGTGATGGCCTTTATGGAAGTGAATCAGGCTCTGCCTTCCGGGAGTACCTGGAAATTTGAACCTTCCTTCTCTGCCGGGGTTGCGCTCTTAATGTTTCCCCTCTACGATATGGGAAGGGTTTTTACCCGTAGGATTTCCCAGGGAAAAGGCCCCATGACTCCGGACAAATCCCATGTGCATCACTTCCTGATGAGAATGGGTTTCACACATGATAAAGTTACTTTCATACTAGGTTCTTTGCAGTTGGTGTTTATTTTTTTGATTTTTATTTTAAAAGATTTCTCGGACAATCTGGCTCTTCCCATAATTGTGGGACTTGCAGTTATACTTGGATTGAGGCTGGACAAGGTCACTGTTAAATATGTGAAAAAGAAAGTAGCAGTACAGCCTAGGGTGCTTGAAATCAGTGGTTTAAATGAGCGTCAAAAAAGAAAGGTAAAGCTGGAGAAAAAGGATTTTGAGCGTTCCAAGATCAATCTGAATTAGAAGGATATTAGAGTAAAAAATTTAGTTAAGGCCCCGCTGGGGTCTTTTTTTGTTTTTGGCCTGCAGTGTTCCTGGTTTGCTTTTTGTCATTTATGTACTAAGTTTAGACAGTTATTGACTCAATCAGTACATGTACAAGCAAATACCCCTGTCCTTTCCTAGCTTTAATGGTAATGAATCCCTGTACACCAGACAGGCCATAGATTCAGGTCACTTGGCTACCTATGGGGCGTTTATTGGGAAGTTTGAGTGGAAGCTGAATACCAAGTTGCGTACCCATGAGTCCGTGGTGCTCAATTCCGGAACTTCAGCCCTGCACCTTGCCATGGTTTTGATGGGCATAGGTCCTGAAGATGAAGTGATCTGTCAAAGCTTTACTTTTTGTGCCTCTGCCAATCCCATTGTGTACTTGGGCGCCAAACCTGTGTTTGTGGACTCAGAAAGCGATACCTGGAATATCAGTCCAGAATTACTGGAGGATGCAATTTTAAACCGCATCTCCAATGGAAAAAAGCCTAAGGCCATAGTGGTGGTGCACCTTTTTGGTATGCCAGCTAAAATGAACGAGATCCTGGAGATTTCCCGTAAGTATAATATTCCTGTTTTGGAGGATGCTGCCGAAGCTGTGGGCTCGGTCTATGAAGGGGAAATGTGCGGTACTTTTGGACAGATTGGTGTGTATTCCTTCAATGGAAATAAAATCATCACCACCGGAGGGGGAGGAGCACTGATTTCAGATGATACCAACATACTTCAAAAAGCCCGGCACCTATCTACCCAGGCCAGGGAAGACCTGCCGTATTACCAGCATTTAGAGATAGGCTATAATTATAAAATGAATAATCTGGCAGCCGCGGTGGGGCTGGCTCAGTTGGAGAAGCTGGAGAATCAGGTCAAAAGCCGTAGAGCGGTGAATGCCAGGTATAGGGAATTGTTCAAAGACATTCCCGGGATTAGTTTCCATACGGAACCAGACTCCAGCCAGTCTAATTATTGGCTAACAGCGATTTTGATTAATTCAGAAATTCTAGGCTTTGATGCAGCTTGTTTACAGAAGTCCCTGTCCAGACATGGGATAGAAAGCAGGTATCTTTGGAAGCCGTTACACATGCAGCCGGTGTTTGCTGATGCCCAGTTTTATGGTGGTAAAACCGCCCAAAACCTTTTCGAAAATGGGTTGTGCCTGCCAAGTTCAGCTGATCTCAAACTGGAAGATCAGGAAAGGATCTTGGCTGTTATCAAGAAGGAACTCGCCAAATCATTTAAGTAAGTGTTTTACAGGAAGTACATAAAGAGAGCGATGGACATCATCCTTGCTTTTTTGATGTTTTTAATATTTCTCCCCATCTTCTTGTTGGTGATGGTACTGTTGATTTTCCATCACAGAGGAAATCCATTTTTTTCTCAGGAGAGGCCCGGCAAAGATCATATTCCATTCCGAATTCTCAAGTTTAAGACCATGCGGGATCTAGTGGATCAGGATGGGCTGCCCTTAGCAGATTCCTGTAGAATTACAGCCTTAGGTAGAGTGATTAGAATGAGTTCCTTGGATGAGATGCCCCAGTTGATCAATGTGATAAAGGGGGATATGAGTTTGGTGGGGCCCAGACCATTGTTGAAGGAGTACCTGACTTTGTATTCAGAGGAGCAGTCCAGGAGGCATGAGGTGCGCCCGGGTGTCACCGGTTGGGCCCAGGTCAATGGGAGGAATGCCATTAGTTGGGAGAGAAAGTTCAAGTTGGACGTATGGTATGTGGACAATCATGGTTTTTGGCTGGACTGGAGGATATTATTTACGACACTTTTTAATGTTTTGCAAGGCAAGGGCGTGACACAGCAGGGCCATGTGACAGTTGGTAAATTTGAAGGTGCGGGCAAGTGACCCAGCATCTTGGTGGAGCGTAGGGAGTAGTTTGATTGAATGGTTTATAGTTTTTTTAGTTGATAGACGATAGTCCATAGACCATGGAAGATGGTCCATAGTTGACAGACCACGGTCCACAGCCGTGAGTGGTTATATTTAGGCAGGTTGTGCTGCTTCTCATGTTGTGCTGCTTCTCCAGAAGCTGCACTCTGAGGTGTCTGGTGGGGAACTCATATTTGGCGCAAGTCTCATTACTTATCCCTATCCAAATGCAGTATTTAGACTGCCAATCGCCATTCACATCGCTGTTTGAGATTTGTAATCTCGAACCAATCCCGTAGGATTCCAATCTGGTTTTTCGGTATTCTTGCTGGCGTCACGCCTTCGTCTCCGAATCAGGATCTCGGGTCAGCGCTGGTTAACCATTAAAACCTTAATCCCAGGGTTGAAACCCTAGGCACTAATATGAACCGCCCCTATGAGGCTGATTTTCTTTTAGTTATTCCCAAACACCTATCGAGAACCAGAAACTGGATTTTGAACAATAATATATTTCCTTAGAATCAGTTAGCGAATAGGGACTAAAACGCTTCGACTCCGCTCAGCGTGACAGGCTTCCTACCCTTCGACTTCAGGGTTAGGTAAAAATAAGTTCATCTAATTATTATGTGCTTTTAGGAATGGGATTGGGTTTTGTCACCTATCGCTATTTAAAGTATTATTAAAATGTAGTCGTCACTTGGACTGCGCGGTGGGCTGTCGCGGCAGCGGGCCGGGCTGTTGGGATGTGCGGTGGAAGCTTTGCCGCGACGAAGACTTTTGGATACTTTTGGTCTCAAAAGTATCGAGAGAGGAATTTTTAAGTTAAGCCATAACGGTCAACTGAGAAGTTGTCGATTGAATAAAAATAGTTGTCCAATCTGGTTCTCCCGTATTCTTGCTGGCAAAACGCCTCCGTCTCCGAATCAGGATCCCGGGCCAGCGCTGGTGATAAATTGCGATTTTTTACCCAGGGTTGCGTCGTACCTCCTTACCCTGGGCTATTAATAATTTGACCCCTTCAGGGTCAGGTAAAAACCTATTCGTCTCCGACAGTCGATCCAAGGTCCCAAAATCCTGAATCTGCCTATATAGCTGAAAGACAATCTAAACCTGATACTGGAGAGTCATCTTTATCTCCATACTTACAATTTCCCACTTCCTAACTACCAAACTTCCCGACATTTGATACCCGACCTCCAAAATATTGAATTCCGAATGTCAAAGTACCTAAAACGGCAACTTTAAACTTTACATTTTAAACTTTCAACTTTTCCATCTTGCTGGCATGACAATGCCGTCTCCGAATCAGGATCCCGGGCCAGCGCTGGGGGAATCGTTCTACTTTGAACCCAGGGTTGCGTCGTGCCTCCTTACCCTAGGCTACAACAAGGCAGGCCTTCAGCCTGCTTCCAGACTTCCATCTCTGCCACCCTAGCGAATAGGGACTAAAACGCTTCGACTCCGCTCAGCGTGACAGGCTTCCTACCCTTCGACAAGCTCAGGCCAGGCGACTGACAACCGAAAACTGACAACAGACAACTGACTTCCGACTTCCCAACCTCCAAAATTTTGAATTCCGAATGTAAAAGTACCTAAAACGGCAACTTTAAACTTTACATTTTAAATTTTCAACTTGTCCATCTGCGACTGAGTCTAATTCTGGCCAAGCGTATGAGGTTCAGGTTTTAGATTTCATACTTTAGCCATCTGACTTCAAAAGAGATTTCCCCTCGCATCAGCATTTTCGAATAATATAACATCTACGTTTGCTCGTCGAAATGACCCCGGAATCCAATTTTAGTAAACTCGGAAATTGGGTTTGATTCGCGCTATTCGAGATTTGTAATCTCGAAAATATTACCGTAGGATTTATAATCCGGTTCTTAGGTAATTCCCTGTCGTTAAGCGAGCATTAAATTTAAGGATAGGATTTGCCTATATTTGAATCTGCATTCTTGAAAAATTAGCGTTTAGCCTAATTGAAGACTGTACAAATTTTATTCACCACCATGTTCGCTATGATGTCAAAAACTGCTGCACTTATACCAGCCCGATATGCTTCTACCCGTTTACCTATCAAATTGGTTCAAGATCTTGGAGGAAAATCCATTATCCAGAGAACCTACTTGAGTACCGTGGATACTGGGGTCTTTGATGAGGTTTGGGTGGTAACAGATCATGAGGAGATTCATCAACAGATAGAGGAAGTAGGGGGTAAGGTGTTTAGGAGCCAGCAGGAGCATCAAAGTGGTTCGGATAGAATTGCTGAAGCCTTGGGAACTGTAGATGCGGATTTAATTATCAATGTGCAGGGGGATGAGCCTTTTCAGGATAAGCAGTCACTTGAGGATTTGGTCAGGGCATTTGAAGATGAGTCTGTGCAGGTGGCGTCTTTGAAAACGGAGATTTCTGAGCTGGAGGCACAGAACCCTAATGCGGTAAAAGTGGTAACGGATGCGCATGAGAATGCCCTGTACTTTTCCAGATGCCCCATACCCTACAATAGGGAGTCGGCCAAGGTGACCTATTGGAAGCACGTGGGTGTATATGCCTATAGAAGAGAGGTGTTGAGAAAATTCACCCAGTTGCCAAAAAGCAAACTAGAGTCTATAGAAATGCTGGAGCAATTGAGGTTATTGGAAAATGGGTATCAGATCCGGATGGTAAAGACCCTGCATCAGGCAGTTGCCATAGATACCAAGGAGGATTTGATCCGGGCGAGGAAATTGGTGTAAGTAAGTGTTGGAGAGGGCTAGAGAACCGATAGTCCTGCGAGCTTGGCTGGTATTGTATGACTATTCAGCTGTCACTATGGAAAGAAAATATTAAATTATGTAAACTTAATAAAAGTGATTATTTTGTTCGCAAATCTGTATGTGAAAAGCTTGGAAAGAAATAATTAAATATGATTAGATTTCTACTATGAATTTTTTGACTCGGTTAAAAATTCTTCCGCGATGGATTATTGCAACATTGGATTCTATCATATTATTCAATTGCGCTCTGTTTGGTTACCTGGTCAGATTTAATTTTGAGTTAGATCAGATAGAGGAAGGTAATGCTTTAGGTGGAAGTATATTTTTTATGCTTGGTGGATTGCTGGTTATGCAAAATACACATAGTTATGAAGGAATTGTCAGGCATACTGGATTTAGGGATGGTTCAAATATTTTTAAAACAGTCCTGATCAATTTTGTTCTTTTTCTGTTTCTCAGTTTCTTTCATGGTAATTTCCTTAATCAACAGTATTTGTTGCCTACTTCGGTATTGATTATAGCTAGTTTATCTTCCTTGTTTATGCTGATTTTTTACAGGCTTGTGGTAAAGGAGCTATTTGTATACCTAAAGAATGGTTTTCTGGTCAAGGAATTGAAAAACGGAGTGATTTTCGGAGCAGGAGAAGCTGGTATAATAGCTCAGGAGGCTATTAATCGAGACAGTAAAAGCCTTTTCAACACGGTAGCATTTCTTGATGATGATCCAAAGAAAGAGGGAAAGAATATAGACGGAAGACGGATATACAAAGGTCTTTCAGGCCTAGAAAAGTTGGTGGAAGAGTTTGGTGTTACTGAATTGATAATTGCAGTTCGGGATCTTACCGTTCACCGCAAAAATGAGATCATGGACGAGTGCCTGCGCCTGAAAATCTCCGTTTCCATAGTGCCTCCAGTTGATCAATGGCTGAATGGAGGGCTTACTGTAGGGGCCATTCGGGAAGTAAAAATCGAGGATTTACTAAGCCGTGAACCAATTATTTTAGATAATCCAAAACTACACGAGGAATTATATAATAAGGTGATTTTGGTAACAGGAGCTGCAGGCTCCATAGGTTCTGAGTTGTGTAGACAAATCTCTCATTACAATCCTAAGCTATTGGTGATGTTGGATATCGCTGAATCAGCATTATATGATGTGGAGCAGGAGTTTAAAGAAAACCGAATTAACTGCCCTATTAAGGTGGTTTTGGGAGATATCAAAAATAAAAAGAAGCTCAAGGAGGTTTTTAGAACTTTCAGGCCAGAGGTGGTCTTTCATGCCGCAGCTTACAAGCATGTGCCTATGATGGAAAACTATCCAGAGGAAGCCATACTTTCCAATGTTATAGGTACCAAGTTTTTGGCTGATATCTCCGTATTAGCTAAGGTGGAGAAGTTTGTCTTTGTATCCACAGATAAGGCTGTGAACCCTACCAATGTTATGGGAGCCAGTAAGCGGGCTGCAGAAATGTATGTACAAGCTTTGAATGAATATTTGGCTCAAAATCACAATAATTTTCATACCAAATTTATTACTACTAGATTCGGAAATGTACTGGGGTCGAATGGATCTGTTATTCCCTTATTTAAAAAGCAGATTTTAAGAGGAGGCCCCATTACTGTTACCCACCCTGAAATTACCCGGTATTTCATGACTATTTCAGAGGCTTGCCAACTGGTGCTGGAAGCCGGGATCATGGGAGATGGAGGAAAAATCTACGTGTTTGATATGGGTGAACCGGTGAAGATTTTAGAGCTAGCTAAGAAAATGATTCAGCTCTCCGGAAAGAAGGTGGATGAGGATATCAAGATCATTTTCTCAGGACTTCGGGAAGGTGAAAAGCTGTTTGAGGAATTACTTAATGATTTTGAAATCCTTAAAATCACACATCATCCTAAAATAATGATTGCACAAGTCCCCCCTTCTTCCTATCACAAAATTGATGGACAGATTGAGTTGTTTAATGATTTGGTGACCAAGCAATCTGAAAATGAAGTAGTAGCACACCTGAAAGTAATTGTGCCAGAATTCATTTCAAATTCTTCCAGATTCGAGGTATTGGATAGGTTGAATTGATTTATTGAGCAATCGCCAATTTTTTTTGGATTTGCTAAAATGGCCAGTTAGGAGAGTAACAGGTTTATCAGGTGTCTAAATGCTAATTCTCTCCATGATTTTTTCTAACAGAAAAGCAGGGCAACTAACTTCTTTAGATTTTACCAATTATGAGCCCGAAGCTTAATAGAATTGGCATATCACTAGCATTTAGGCTGCTTCAGTCTTCGGTTTGCTGTTCTTTATTTCAAAGTTCAAAGGGAATTTGGTTACAAGTAATATCCAGTATAAGCCTATTTCATTTACTCAATTTCATCCCTTTTACCGCTCGGTAAAGGATACTGTTGTAAAGTAGGAGATTTGAACCTCTGCTGTAATAAAGTCACTGTATTTCTTTTGTTTTTAGATTTTAAAGTTAATTTAGTGAACTGAATCGAAATATTGTTTCGGTCCCTTCATCACGATTAGGTTCTGATGTGGGTTGATTTTTAGTAATCCCAATCTTTTTATGAATGCTGCCTTATGGCCTGCCGTTTAGCTTGTGATTTGTACAAGTTGGACCAAAGCAAGCCCAATGTATGGCTATGTATAGCCATTTTCATAAGGCGCCAGTTTTAGAAATTTTGAATTCCTAACTATTAAACCCTAACTAACCTATGAAATCGAATTTCATTTTTTGCTTGAATCCAAGCAAGTTCATCCTAACGCTACTTCTAATAATGGTCTTTGGAGGTATTTTCTCCAAGGGCATTTTTGCTGCAGATCCTCCGGGTATTCCTGATGGTTGGAGTGATGGATATGCCTATGTCAATGGCATTAGGCTGCATTATTATCAGGCTATCCCTGCGCCTGATAAGCCAGTGGTAGTGATGGTTCACGGCGTTACAGACATTGGTCTTTGCTGGACTACATTGAGCTGGGAGCTGCAGGATGATTATAATATCTACATGCTAGATACCCGTGGTCATGGGCTTTCTGATCCTTTTACCCAAAATGATGATGGAGAAACTCTGGTGAAGGACGTAGTTGGCTTTGTGAAATCAATGGGGTTCGAAAAGCCAATATTAATGGGGCATTCTATGGGGGCTGCTACAGTCATGAGAATAGGAGCAGAATATCCTGATTTGGCAAAAGCTATAGTCATGCTTGACCCTTTCCTAGCACGATTGGAGACGCGCAGAGAAGAACCAGCCACTCCAGCGAAAAAACCACAAGAGGAAACTACTAAACAGGTAAGTGCAAAAAAGATCTCTATCAATATGTTTGGCGATCCAGAGACCTTGGTAAAGCAAAACAACTATGCTTTCGAAGATTTGGTGGAATTGGGTAAAAAGCAAAGCCCTAAATGGGATATAGTAGACGTACAATATTGGGCACTTTCTAAAAAACAATATCATGGAGCTTATACCCCAGAAGCGCAGCGGGCTATGAGCGGAACCATGAGAACGGAAGGAGCTTTGGAGAAAATCCAAGTACCATCACTCATCCTAAAAGCTGATGCATCTCCCGAGGCCAAGGCTGCCAATAACAAGGCAGTTGATGGACTTGAGCTGGTGAAACTCCTGCATCTGGAGGGAACTGGGCACAATTTGCACCACGACGATCTACAAACTACAACTGAGGAAATAAAAGCATTTCTACACGCTTCCCTTTCCTATTAATTCAGATTTACAAGATTTTCATCTACCACGTTTATAAAGTGGGAATTCAGGGTGTTACCCTCGCTAGTTATTGATAGGTAAACACGCTTTTGTGCCATTGAGTCGACTAAAACAAAAATGGCTTAGGTAAATCCTGAATAGATGCGATCATCGAACTCCCCTAGTTTTAATCAAAGAGAATAAGGTCGGTAGAATCTGTATTATCAATTTAGTAATACCAATATTTCAAACCCTACTGGCATCAGTGATGCCGTTCAAAATAAATCTCAAACCTAAAATAATCATGATCAAAAACAGTCTGAAATCCCTAGTAATCATTTTACTAGCAGTTTCATTTAACACATTTGCGCAGAGCGATTCCTCTTCTGAGGCTTTACTTTCTACTTATCCTACTATTACGGTGACAAAGGATATTCCATACCGGAAGGGAGCAAGCGATTCATGGAAGCTAGACTTAGCTATGCCTTCAAATTTTGGCACTGAACTCCGGCCAGCTTTGGTTATAATTCATGGAGGAGGCTGGGCTGGTGGCTCAAAATCTGTAGATGTTTACCAGAAAATGATGGTAGACTATGCAGAAAAGGGATATGTGACCATCAATGTGGAATATAGGCTCACTGGTGAGGCCGGTTTTCCTGCTTGTATAGAAGATGTGAAAAATGCAGTTCGCTGGCTTCGTGCCCATGCCGAAGAGCTAAAGGTGGATCCGGAGCGAATTGGAGCATACGGACATTCGGCAGGAGCACATTTGGCACTAATGATTGGTATGACTCCAGAGGAGAGTGGATTGGAAGGTGAAGGGAGTTACTCGGAGTTTTCCAGCCATGTGAATGCTGTAGCTGCTGGATCACCGCCTACTGAGCTAGGCCGTGATGTCCCTTTGGCAAAAACCGAATGGTGGCCTATAGGTTATATTTCTGCGGCTCACCCTCCATTGTTTTTGATACAAGGAACAGAAGATCCGGTGGTGAAGCCTGAACTGACTCGTGATTTTGTGACTAAAATGAAAGATGCGGGGGCCGATATCAACTACCTGGAAGTCGAAGGAGGACATGATGTGGCTTACTCCAGCCAGTTAAAAGTTACTGATCCGGCGATTTCTGATTTCTTCGAGCAACATCTAACCCGGACTAAGCATTAGGTTTCGTCATAGCCTGTCCCGATTTGTCGGGAAAGGCATTAATTGCAAGAAAATCAGGCTTTGATATCAGGTTTCAGAACCCTGATATACGGACAAAGATCTGGATTTTCAAACCGCTTAAAGTTTTCCCGGCCCAAAACTCTATTCGACTTTATCACTTAATATCCTCAAACCAAACCCATATCAAAAATGACCAAAATGTATTTTGTTAATCCCTTAAGTAATCTTGAAAACTCTCATTCCCTGCCTGCACTTCGGATATTTCTTTCCCTTTGTTTCCTGGCATTAGGCCTATCTAGTGCCCATGCCCAGCGTAGAATGCCGGATGATTCCAAAGGCCTAATCGCTCATGATCCCGTGATGATCAAGCAGGATAGCGTTTATTACCTCTTCATGACTCATGGGGGAATTGCGAAGAGTACTGATCTAGAAAACTGGACCAGAATTCAGTCAGCCCCCAGAGATTTGAAATGGGTGACAGATGATATTGTGCCAGGCCATAGAGGAGGTTTTTGGGCACCTGACATACAGTATTATGATGGCTTGTATTACCTGTATTACTCTCCTTCGGCTTTTGGTAAAAACACCTCGGCGATCGGGGTGATGACCAATAAAACCTTGCATCAGGATAGTCCGGATTATCAGTGGGAGGACCAAGGTATGATAGTTCAGTCCATACCCGGTAGGGATTATTGGAATGCCATTGATGCAAATGTAATCTTCGTAGAAGAGGAGGCCGGCAAAACCGTGGGATGGTTGTCTTTTGGATCTTTCTGGGGAGGCTTGAAACTGGTGAAATTGGGTCCTGATATGAAGTCTGTGGCTGAACCACAAGAGTGGTACAGCATAGCCCAGCGTGAAAATGGCACAGCGATAGAAGCCCCCTTTATTTATTACAGAGATGGATACTATTACCAGTTTGCATCTATAGATTATTGCTGTCGTGGACTGGAAAGTACCTACAAGACCATAGTAGGAAGATCCAAAGACGTCAGAGGTCCTTACCTGGATAAAAGCGAAACGCCTATGACTAAGGGCGGAGGAGAATTGATCGTGGGTGAAACAGATCAGTATGTAGCAGTGGGGCATTGCTCCGTGTATGATTTCGATGGAAAAACTTACTTTGTAGCTCATGGCTATGACAAGGAAGATGACGGAAAATCAAAACTGGTCATCAAGGAGATTCAATGGGATGCTGAGGGATGGCCTGTCCTGAACTTTTAAAGGTATCCATTTCCCCTTTTCAGGAGGGACTTAGGTTCCTGACGTGATTTTATAGGTCAGGAACCTTCCATTTTGGATACAAGACTTTTGATCTAAAACTCCAGAGTCAAACTGCCCTCAAAAACCCGATTATCACCTTATATTTATTTGATTAATAACAGACCATACTATGGAAAATAATACAAGACTTGTCCAACTCATACATCCCTCAGAAGGGCGGAAAGTGGCTTTGGTTCAGGAGCCAAACCTGATCCTGCTTAAGGACTTCGATTCCATTTACCAACTCGCTTTACATGCTTTGGACCATAAACAAAAGCTTGGTGATTTGATCCGAGCATATATTTCTGAAGAAAGTTTCAGCTATGACTCGATATATGAGGGCAGTAGCGATTGGAAAATACTTCCAGCTTTTGATCATCCTGAATCTGCTTTTCAATGTATGGTTTCGGGTACCGGACTGACCCATCATAATAGTGCGCTGAATAGGCAGATGATGCATAGCAATCAGGAGGAAAAGCCTACGGATAGCCTGCTCATGTATGAAATGGGAGTGAAAGGAGGTTCACCAGGCCCAGGGGAAATCGGAACTCAGGCAGAGTGGTTTTACAAGGGAAACGGTTCTGTGCTGAAAGGTCACGGAGAAAGCCTTAGTCTTCCTTATTTTGGGGATGATGGAGGAGAGGAGCCAGAGATAGCAGCAGCATATATTGTGGACAGGGAGGGAAACCCCAGAAGAATTGGGTTTACCACAGGAAATGAATTTTCCGATCATGTGATGGAAAAGAAAAATTACCTGTATTTGGCACCCTCAAAAATTAGGACCTGCGCTATAGGTCCGGAGTTGGTGGTTGATGCAGATTTTGAAAGTTACTCGGGGGAGGTCTTCGTTTCTCGACAGGGAAAACGAATTTGGGAAGCAGAGATCAATACTGGCCAAAAAAATATGTGTCACAATCTGGCAAATCTGGAGTTTCATCATTTCAAATATGATTCCCATAGAATTCCCCTTCAGGCTCATGTTCACTTTTTCGGAGCAGATGCTTTTAGCTTTGGAGCCAAAGTTAGTCTGGAGGATGCTGATCTAATGTCCGTAGCTTGGAAAGGCCTGGGGAGAGCCTTGGTTAATCCTTTGAAAAAAGAAGACCCAAAATCCACTGACTTCAAAAAGGTGTTGCCGCTGTAGCGTTCTTGGAGCAAATGATCGGAGGGCAAAGGAAAGGGATTTGGGATTTAATAGGGATTTGGGTTAATAAATATTTTAAATCAAGTAAATTTAACTTTATTAAAAATATTTACTAACTAAATCTAAGCACTTTGAGTCTTAAAACCACCTTTGCCCAACTACTACTCTTGCTTACCCTCGCGGCCTGTGGGAGCAATACCGAGCAGATAAATCAGGAGATTGCGGATAAACCCGTAATCATGGCCTATTATGTAGCCGAAAGGAATTACAAGCCAGAAGAAATCCCGGTAGAGAAACTTACCCATATCATCTACTCCTTCACCAATGTGATAGACGGTGAAATGAAATTTAGAAGACCCGAAGCCGCAGGTCCCAAGTTGGCAGCTTTGGTAGAGCAAAAGAAGCGTAATCCGGAATTGAAGGTGATGATAGCCTGCGGGGGATGGGGAGCAGACGGGTTTTCAGACATGGCTTTGACGGAAGAAGGTAGAACTAAATTCATCCAGAGTGCCCATGACTTTATCGAGCAGTACCAGCTTGACGGTATGGATATGGACTGGGAATACCCGGGCATTTCAGGTGCAGGTACCATGGCCAGGCCTGAGGATACGCAAAACTTTACAGCCCTGATGAAGGGACTACGTGAGATGCTGGACAGCTTTGATACTCCAAAAGTACTCACCTTTGCATCTGCGGGATGGAAGCGATATTATGATTTTGTGGAAATCAATGAGGTGATGAAATATGCGGATTATACCAATGTGATGACTTATGATCAGGTTTCCGGTGTGTCTATTTACACCGGGCATCATACGCCGCTTGGAGCAGTGACAGCTGATGAAATCACGGGGACTCCCTTTCAGCTACACTTGGATAGCCTGTACCAAAACGGGGATAATCCAGATGCAGATCCAAGGTCAGCGCAAAAGATTGTGGACTTTTTGATTAACGAAGGAGTGGATCCGAAACAAATTGTGATAGGAGGAGCTTTTTATGGAAGAGTTTGGAAGGGAGTGCCACCAGTGAACAATGGTTTGTATCAATTGAGCGGGGGGCTTCATCAAGGCTGGAAAGCTTATCATCAGATCCGTAACGAGTACGAAACAGATCCTGATTTTGTAAGGCATTGGGATGATAACGCAGAAGCTCCGTACATGTATAATGCCAAGGACAGTCTGTTTGTATCTTATGATGACACCGTATCTGTATCCCGTAAAACCAAATATGCCATGGAAAAGGGCATTGGAGGAATTATGTTTTGGGAACTGGGAAATGATACCAAAGAAGAAGGAAGCTTACTGGATGCTATTTTCAAGGCAGCACATTAAGCTTTGGTTTTCTTTCGAATGTATCAAATGGTCTGTGGGTTCGCAGACCATTTTTTTTGCTTTCAAGTCAGTGCTTCAAGTCTCATGACTTGGACCTAATTAGTTGCAGTCTTCAGACTGCTTAATAAATAACAGAGGTTTAAAAAAGCAGCTTACTTTTGAGTAATTTAATAGCAGTATTTTCAGAGCTATTTGAATGAGCAGAAAATATAAAATCCGGGATCAAGGAAAGCTTTACTTTGTGACTTTCACAGTCATAGATTGGATCGACCTCTTCATCAGGAAAGATTATAAAGACATCGTTTTGGGTTCCCTGAAATATTGCCAAAATCATAAAGGATTGGATTTGTGTGCTTATTGTATAATGTCAAGTCACATCCATCTGATAATAGGAAGAAATGGTGAAATAAGCATTAAAGCTATAATCAGGGATTTCAAGAAATTTACTTCCAATCAGCTGATTAAATCCATTGAATCAAATCCTGTAGAAAGTAGAAAAGGATTTTTACTTCTTCATTTTAGCAGAGCTGGAAAACGAAACCCGAATAACACCAATTATCAAATATGGCAGCAACATAGCCATCCGATTGAGCTTAACACAAATGAATAAATCAGCAGGTGTCTCAACTACATCCATCAGAACCCAGTTGTTGCCGGAATTGTCTTTTCTCCAGAGGATTATGTCTATAGTAGTACTGTTAACTATGCCGGATTACCAGAAAAGTTGATTGAAGTAATTCTAATCGAAAATCAATTTTAAATCCATTTTAAAAAATAGCAGTCAGGAGACTGCATTTAGGTGAGTCCAAGTCAGGAGACTTGAACTACTGACGTAAACTTGGTTCTCATGCCTGAAACCCAATCGGTGAAACCCTTCGAGGGTTTAAGATAGGATGAAGGTTATTTAGCCAAATTATACATTTGTCTTTAGAAAAAGGTTAACCCTCGAAGGGTTTATTCAAAAAAAAACCACAAGAGAAAATCCCCTGTGGCTTTGCGCATTTTTTAATTCTTGAAATCAGTTGCTCAAGGTAGCGGTTGCCTGTCCATATTCCCATCGGATCTGGAAACTGTCAGGCTTCACCTCATATACCAGGCGCTCTTCCATGGTAGGGCTTTCGCCGGAAGGAACGCTTACACGAAGTACATCTTCCTTAGAATCGTAATTGAACGCTCCCCATTGCTTGGCCACCTTGTTGAAAATGAAAGTGGACTGGCCTGTCTCACTAGGAATGATGAAGAAACCGTAAGTTCCCGCCGGTAATTTCTCACCCTGCACCATGATGTCTTCGGTGGTGGTAAAAGTGGTAGCCTCATTGGCCCCAGCTCTCCATACCTCATTGAAAGGAACCAAATCCCCCCAGATCATTCTTCCTTTTACAGCTGGGCTGCTGTAATTAATGGTGATTTTGGCGTCGCCTACCATTCCTTCAGCGGTTCTCGCTGGGCTTGGTTTTTCTTGTGCTTTGGCAGCAAAGCCTACAAAAACAAGTAGTACTAATGCTAAAAGACTCTTTTTCAAATTCATTGTTATTGGTTTTAGATTTGGTTTCAAAATACGACAATTTATCAAAACTGAACATCTTCACCTAGACTTTATTAGAAATGTAAAAGGCCGGAATCATGAGAAATATCAAAGTTTCATTTCTCAGATCTCCGGCCTTTGTTTCTAAGGTAGAGTAAGGTTTAACTTAAATCTTCACCCAAGCTTCCTTCGCGTTACTTTCTACTATAGCCTCGCCTATGATCAATTCTCTCAATCCATCTGCAAAGGTAGGGTAGGTAGCTTTCTCAGGCTGTTTGCCTTCTCGTATGGCTGCATAAACCTCCTTGAACAGTTGCTTTGAGGTGTCAGGGAAGCCTTCTTGATGTCCTCCCGGGAAGCTGACCAGTGAGCGTGCACCCTCGTCCACCAGGGCAGGGTCTTTCATGAGTACAGCGTTAGGCTCGTCTCGCTTGCCTATCCATAGCTCATTTGGCTTTTCAGCATTAAATTCAAAGTTGGATTTTGAACCTGCTATTTCAATATTCAGTCGGTTTTTGCGTCCGGCATTTACCTGACTTACGGTGATGGTGCCAGTACGTCCATTATCAAATCGAAGCAGGATAGAAGCAAAATCCTCAGAAGTTACCTCATATTCCTCATAATCTGAAGGATCTAGCGCCTTGCCAGAAAAGGATTCTACTGCCTTCAAAGGCTTCAGTCGTGTAGGGTGAACTATGGAGAAGTCTGCCATCACAGCTGTGATTTTCAGTCCAGTTACATACTCCGTCATATCCAGCATGTGAGAGCCAATATCTGCTACCACTCTGGAGCCTCCGGACTGCTTTGGATCCAATCTCCAGCTGTAATCGGTTTTATGAATCAGCCAATCCTGTAAGTACGAACCCATCACGGAATAAACATCTCCCAAATCGCCTTTTTCGCGCATAACTTTCATCTGGCGCACCATAGGGTAGTAGCGAAGGTTGAAGTGAACTGCATTGATCAGGCCGGTTTCCTTGGCGATAGCAACCAGTTCTTCAGCCTCTTCTATGGTCATGGAAAGGGGCTTTTCACAGACCACATGTTTTCCGGCAAGCATACATGCTTTGGCCTGTGGGAAATGGAGGAAATTAGGCGTACAGATATGTACCACTTGAATGCTGTCATCCTTCAGCATATTTTCAAAAGTGTAGGCATTTGCGATGCCAAGCTCTTCAGCTTTGGAGTCTGCTACTTCTTGATTGACTTCCACAAGGCCGGTTACCTCGATATTAGGAATTCTTCTAAGTGCTTCTAAATGAGCTGGGCCGATAAATCCGGTTCCCACGATAGCAGCTTTGATAGTCTGAGCCATAGGTTTTTTAGGTTGTTTTAGAATAAATATTAAAGTGTCAAATTAGGAAAAATGGCGTAAAAAATGGCAGGGATGATTTCATCAAATTGTGAAAATCTCCGCCATTCGTGCTTCATAGCCTGTATGGTTTACCGGATAAGTTTGGTTTTGATCTGATTTACAGCGTGTTAGTTACTTCTTTTCCACCACTGTGTTTTGGTGGCCAGATTTTCATCCAAAATGATAAAATCCCCGATCACGGGCACCACAATATCCTGCTTGATTTCTTCGGCTTTTTGGATCACCCGGGTCACTGGATCTGTCCAGGAGTGCATGGCCAGGGTGAAAGCTGCCCAGTGAATGGGCATAAACTTTTGGGCTTGTATATCCTGTGCCGCTTGGGCGGTTTCCTCTGGAATCATGTGTATATCGGTCCAGCGTTCGTTGTATTGCCCACATTCCATCATGGCAAAGTCAAATGGTCCGTATTTTTCTCCTATTTCCTTGAAGTGCGGCCCATATCCACTATCCCCGCTGAAGTAAATGCTTTTGGATTTGCCCTTGATCACCCAGGAGCCCCAGAGGGTGGAGAACCTATTGTTCAGGCCTCTTCCTGAGAAATGCCGGGCAGGGGTCAAAGCCAGGAAAACCCCGTTAGCCTGGATTTCATCCCACCATCCCAATTCATGGATTTTGGATGTTTCCACGCCCCATTCTTCAAAGTGTGCCCCCATTCCCAAAGGCATGTAGAAAGCCTTGGTTTTAGACTTTAACTTCTGGATAGACTCATAGTCCAAATGATCGTAATGATCATGTGACATAATGATCATATCTATATGAGGGAGCTTTTCCACCGCGATGGGCAGCTCCTTGCTGTAGCGTTTCTTGCCGAGAATTGGATTGGGAGCGGGCACTTCACTGAACATGGGGTCTATCAGAATGTTCTTGCCCTCGAGCTGAAGCAAAAAGGAAGAATGCCCAAACCACACCAATCGGGTTTCATGGACTTGCTCCGTCAGTTCTAGGGAATCTCTTTTTACCACAGGAAGCTCAAAATCCGGCCTTCTGGAAGGATCGTTTTTGAAAAATTCAGGAAGCATTTTTATTGCTTCGGTGAAATCCATATCCATATTGGTGGGCATCAGGTTATGGAATTTTCCCTGGGAAAAGTAAGAAAGTTGCTGGTATTGCTGCATGTCCTCCTTTGATGGATTGCCGCCAAATTGTGGGCTCAGATTGACAAATAATACGATGATCAACCCAAGGATCAGTACGATTGAAATAAGCGTGATCATAAAAACTTTGATTGTGTGAAGTAGATTTCTACGCATAGAATTTAGCTGCGCTAGTGGTTACTGGTGTGAGATTCTTTGGATAAACTCATTTAGGGTAGAAAAGGTGCAGTCCAGGGGCGAAATAGTGTGGGAATTTCAGTTTTTGTTTCCAATGAAGGATTCACTTTATCCAAATAGTCTGAGAATTTACATGGTAGGTTTTAGCAGCTACCTGTTTTTCTTTAACTTATTATGCGAAACAATAAATAGCCTTATGTCAACATTCAATCTCAAAATCAACGGAAAAACCCACTCCGTAGATGTAGAAGATGATACTCCACTTCTTTGGGTATTACGGGATCATCTAGGTCTGGTGGGGACCAAATATTCTTGTGGAATAGCCCAGTGCGGCGCTTGTACCGTGCATATGAATGGAGAAGCCGTTTTTTCATGCTCCTTACCTGTGTCCAGTGTGGCCTCAGATGAAATCACCACCATTGAAGGACTTTCGGAGAAAGGGGACCATCCCGTACAGAAAGCATGGGATGAGGTAGATGTGGCGCAGTGTGGCTACTGTCAAGCCGGACAGATCATGAATGCGGCAGCTTTTCTGGACAAAAACCCTAGTCCTAGCATGGAGGAAATAGAAAACGCCATGAACAGGAATATTTGCCGATGCGGAACTTATCATAAAATCAGAGAGGCCGTTGCAATGGCTGCTAAATCCAAATAACTATGGCTACACTTACCAAAACCAACCGAAGAGATTTTCTGAAAATCGCCGGTACCACAGCCGGAGGATTGCTGATAGGATTTAATTGGATGAGTTGCGACTCACCGGAGATGCAGGTGCTGAGTACAGACGAGGTTCTGGCTCAGGCAAATAGTTTCAATGCATTTTTGAGCATAGCTCCGAGTGGAGACATAGTGATATACTCACCCAATCCAGAATTGGGACAAAATATTAAAACATCCTTTCCTATGGTGGTTGCCGAGGAGCTGGATGCTGACTGGAAGAAAGTACGGGTGCTGCAGGCAAATCTGGATACGGATAAATATGAGCGTCAGCTTACCGGTGGATCAGGAGCTATGCCGCATTCCTGGGAGAGACTGAGAATGGCCGGAGCTACAGCCCGTCATCTTTTGGTAGCCGCCGCTGCCAAAAAACTGGAGGTTCCCGTCTCGGAACTGTCCACTAGTGAGGGGATTATTTATCATAAGGGAAGTGGAAAGAAAATAGGCTATGGAGAGGTAGTGGCAGAAGCAGCACTGCTGACGGCGCCGGAGGAAGTGACCCTAAAGGATAAAAAGGATTTCAAAATCATAGGTACTCCTGTGAAAAATGTGGAAAATGAGGCATTATTTACAGGGAAGCCGCTTTTTGGGCTGGATTTTCACAGAGATGGAATGCTACATGCCATGGTGCAGCGTGCGCCTTTTGGGATGAAAATTAAATCCCTTGATGATGCAGCTGCAAAGAATGTGGCGGGGGTGAAAGATGTGGTAAGCTTTGACAATAGTGTGGCCATAGTGGGAACTTCCACCTGGCCCCTGATGAAAGCCAAAAAACTGCTCAAGGTAGAATACGAGGCAGATGGAAAGGTAGAAAGCTCAACGGATCACGATCAGATTTTTAAGGATTTATTGGCAAATGGAAAGGCGGAAGTGAAGCGGGAAGATGGAAATGTGAATGCTGCTTTCAATAACGCTGCCCAGGTGGTGAGCGCTGAATACCAGTGTCCTTTTCTCTCTCATTCTCCTATGGAGCCTATGAATTTCTTTGCACATGTGCAAGCAGATAAGGTAGAGTTGATCGGGCCCACGCAAACTCCTGAGCGAGCCAGAGGAACTGCTGCTCAAATAACCGGAATTGCCCCTGAAAATATTACCGTAGAAATTACTCGACTGGGAGGAGGTTTTGGCAGGAGACTTCGTGCAGACTATGTGGAGGAAGCGGTGAAAATATCCCAACTGATGAAGGCTCCGGTGAAGTTGACCTGGAGTAGAGAAGATGATCTTACCGGCGGAGCTTATAGGCCAGCGGTTAGGTATAGATTTGAAGCGGCACTGGATGCAGCAGGAAATATGACCGGCTACAAACTCAGAGGAGTTGGCATGAATGCAGGAAATAGTACCCGAGAGCATAATTTCCCTTCAGGAGCAGTGGACAATGTGCTGATAGAAAATGTGAATTACGAGTCTAGCATTACTACTAATGCCTGGCGCGCTCCGATCACTAACTTTCTGGCTTATGCAGAACAGTCATTTCTGGATGAAGTAGCTGAAGCGGCTAAGAAGGATCCTGTACAGTTTAGGTTGGAGCTGATGGAAAAAGCAAAGGCAAACCCCGTTGGTGGTGAATTGCGATACGATGTGGATCGCATGATAGCGGTGACCAAGGAAGCAGCTCAGCGATCAAATTGGGGTAAAAACCCGAATGTAAAGCAAGGGTTCTCGGTTTATTTCTCTCATAGAACTTATGTGGCTCAAGTAGCTGATATTGAGATGGAAAACGGAACTCCTACACTTAAGAAGATTCACGTGGTCACTGACTGTGGCATGGTGGTCAACCCTACCGGGGCAAATCACCAGGTACGTGGAGGAGTGGTAGATGGGATGGGACATGCGATGTATGGCAACCTGACTTTTGAAGGAGGCTTGCCTACGCAGACTAACTTTGATAAATACCGCCTGATCCGGATGAAAGAGGTGCCGGAGGTGGATACTTATTACCTGGATAGTGGATATGATCCTACCGGTCTTGGGGAGCCTTGCTTGCCGCCTACAGGAGGAGCCATCGCCAATGCCATCTATAGCGCTACCCAGCGAAGGTTAAGAAGCCAGCCTTTTATAGAGCAAAAGGAGTTTCAGGATTTGAATCTGGCGATTAAGAGAGCTTGAAGGGAGTAACAAGTATCTAGTATCAAGTAGAAAGTAACTAGAATCAAGAGCCGAGAGTCAAGAATCAAGAGTTGAGATTAGTAGAAAAGCACTTCCAGCGTTTATTGGAGGTGCTTTTTCTTGAGGTTTATAGCTAGTTATTACTGACTAAATTTCATCCATTTCTCTCTCTGGCCAATACGGGCCTTTGAGAATAAACTGCTTGCCCTGGATCTCAAATGTGATTTTCAATTGTTCCCGCTTTTGCTCATGAATAGCCAAGCAGGCATTGAAGTGAATCAGATCAAATTCCAAATTAAAACTACCCGTTTCCGGATCATTGAAGGTGATTTCTGAGGCTAAATCCACTTTCTCGGCCAGTGCTCCCTCTTTTTTGAAGTAGTAGGAGAGGAAGATCCCTAAGTCCTTCTGGTTTTCTTTTAAGGTTTGCTTGAGTACTTCTGAATTTGGATTTTTAGAGTTGGGGATAGTTAGTGACCAGATTTCTTGCATGGTGGAAATTATGAGAAATATTAGATAAAAGTAAAAATTATTGCTCTAATGTCCGACTGACCACTCCCTGCTGTTGACTTTCGTCTGTGGACCGTGGACATTTTTATATAAAAGACATTAAAAATCCCGATATACAATGGTCTAATAACTAGGCACTACTTACTTTAGAAAATGAATTACCCTATTTACCTAGATTACAATGCTACCACTCCTTGCGCTGCAGAAGTGATTGAAGCGATGATTCCTTGGTTTGGAGCGCATTTCGGGAATGCAGCAAGTAAGTCACATGCTTACGGTTGGGTGGCTGAAAATGCTGTTGAGGAAGCGCGAGAGCAAATTGCAAACTTAATAGGCGCGCAGCCCAAGGAAATCATTTTTACCTCGGGAGCTACCGAAGGTATCAACTTGGCCATCAAAGGCGTTTTTGATTTGTTTCCGGGAGAAAAGCAGCATTATATCACTTGTCAAACCGAGCATAAAGCAGTACTCGATGCCCTTCAATCACTGGAAGAAAGAGGGATAGAAGTCACTTACTTGCCTGTGGATAAAGAGGGGAATATTAGCATTGAAGAACTTCGAGCCAGCATACTTCCGCACACCAAAATGATCTGCCTGATGTGGGCCAATAATGAAACAGGCGTAATTCATCCGGTAGAGGAGATTTCCAAACTCGCTGAGGAAAGAAATCTTATCTTTTTCTCAGATGCTGTCCAAGCTGCGGGAAAAATTCCGCTAACTCTTCAGGGCATACATTTAATGGCGATTTCCGCGCATAAGTTTTATGGTCCTAAGGGTGTGGGGGCACTTTTTATCCGGCATAATCATACTCTGCCAAAGCCTATTGCCCAGATTCATGGGGGAGGGCATGAAAAAGGCTTTCGATCCGGGACCTTAAATGTGCCTGGGATAGTAGGGATGGGAAGAGCCGCAGTGCTTAGAAAATCGGAAATGAAAATAGAATCCCAGCGACTGCAAGAATTACGGGATCTTTTGGAAATGAGACTTCTGGCTATTTCGGACACACGTTTGAATGGGGGGAAGCATAGACTTACTCATGTGAGTAATATTGCCTTTGGTGGCGTGGAAGGTGAAGAGCTTTTGAAAAAAGTCTGCCAGAAAATAGCCGTAAGCTCTGGCTCCGCCTGTACGAGTATTTCCCCAAAACCCTCTCATGTGCTTCAGGCTATGGGATTAGCTACTGATCTGGGAAGAGCTTCTATACGCTTCAGTTTGGGAAGAAATACCACTGAGAAGGATGTACTGGATGCGGCTGAGTGGGTCGAAGAGGTGGTGAAGGACTTGCGGTAGGTTAGAGGCTGCGCTTAGTGACTTTCCAAATTACAAATTCAAATCTCTCAAGTCCTCCTCGGTATCTATATCCACCTTTCCTTTGGGAAAAGAAACGTACTCCATATCATCTTCATGTGCCAAAGCGAGTTTTTTGGCGCCCTCGTCACCGCTAAGCTGCATCAACTCCTTTAAATATGCTTTTCCGAAAAGTATGGGAACTCCAAAGGTTTTAGAATACTTACAGGACACTATGCCTTTTTCGCTTTCCTTCTGCGCTTCGATTAGCTTGTTCAGAAGCTTGGAATCCACAAAAGGTTGGTCACAGAGCATGATGATCACCTGATCGGGCTTGTCAAATTTCAGCATGTATTCCAGCCCGATTTTGATACTGGAAGACATGCCTTTTTGAAAGTTTGGGTTGGGAATGTTAGGAATACTGGCTCCAGAAAAGGTCTTCTTAATTTCGTCCCGGTTTGCTCCCAAAACCACCACTCTTTTCTCTGCATTTGCTCCGTTGGCGGCATCTATCGCCAGTTGCAGTAGGGTTTTACCCTTGTATTGCGCGATTTGCTTGGGGTAGCCCAGTCGGGTGGATTCTCCTGCAGCAAGTATGATTATTCCTGTTTTCATGTGTTTATCATTGTATTAAAATGGCCAGAACCTATCTGGTGACGAAGGGAACGGGATGGAATCTTGCACCATGGGTAATCATCCCCCTTGTGTAGTTCCCAACATCCTCGATTTATCGGTCTTCTTCGTGTATGGGGCCGTCCTTTTGCCGCAGAAAGCTACCACTCTTTCCGGCAAAAACAGCTTTTATTTCTGCCAAAATCGAGAGGGCGATTTCTTCAGACCCTTCCGCTCCTATATCCAAACCCATGGGAGAGTAGATACTGCCTTGATTCACAGGTATTCCCTGAGCGTTCAGTCTTTCCAGCATCTTTTCAGATTTCTTTTTAGGTCCCAGAATTCCTATATAATGCAGATTTTTTGATGCCAAATCTTTCAAAACCAAGGCTTCATACTCGAAATTATGGGTCATAAGCAAGGCAGCGGTATAGGCATCTGTCTGTACATGCTTGACTACTTCATCACCAGAACCTGTGATAATTTCATGGGCTGTAGGAAATCTACCTGGGTTAGCCAGGTTTTTTCTTCCGTCAATCAGTATCAATTCTAAGCCAAGTAAGTCCGCCATCTTCGCCAATGGAAGGGTGTCATTACCGGCCCCAAAAAGTAAAACCCGAATTGCAGGGCGTATGGATTCTATAAAAACCTGAATCCCGTCCAGTTCCGGATAGCTTCGGATGATATGCTGGCTACTTTTGGTATGGTTGATTTCCTGCTCTATACTTGCCCAAAGTTCAATAGCCAACTTTTCCTTTGCTTCGTAAATCCGATTTTCCTTTAACAGCACCTTAGTTCCGATCTGCTCCTGTTTGGAATATTTTACAGAAAAAACGGTGATTAGCCTACAAAATACTCTGTCCTTTAGGGCTATTTTCAGTAATTCAATTGGGTTTATAGTATTTTGATAATCAATAGGTTCTATTAATACGTGGATAATTCCATTGCAGCCTAAACCCACTCCGAATTTTTGGTCATCCTCGTCTGTGGTATCGTAGGTGACGAGCATGGATTTTTGCTGAAATATCACCGTTTGGGCTTTGCGAAGCGCATCTCCTTCCAAGCATCCTCCACTGATGGCTCCAGTAAGTTCCCCACTTGCACTTACAAGCATTCTTGCTCCGGGTCGGCGATAGGCAGACCCATCCACCTGCACCACAGTCGCCAGAGCAGTTTGTGTATTTTGAGTTTTATAGGATTCGTAGGCTCGAATAATAGCTTGAAACTCCTTCATGTACTGATTTTAACAAAATGGATGAATGAACCTGCGGAAGATAAGTCCCTGATCCAATTATTTCAAACCGCTGGTCCTTAAACCCCGGTAAGGTTTGAAATTTGTAAGAAATTAAATGGCAAGTTGTCCAATGTCTGCATTCTAAAACCAAAGTCGAACCTATTTTCCTAAATGCGTATATGTTCAGGTTTTTGACAAAGCGTGCTGATAGATCAGTGAAAATTACCAAAATTTGAAGCAATTAAATCATACGCTACTCCATGCAAATCCCTAGTCTCGCCCAGCTCAAAAAAGACCTCAGTTACCTCAGTGAAAAGGAATTGATAGAATTGCTGGCAGATCTGAGCAAATTTAGTCGGGACAACAAGTCTTATTTGTTTTTCAAACTCAGAGAAAAGTCTGATCCTGGACTCTACCTGGAAATGGTTCAGGAGGAACTGGAGGCTGATTTCCAAACTGCTAGAGCAGATCATTATTATTATGCCAAGAAAGCTGCGCAAAAGCTGAGGCGAAAGATGAATAAGCTCCTGAAGCTATCCAAGGTCAAAACAGATCAAATAGAGCTGCTTTTATTTTTCTGCGAAAAGCTGCGGGAATATGGGTTTATGCGACATAGAAATCAGGTTCTCGATAATATGTATCAAATGCAGCTAAGCAAGGCTGCCACACTAATTTCAGGGCTTCATGAAGATCTACAGTTTGACTATGAGGGCCGGTTGGAGGAACTAATCCCGTAGAAATTTGTCAGGCGGTTTGTGTGGAAAGCATACAAAGGATAATTTGTAGGTATCAAACCTATACCCAATCTAAAACCTAATGCATGAACACCTGTATGAAGTATCTTTTTGTTTTGCCTTTTATGCTTACTTTTTTAGTGCACGGACAAACTTCTCCACCTGATCATTCAACTGAACTCTGGCAAGGCAAACAAGCAGCAGTAGTGCTGACCTACGATGATGCGCTCAATGTGCACCTGGACCATGTGGTGCCAGATCTGGAAGCCCGTGGACTGAAGGGGACCTTTTACTTGTCAGCGTTTTTCCCGGGTAGTAAAAACCGCATCCAAGATTGGAAAAAAGCAGGAGCTCTGGGGCATGAGCTGGGCAATCATACGCTTTATCATCCTTGTGATGCTTCACTGCCGGGTAGGGAATGGGTGTCTCCGGATAATGATTTGCATCAATACACTACGGATCAGATCTTAAAGGAAATAAGAATGACCAATGTATTTTTGGAATCCTTGGACGGTCAGAAGGAACGGACTTTTGCTTATACCTGTGGGGACACTGCCACTGGGGAAGGTTCATTTGTAGCAGCTATCCAAGATGATTTTGTGGCTTCCAGAGGAGTGCGGGGAGCGATGAATAGAATAGGAAATATCAACCTTAGCAATGTAGACAGCTATGGGATCAATGGACAAACCGGTGAAGAACTGATTGCTTTGGTCAAAGAAGCTCAGGAAAAACAAGCCTTAATTACCTTTCTTTTTCATGGGGTAGGAGGAGAACATAGCCTGAACGTCTCACTGGAAGCTCATCGCGAACTCCTGGATTATTTGGAAGCCAATAAGGATTTGATTTGGACGACGACCATGCTAGAAGCAGCCAGGCATGTAAAAGAGCATCAGCAATAAATCTCACTAAACCCTTTAACCTATGAAAACCAACGCAATTCTTGTCTCACTGCTTTTTGGAATCACTGGAGTAGCTTTGGGGCAAAGCTCCAAAATAGACAGCACAAAATACCCCACGCCGGTCACTTTTACCAATCAGCAGGATCACCAAAATATGCAGCAGCAATTGGGTATAAAAGTACTGAGACCAGGGCCCAGTGGTGACGAGTCCGCCCCGAATGCCGCGAATTATGATGAGGCACTGGCGAATCCTTGTCCGGAACTGCCGGATATCTTGACTACCAATGACGGGAGTGAGGTTACCTCAGCGGAAATGTGGTGGGAAACCAGAAGGCCTGAACTTGTGGATGCCTTGGAGCGGGAAGTTTATGGCAAGCTTCCTGAAAATATCCCGGATGTAAACTGGGAGGTGAAAATCACTGATCGAGAATTTGTAGCTAGGACACCGGTAATTGCGAAGCAAATCATAGGACACGTGGACAATAGTTCCTATCCACTGATCAATGTGGATATCAATATGATGTTAGTAATACCTGCCAATGCCAAGGGACCGGTACCTGTGTTGATGATGTTTGGCAGACCCTCATTTCCGGCTCCGGCACAGCCAAATGGGGAGGATATGGAAATTTTGAATTCCTCTTTTAAGGAAATGATGATCAAACATGACCCTTCCCTTCAGGCATTGTTTGATAAATATCCGGCGTATAATCCTGTGACCAGGCTTCCAGGTCCCAATTTCTTTGCACCACCTGTAAATGGGGATTCCCCGTCTACTGAGCAGCTTTTGGCTGCTGGATGGGGGTATGTGACCTTGGATCCCAGTAGTATTCAGGCTGATAACCATGCCGGGATCACGCGTGGGATTATAGGTTTGGTGAACAAGGGGCAGCCCAGGTCTCCGGAAGATTGGGGAGCCTTACGTGCCTGGGCATGGGGAGCAGCCCGTGCTTTGGATTATTTGGAGACTGAGCCTATGGTGGACTCCAAAAAAGTGGGAATCGAAGGAGTGTCCAGGTATGGTAAAGCTGCTTTGGTGACCATGGCGTTTGAGCCAAGGTTTGCCACCGCATTGATTGGCTCCTCCGGAAAAGGGGGGACTACTTTGCATAGAAGAGTTTTTGGAGAGGCTGTAGAAAGTTTGACAGGGGGAGAAAACTATTGGATGGCAGGGAATTACATGAAATATGGTGCAGAGGAATCAGTTTTTGGCAAGATGACAGGTTGTGATTTGCCCGTGGATTCCCATGATATGCTGGCCCTTTGTGCACCTAGACCCGTATTTGTGAGTTATGGTATCCCCGAGAGAGGTGATGCCAAGTGGCTGGATCAGAAGGGAAGCTATATGGCGGTGGTAGCGGCCGGCGTAGCCTACAAGCTTTTGGGAGCTCAGGATCTGGGTGTGAGCAATGATTACATGAAAGAGGAGATGCCCCCATTCAATACAGCTATGCTGGGTGGAGACTTGGCGTGGAGGCAGCACGATGGAGGACATACGGATGGTCCTAATATACAGCACTTTATCCCCTGGGCCAATCGGGTTTTAGGTGTGGGGAAATAAGGATTTCAGAGCCCTGCAATTTTGACCGAATTGCAGGGCTAAGTCTTTGTGAAGAAAATGACAAAGCGTTACATGTTTTAAACAGAAAAACATATAAACGGAATGATGTCAGTACCCTAATTCCCTTTTTCATTAAAGGACGGGAGACTGAAAACTAAAAAGACCCAATACTATAAACCTCTGTATTCTATTTGATTTAGTCATCTTACTGACAGAAAAGCGTATATGCCTATAGAATAATGGGAACTACCACGAGGTTATTGAAGGTGTCCGAAATGGCTTGAGCAGCATACGAAGTAAATCCAGCGGTTATGGAAAAGGAATGTAAGCGTAGGAAAAGTTGAGTCTTATGGAATTTTGATCTTTGACTTTTAGCCGCATTAATTAAAGGGTAGAGCCGTAAAATGTATTGTAAGAGATAGGTTGTCAGATGATTAAGTTTTTTTGTATATTTCTTTTTTTAAGGATTTTTCAATTTAGCGCATCGATAATATGACAGGTTTAGCAGTTTTAGACATTTTTATCAGTTTGGTTTTTGTTTACCTTCTTTACAGTCTATTAGCCATGACTGTGATAGAGGCGATTACTTCTACTTTCAGCTCAAGGGCAAAAAATCTGATTACAGGTATAGATAGATTGCTAGCGGATGACCAGCAGTCCAAGCGGATCAATCACACCATGTTAAATCTATTTTGGGTAGATACTATTAATCCGTTGACAAAGGCTTTTTATGCGCATCCTTCTATCAAATATTTAGGGCACAAAGGGCTTAATTCTAAACCTTCATATATCGCTAAAGACCGGTTTGCAAGTACTTTGGTGGACTTATTGAAAAAAGGTAAATACCTAGATGATGTAGATAACATTGCAGCTACATTAGAACTCATCCCAAAGTTTGACCATACTGAGCTAGAGTCAAAAATAGAGATTCTTGAAAAGGATTTATTGGACTTGAAGCAGTCAGAGTCACCTGATAAATTTGAAATAGAGGCCTTAGTAGATGAGATTGATCATTTGAGATCAGACTTATACAAACGTACCAGTTCGGATTTTGAGTGGGAAATAGACGGCTTATCCATAGGTACGGAAACCAGATACCAACTTAATTTGCTTTGGGCGGAGGCCGCAAACGATATAGAAAAATTCAAAGCATTGATAGAAAACTGGTATGATGACCAGATGGACAGGATCACAGGCTGGTTTAAACGTAAACTCAGGTTTTTTACCTTTGTCATTGGGCTTTTGCTCGCATTTTTATTTCAAGTGGATACTATAGAGTTAGCTGAGAAACTTACTGTAAATGAAGAGTTAAGAGAACTATACGTGGAGGGTGCTAAGGAATTTATTGCTAAGAACCCGCAGGGAATAGATTCGGCAGGTGCTATAAATACCAAGGATTTTATAGCTCAATTTGATACCCTGCTAAAGGCGCACAGCCAAACCTTAAGTACCAGAAAATCAACTACGGATATATCAATACCGTGGTTTGATACAGAGAATTCTCGTAAAATATTGCAATGGCTGGGCTTTTTGATCACTGCATTTGCTATTTCACTTGGTGCTCCATTTTGGTTTGATATGCTAAACAAACTGATGAAAGTTCGGAATTCAATCCAGATTCCCGCTACTCAAAAAGGGAGTGCAGCTCAAGAAGAAATCGAAGATACTACCAAAACTATTGGGTGATGAGTTCATACATAGGATTAGTAACTGCCCAAGTAAATGCTCGAAGGGATTTTCCAGATGTGAATTCTAAAAAGCTTAAAGTATTGAGGAAAAATACTGAAGTGGTGATTTCTCATGCTGTAAAAGGGGAACGCTATATGGATTCCGATATTTGGTATGTGTTGGAGAATAATTGTTTTGTATGGAGTGGTGCCATAAGTACCAGTAGGGACATTCCTTTGATAGAAAAGAGTATTATTGTTACTGCCGATGACATTGGCGTGGTAGAAGAAATAGATATTGGAGCTAAGCTTGCCTTGTACCATGGTTATATCAACTCTTTGGCCGTATTTGTAAATAGACCTAATGATCCAGAAGGAGAGTATTTAAAGGGTTTTGCTGATTCATTAAAAAAACATAAGCGGAGAGGATCTTCCATCAGTCTGTATCAAAGTAGCCATATTGGTTTGCACTTTACGATCACCAGTGGAAAGCCAGTGGCAGATGTTTCAGAAGTGAGGAGCCTAGTAGACTCAGATGGGTTTTTTAGAAGGTTCCATAAGTTTAATATCGACTATGAGGACTCCAACCTGATTGAACAAATCAAAATTGAATTTGATGCACAGTATGAAAGGTTTAAACGTGTTTTTGGACGTGAACCAGATCATTTGACCTCGCATCATGATGTTCATACTTTTAATAAGCCTTTGTTTTACTATTTCCACAAGTGGTCATTAATGCGTGGTATTCCTATTAGAACCCATAAATTTTTGCCATCCAGCAAGAGGTTTTTATATGATCTTTTAGCTGTATCACCCCTTCAGTTAGATTTGCCTTCAATTGATAGCATGAATGTATGGGAAAATGAAATCAGAAAGGAAGGATCTGGAGCACCTGATCATACTTTTGTGGGACATTATGGGCCAGTACCACTTTTTGGGATTTTATGTTATCGTTGGGCTGTGAAGAGGAAACATAGGAGGTTGAGAAAGTGGATGAAGGAATTTTTAACAACTAAGGATTCCAAGGGAGAAATTCTAATTCACCTGATGAAATCTAAATATAAAGATCAGAGAGATTTTAAGAGAGCATATGCTTATCTTGAAGCAGAGTATCCGGGTGTGGAAATAAAGTATTTTGATGGAAGAGTAGCTGAATATAAGTCTTTGGAGGAGTACCAACCTTGGGACTCCTTGAATTCTTTTAATTTAGCTCAAGTTCGGGTGAAATTGGTCTGAATTTGTATTTAAATTATTTCATTCCTGTTCACTTTGGATGACAAATTGAGTAGAGAAAATTGAAGAATTATGGTCCAAACCATAGAAATAAGTTATAGCTAAAATTTAAATGTATGACTACTATCAATCCATACCTGACCTTTGAGGGCAACTGTGAGAATGCCTTTAATTTCTATAGAGCTGTTTTTGGTGGGGAATTCACCTTTTTAGGTAGATTTTCAGATATGCCGGAAGATCCGAATTACCCGGTCTCTGATGAGGCCAGAAATCAGATTATGCATGTTTCCTTGCCCATAGGCGGAGACACCATCCTGATGGGTAGTGACACCGGAGGACATGATTCGGGCAATTTTAATGTGGGGAATAATATATCCCTCTCCATCACAGCCGACTCTAAGGAAAAGGCCGATGAGTTTTTTTCCAAGCTGTCCTCAGAAGGAAAGGTAAGCATGGAAATGAGCTCCACTTTCTGGGGAGATTACTTTGGGATGTGTACGGATAGATTTGGGATCAACTGGATGATCAGCTTTAGAGAAGAGGAGTCGGCTTCCGAATAATTCCTACAGCTTAAAGCCTTACAAAGTACAGAGCTTCTAAGAATTGTTTTACTTTTGGACTTTCAAATAGGACCAAAAAGCAGAACCATGAGCAACAATGACATTCTCCGCAGTTTGCGATACACTTTTGATTTCAATGATTTTCAAATGATTGATATCTTCAAGCTGGCAGGGGAATCAGTGGAGCGCGATTTGGTGGCCAACTGGCTCAAAAGAGATGATGATCCGGAGTTTGAAGAAATTTACGATAGGGAACTGGCCACATTTCTCAATGGGTTTATTATTCTGAAACGGGGCAAAAAGGACGGTCCATTACCCGTAGCTGAGAAAAAGCTTAATAATAATATTGTGCTGCGAAAGCTGAAAATTGCCTTGAATCTCAAAGATGAGGATATGCTTGAGGTGCTCAAGTCTGCTGGCAAGGAAATCAGTAAGCATGAGCTCAGCGCTTTTTTCAGAAAACCAACGCAAAGTCAATTTAGGCCCTGCAAGGATCAAATTCTGAGAAATTTCCTACAAGGGCTGCAGATCAATGTGCGCCCTTCCTGATATTCAGTCTTCCTCAACTATTTCCTTTACTCTTCCCACCTCTCCGCTGTCCAGCATGACTTTGATTCCATGGGGATGCTCAGGGGAGGAGGTTAGGATTTTTTTGACAAAGCCTTCTGTCAGTTCTCCACTTCGCTGATGGTGCTTCTGCACTATGGAGACTTCTGATCCTATCTTGATATTACTTCTCTTGGTTCCTGATAGCATGTGCTTACATTTTTTTCAAAAATAAAGGAATAAACCAAGAATTCATTGCTGGACTTTTGAGCATTTGCAACTATTAGGACAGATCCCAAATATCCTTGTACTCAATTATTCCTCTACGCTACGCTATAAAAAAACCTCCTGAGAAAGTCAGAAGGTTTTTTGATGGGGAAATCATAAAAGGAAGGAAGAAAAAGTACCAAACAGTCCTTCCTTTAAAAATCGTGTCTTTGAAAAAGGAATAGCAAAAGTTGTTTATCACCCAAGACAAATCTACTGAAAAGATTCAAAAGAAAAACAATCTTTTAATTATTCTTATTTAAATAAATATTAATTTTTCCTGATTTAGAATTAATATTCCTTGAAAATCAATAATTCCCCCGTTTACGGCTTATTTGGCTATTTTGTCATAGCTGGCGATTACACCTCGAACCATGGCTGAGCTAAAGCCCTGGTGTTCCATTTCATTCAGTCCTACTATGGTGCAGCCTTTGGGAGTAGTCACCTTGTCTATGGCAGCTTCTGGATGCATGTTTTTTTGGATCATCAGTTCTGCAGCTCCCTTTACGGTTTGGTTAACAATTTTGCTCGCCGTCACTGAATCGAAACCAATCTGAATGCCGCCCTGAATCATAGCCCTCATGAATCTCAGCACATAAGCTATGCCGCAGGCGCCCAAAACCGTGGCAGCCTCCATCAGATTTTCCTCAATGGGAATGGTGAATCCTATCGCGTCAAAGAGGTGGCTTACGGTATTTACTTGTTCCGAACTTGCATTATTGGAGCATATACAGGTCACTGACTCCTGAATATCCGCTGCGATATTTGGCATGGCTCTGAAGGCTACTGCATCATCTGAAAGTACGCCATACATTTCCGCTAAGCTCACGCCAGTGGCCAGAGAGATAATGATTTTACTGGAATCCAAGCCTGGTTTGATTTCATTCAAAATGGGGCTGATGTTATAGGGCTTCACTCCCAGTATGACCAGGTCTGCCTCCTTTGCAGCTTGTATATTATCGCTGTGGACCTGCACGCCCTGTGCAGCAAAATCAGCAAGACTGGCTGTTTGTCTTTTCGTCAGAATCAGGTTTTTAGGATCAAAATCTGCCTTTTTCAGCAAGCCATTGGCTATTGATGCACCTAGATTTCCGCAGCCTATGATGGCGATTTTTTGATTTGAAAGCATAGAAAAGTTAATTGAATTAGGTTTTTGTTGATTAAAGGTACGCAAATCACCTGTTTTTATAGAAAATATGAAATTAAAGCAGGGGTATGTTTTCTAATTCCAATTTTTATACTTCATAAGTTTGAATAGAATATTTGACATAAAGTAAACTTTGTTTTACATTTGGTAAAAACTATTTGACTTATGGATAAGAAATCAATTCTACACGTCCCATTACTTTCACCCTCCTGGAAGAAGCTGGCCTATGTGCTTTTTCCACTTCCGGTATTGTTGGTTTTGGGGCTTGCCTTTGTAAATCCTGACATGGATACAAATGAGGTTCCTCAGATTATTTATGGATTTTGGGGAATTGCTTTTGGGATATTGAATCTGGTGCGGGAGCCAGAGGAGGATGAAATGATCAAATCCTTCCGACTTCAGGCCTTTCAGACCGGTGCATATTGGTTGATCTGGGGGATGGCTGCACTTATGATTATCAATTACCTCCGTTTTCAAAGGTTTACACCAGAGATTTTCACAGCCTATCTCGTTCTGTTTTTGCTCAATGTGTACATCTACGGTGCATTTCAGTATCAGAAATTCATGGCTTCTAAAAATTAAACTATTACCACTATGTTATCCAAAATCTTATTACCTCATTACTGGCAGAGGATAGGATGGATTTTATTCCTTCCCTCTGCCGCACTGGCATTTTATGCCATGTCTGCCGAGTTTGAATTCTCATGGCTTCAGATCGATGGAGTACGGGAAACTGGGCTTTTCGAAAGCGCAGATGAAAACCTTACCAATGAAGTGGCTATTATCAGTCTGTTTCTTAGTTTGTTTTTTATAGCATTTTCCAAGGAAAAATTAGAGGATGAGTACATTCAGAAAATCAGGCTGGACTCCATTCTTTTCGCTTGCTACGGATATTTTCTATTAAATGTAATAGGAGCTCTGCTGTTTTATGGAGTGGACTACCTTTCGTTTATGATGTTCAATATGTTCTCCATTCCGGTTCTTTTTGTACTGCGCTTCAGGTGGGTGATGTTTCGTCAGCGCAATTCTCTTTCACTGACCTTATGAAGAATAGTATAAAAGTAGAGCGTGCCCGTCACAATATGACCCAGCAGGATTTAGCTGAAAGTGTGGGAGTATCCCGGCAGACCATCAACAGTATAGAGGCTGGCAAGTATGTGCCATCCACAGTTTTGGCACTTAAAATAGCCCGAAGGTTTCAGATAGCTCTAGAGGAGATTTTCCAATTGGAAGAAAATGATTAGTCCCGGGCTTTATCAGTAATCAAAAAGCCGATGATTGTTTTATAATCATCGGCTTTTTGATTTGGGATCAGACTCGTTAGTTACTGCTGATTATGCTTACTTTCCCTTCTACCGGTTTTACAAGATCTCCTGCTTTCAGGTCTTTGCTGACGATAAAGTAAGGGCCGGAGATGATTTCCTCTCCCTCTTGCAAGCCTTCCAGTACTTCTATGTTTTGGAAGTCGGAGATACCTGTTTTGATTTCCTTGATTTTGGCTCTGCCACCATCATTTACAAATACCAATTCTTTTGATCGGGTCCCCCCTGTGGCCAAGGTGTCTACTTTGCTCTCCCGAGTAGTGACTGCAGCTAGAGGCACGGAAAGTGCATTGGACTTGGAGTTGGTGATGATTTCCACGGAGGCAGTCATACCTGGTCTGAAGGGGTATTTTTTACCTTCGTCGACTAGGTCTTGGTAGGAATCGTTCAGGATTCTGATTTTCACTTTGAATTCCGTAACTGCATCTGCAGAAGCTTTGGTGTTTGCAGTATTGGCAATGCTGGTGACAATTCCCTTAAAGGTTTTTCCGGTGTAAGCATAGGCATCCACATCTATGATAGTGGTGTCTCCTAAGCTAAGACGGACGATATCGTTTTCATTAACATCCACACGAACTTCCATTTTCGAAAGGTCTGCTATGGTCAGCATTTCAGTACCGGCCATTTGCTGGGTTCCTACCACACGCTCGCCTTGCTCTACCAGCAGGTTTGATACGATTCCGCTTACCGGGGAATATACATTGGTCAGTCGCAGGTTTTCCTCGGCCTCGCTTACAGAAGCTTGAGAACTTTTGACTACATATTCAGAAGCCAACACGCTTTGTTTAGCAGCTTCCAGGTCCTTTTCCGAACCTATGTAATCTGCTCTGGCCTGCTCAAAATCTGCATCAGAAATGGCCTTTTGCTCATATAGGGTTTTCTGTCTGTTGAAGTTGAGTTCTGCTTGGGTAAACTGAGCTTCAGCACGCTGCAAAGATGCCCTGGATTGAGCCAGATTTGCCTGCTGCTGGTTAAAGTTTGCCTTGGTTCTATCCAGTGCAGAGATGAAATTATCCGGACGGATTTTAACCAGAAGCTTTCCAGCCGCCACCGAATCGCCTTCCTCTACATTCAGTTCTATAATTTCTCCAGCTACATCAGGGCTTAGGTTCACTTCTACTTCAGGCTGGATTTCACCTGATGCACTTACTTTTTCTATAATGGAGTTTTTGGAAACCTTGGCTACTTCCACTTCAGTTTCGCTGGCTCCGCCTACCCAGCCGGCGTTTTTGGCTATTACAGCGAAGATGATTAAAACTACAATTCCCCCCAGGAGGTAATACAATAGTTTGTTTGATTTTTTATTGGCCATGTTTAGTTAAGATTAATGGGGTTACCCAGGTAAAAATCAAGTACTTTTACTCTGAAAATATAGGTGTATTTATCATAAACGAGTTGGGACTGAGCCGAAAACAGGTTGTTTTGGGCTACTTGAAAGTCCACAGAATTAATAGCGCCCAGCTCAAATCTCTGCTTGGCAATTCTAAAGGACTCCTCCAGACTTTCTATTCTGCTTAGGGATGCTTGGTAGGATTGCTCGGAAGCCAGTGCATTGGTAAATGCCGTCTCTATATCCTGTCTCAGTTGGTTTTTCGCTTCAAGCTCGGCTACTTCTGCGAGTCGCTTTTGCACATTGGCTCTTTGCACATTGGCTTTGTTACTCAACCTGGAGAAAATAGGGATGCTCAACTGAATCCCCACAGACTGGGAGAAGTTAAAGTCTAGCTGATCAGCAAATTTCTCCTCGTAAATATCCACATAGTTTGTACCCAAATTTGCACCTATTCCCAGAGTAGGATAGTAGCCGGCTTTGGCCAACTTAATGTCATACTCGGCACTTTGTACGCCTAGGGCCGCTGCCTTGATTTCAGGCATGGTTTCCAGTGCAGTACTGTAAATCGTAGATGAAGACTCAGAAATCATAAAGGTATCATCCACAGAAAGCTCTGGTCTTTGGATTTGAAAATCTGGGGTATATGGGATCTGTAGAGACTGGGCCAACGTTAACATGGAGTTGTTTAGTGTAGCCTTGGCATTGATCAGGTCCACATTGTTGGTGGCCAGCTGGGATTGTAGATCCAGTTGGTCGGAGTAGGGGAGAGACCCGGCTTCCACCAGTTTGATGGTTCTGTCCAGCTGTTCCTGCGTGGTTTTAAGCTGGTTCTCTGCGATCTTGACCTGCTCCTGATTGAACACCACGTTGATGTAATTGTTGATTACATTCAGGGTAATGGTGTTTTTGGTAGATTCTATGTTGTACAGGCCCTGTTCCAATAAGGTCTTGGTCTGTTTGATGGTATTATTGATCCTGCCTGCGTTGAAGATCGTAGCGTTGGAAGAAGCATTCAGGTTGATGTTCCCTATTCGTTGCGTTTCAAACAAGTTGGTCGCCGGGTTAATAGATCTACCCCAGTTGAAGTTGGTAGAACCTCCGGCCGTTAAACTTGGATATCTTGCTCCTTGGTTTTGGAGCAAAGTGGCTTCGTTTGATAGTTGGTTCAATTCGCTTCTTTTCAGCGTCAGGTTATTTTCCAAAGCTATAGAAACGGCTGTCTCCAAGTCTAGCGGACCTGTAGGTGTAACGGTTTCTTGAGCAAAACTGGAAAAACCTAATCCGGCTAAAAAAGCTAAACTCAGTAAAGTTTTTTTCATTTGATTAAAATAGTTTTCAGCGGTAATCTCAAAGCGCTAGTAGATTGATTTGGATTCTCTAGGCTTCTTCGATATCATGGTTTTATTATAGGTCTATATCTGGGATATAAATTAATTCTGAAATCCATGGTAAGGATTTCAAATAGGTTAAAGTAATCTCATTGATCCCAGAGTCCATCTCAATGACATGGCAAGCTAAGTCATTTTTGCCTTTTCTGGACACGGACATCGTGGCAATATTAGCTTTTTCCTGTGCGATCACACTGGAAATAAATGCAATGGCTCCAGAAATATCCTTGGCTTTGATAATTAAGGTGTGATTTTGGGCAGAAAAGTTGGCTACAAAACCATCTACTTCAGAAATATTGATCACACCACCTCCTAGGCTTTCACCTTCCACCAGCACAGTTTGTTCCCCCTTTCGAAGCAACATTTTTATAGTATTGGGATGATGAATGGATGAATTACCTATGGATTTAAATTTATAAGAAAATCCATTCTCCTCAGCGATGTCCAGGGCATTTTTTATCCTGGGGTCATCAGTTTTAAAGTCCATTAACCCTCCGATGATAGCCCGGTCACTGCCATGCCCTTCATAGGTGCGGGCAAAGGAATTATAAAAGGTAATCTCAGCATGGTCTGGGATACCACCCAGCACTCGTATGGCTGCTCTGGCTATTCTGACTACCCCTGCGGTATGCGAAGAAGATGGCCCGATCATCACAGGTCCTATCATATCAAAAACACTACTTTTATTTGCCATCTGGCTTATTATGTTCCAATTTTGGTGCTAAGGTAAAATTGATGTGAAGAAATCCTGATAAAAATGCGAAATATTGCCTTCTGTCTGGATGCATCAAGGCTAACTTGACATATTTTAACGAGACTATGCTTCTGACAAATTCAAATTATGATCGATTACGAACACTTTTATGATCGAAAATGAAACATTTCTGATAAAACAGGGTAAAAGTCAGCTTTGGAGTTCGCCTAATTCTGATTTCTTATTCAATAGAGCAGGTAATTTTGGGGATGGACTTTTCGAAACTATGATTGCTGTAGATGGAAAGATCCGCTTTTTTGACAAGCACCTGCAACGTCTGTCTGAAGGCATGGCTTTACTCGGACTGGATTCATGCTGTATTGACCCGGATGAGCTTTCCCAACTCATCGCAAGTAAATCTTTGGGTCAAGTGCTTCGCCTTAGATGGAATGTGTTCCGGGCCGGTGCAGGCAAATACACTCCGGAGAGTAGTACCCTTATTCAGCAACTCATTATATCTGCCCACCAGTCTGGCCCTGCAGTGAAAAACAAAGTGGCCATAGCCAAGACCATGTGCCTGTACCCCACAGTTTGGTCAGCATGCAAAACACTCAACGCCATGCCATATGTACTAGCCAATAAAGAACGCAGGGAAAGAGGGCTGGATGAAATTATTTTAATGGATTACCGTGGCTTTGTAAGTGAAGCAGGGTCATCCAATATTTTCTGGAGAAAAGAGGATGAGTTTTTTACCCCGGCTTTGGCTTGCTCCTGTATCAACGGGGTGAGTAGAAGGGTGATTTTTGAAGCCTTTTTGAAGAAAAAAATAATCCTGCATGAAGGTGAATTTACCTTGGATGAATTGCTACTGGCAGATCAGGTATTTGTGACTAATTGTACGGGAATCAGTTACTTGTCTGAGCTGGATGAAAAGAAATTTGAAATCAGCCCCATAGCAGAACTGGAGGAGCTTTTTCAGATTTTTTGATTTCATTCTAGAATTATATGCTCCTTATGTTGAAAATATTATCTTTATCGGGCAATTTTAGCAAAATTAGTGCTAGCCCAAGATTAACTACCCAGCAAAATAACCTATTAAATATATGCTTCTTGAACCTTTAGATTTAGTCGTTTTTGTCGGCTATTGTTTACTCATCGTAGGGATGGGTATTTTTGTATCACGTGAAAAGAAAGGTCACGTCAAAAATTCCTCAGATTATTTCTTGGCTTCCAAAGCACTCCCTTGGTGGGCAGTGGGAGCTTCCTTAATTGCTTCAAATATTTCTGCCGAACAGTTTATCGGCATGTCAGGATCTGGTTTTGCACTGGGTTTGGCGATCTCCACCTATGAATGGATGGCGGCTGTTACCCTTTTGGTGGTAGCGATCTTTTTCCTTCCTGTTTATATCAAAAAGGGCATCTATACCATGCCGGGCTTCTTGCTGGACAGGTACGATACCAGAGTGCGAACCACCATGGCCATTTTTTGGCTTTTGCTTTATGTTTTTGTCAATCTGACTTCCGTACTTTATTTGGGAGCATTGAGCTTGAATACCATCATGAATGTCCCTATGACCTATGGTATAGTAGGCTTGGCGCTCTTTGCTATGATCTATTCCATTTATGGGGGACTGAAAGCTGTAGCCTGGACGGATGTGATCCAGGTGGTCTTCCTGATCGCCGGTGGATTGGCCACTACTTACATTGCGCTGCAAATGGTGGGTGGAGGTGATGCCTGGGAAGGGTTGAACTTGCTTCGCCAAAAAGTTCCAGGACATTTCTCTATGATTCTGAGTAAGGGAGAAATGATGATTCCTGATGGTGCGGGAGGAGAGCGTGATGCTTACCTTGACCTGCCGGGGATTTCTGTGCTGGTGGGCGGTATGTGGATTACCAACCTGAGTTATTGGGGATTCAACCAATACATCACCCAGCGTGCTTTGGCGGCAAAGAGCCTAGATGAAGCGCAAAAAGGGATGATTTTCGCAGGTTTTTTGAAATTGTTGATGCCGCTTATCGTGGTGATTCCTGGGATCGCAGCCTGGGTGATAGTGAAGGATGGAATTGATGTGGGCTTCATTGAGTCTATGAAAGACCCGGTGACTGGCTTAGTAAAATCCGATAGGGCATATCCTACCTTGCTGCAGTTATTACCGGTAGGTCTGAAAGGACTTGCATTTGCTGCACTTACTGCTGCCATCGTATCTTCTTTGGCCTCCATGGCCAACAGTACCTCTACCATCTTCACGATGGATATTTATAATAAATACATAGGAAAAGCAGAGTCTGAGGCCAAGCAGGTAAGAGTAGGTAGAATCACTGCAGCGGTGGCATTTGTAGTAGCCGCTATAGTAGCTCCGGCTTTGGGACAGCTTGATCAGGCATTCCAGTTTATTCAGGAATATACTGGATTTATCTCTCCGGGTGTATTTGCGATTTTCTTCTTTGGAGTATTCTGGAAAAAAACCACATCCAACGCTGCGCTGACTGCTGCTGCTTCCAGTATTCCTCTTTCTATAGTGCTGAAGGTGGTTTTTCCGGCATTGCCATTTATAGACCGAATGGGAGTGGTATTCCTAGTGCTGGCGGCTTTAATGATTATCATCAGCTTAGTAGAAGGCAAAGGAAAAGATCATCCAAACAGCATAGAAATCAGCTCAGACCTATTTAAAACAAGTACGGCATTCAAAATTGGCGCATTGCTGATTTTGGGAATCACTGCTGCACTTTATATCGTATTCTGGTAAAACCTATTTTCTATCATGAGAACCCTATTGTTAGGGATTGACATTGGAAGCTCCTCTGTCAAGACCTCCCTTTTAGATGCCGATACCGGCAAATCCATTATGTCCAAATCTTTTCCTGAAGAGGAAATGATTATAGAATCCCCGCAGTCTGGATGGGCAGAGCAAGACCCTGAAAACTGGTGGAAGTATGTAAAACAAGCCACTAAGTATGTGCTTCAACAAGCTCAGGTAAAATCCGGAGAAGTAAAAGGAATAGGTATAGCCTATCAGATGCATGGCTTGGTGCTGGTGGACAAAGACCAAAATGTACTCAGACCATCCATTATCTGGTGTGATAGCCGGGCTGTTCCTATTGGAGAAAAGGCATTCCGGGAACTGGGAGAAGAGTACTGCCTGAAAAATTTACTAAACTCTCCGGGCAACTTCACTGCATCCAAACTTCGCTGGGTGATCGAAAATGAACCTGAACTGGCTGCCAAAATCCATAAGATGATGCTTCCCGGAGATTTTATTGCCATGAAGCTTTCAGGAGAAATATTGACTTCTGAAACTGGACTTTCTGAGGGTATATTCTGGGATTTTCAGGCAAATGGTCTTAGCGATCAGGTTTTGGATAATTACAAAATTTCAAAATCCTGGATTCCTGAAGTAGTGCCTTCCTATTCCATTCAGGGCAAAGTCTCTGAGTCAGCTTCCCAAGAAACAGGTCTGGATGCAGGTGTCCCTATCTCATACCGTGCCGGTGATCAGCCGAATAATGCCTTTTCCCTTCAGGTCTTAAAGCCAGGAGAATTGGCTACTACGGCGGGGACTTCTGGTACAGTATATGGAGTTGCGGACAAGCCACTTTATGATCCTTTGTCCAGAGTCAATACCTTTGTGCATGTAAACCACTCGGAGCAGAATCCTTCTTATGGGGTTTTACTTTGTGTAAACGGGACAGGAATTCTGAACAGTTGGTTGAAGAAATTGCTGGGAGCGGGGCACATCGATTACGATGAAATGAACACCTTGGGTAGTGCCGCGCCTATTGGATCTGATGGACTGAGCTTTATTCCATTTGGAAATGGAGTGGAGCGCATCATGAAAAACAAAGCTGTGGGTGCCCACTTGCTTGGCCTGGATCTGTTGAAGCATGACAAGAGGCACATGATCAGAGCAGCACAGGAAGGGATTGTATCTGCTTTGACCTATGGATTCCGCATCATGCAGGAGATGGGCTTGGACCTGAAAACCGTAAAAGCAGGCAAGGCCAATATGTTCTTAAGTCCGGTTTTTCGTAAGACCTTTGTGCATATGAATAAGGTAGTGCTGGAGCTGTATGATACAGATGGAGCGCAGGGCGCAGCTAGAGGAGCTGGAATAGGAGCGGGTGTTTTTGCCAATGAATCCGAAGCATTTGCAGGCTTGGAGTTATTGGAAACTATAGAACCTAATGAAAACTTCTACGAGCAATATGAAGAAGTATATAATCTCTGGAAAGAGCGATTAGAAGCAATCCAGAAAATCGAACTATAAATTAAATCAAACCTAATAAACCGATTAAATTCAAGTAACATGTCAAAGACTTATTTCTCATCTATTGGAAAGATCCCTTTCGAAGGAAAAGAAAGTGATAACCCTATGGCTTTTAGGTATTACGACGAAAACAAAGTGATCGCCGGTAAAACCCTGAAAGAGCATTTCAAATTTGCAATTGCTTACTGGCATTCCTTCTGTGGAACCGGTAATGACCCATTCGGACCTGGAACTATAGTACACCCTTGGGATGCTGCTGCTGATCCTGTTCAGAGAGCAAAGGACAAGATGGATGCAGCTTTTGAATTCATCACCAAAATCGGAGCTCCTTATTATTGTTTCCACGATGTGGATTTAATCGATGAAGGACCTACCGTAGCGGAATATGAGAAAAGAATGCAAATCATCACCGAATACGCTAAGCAGAAGCAAGCGGAAACCGGAGTGAAGTTGCTTTGGGGTACTGCCAATGTATTCTCTAATCCGAGATACATGAACGGTGCATCTACTAACCCGGACTTCAATGTACTGGCTTATGCAGGTACACAAGTGAAGAATGCAATTGATGCTACCATTGCTTTAGGTGGTGAGAATTACGTGTTCTGGGGTGGACGTGAAGGCTACATGTCCTTGTTAAATACAGACATGAAGCGTGAAACTGAGCATCTCGCGCAATTCCTGACAGTGGCGCGTGATTATGCCAGAAAGAACGGGTTCAAGGGTAATTTCCTGATTGAGCCTAAGCCTATGGAGCCTACCAAGCACCAGTATGATTACGATGCTGCTACTGTGGTTGGATTCCTTAGACAGCATGGCCTGGACAAGGATTTCAAATTGAATATTGAAGTAAACCACGCTACTTTGGCCGGACATACTTTCCAGCATGAACTGCAGGTTTGTGCAGATGCGGGAATGCTGGGTAGCATTGATGCGAATAGAGGGGATTACCAAAACGGTTGGGATACCGATCAGTTTGCTTTGAACTTACAGGAATTGACAGAAGCTATGCTAGTGCTATTGACTTCTGACGGAATCCAAGGCGGAGGAGTGAATTTCGATGCTAAAATCCGTAGAAACTCCACAGATATGGATGATCTTTTCCATGCTCATATCGGAAGTATGGATGCATTTGCCAGAGGCATGCTGATTGCCAATGATATCTTGGAAAAATCTGATTACCTGGAAAGAAGAAAGAACCGTTATGCCAGCTTTGATTCAGGCAAGGGCAAGGATTTCGAATCCGGTAACATGACTTTGGAAGAGCTAAGAAACTATGCTGCTGAAGCAGGCGAGCCTGCAATGACTTCAGGTAAGCAAGAATACTTCGAGAATCTTTTAAACAGATTCATCTAAGAAGTAGTTATCTAATTGATTGAAAAGTCCGGTTGAATGTTTTCGATCGGACTTTTTTTGTGGAAGTGATAGGATGATTTAAAGTAATTTTAAAATAAAAGTAAGCTTCAGGAGAATAGAGGTGAATTTTTTCCAAAAGAGCAAAGATGTTTACTTTAATTCTGATAATTTGGGCGATATAGAAAAGGGAGTATGAGAGCAAGGTTGCTAGGTATTTTGATAGGGATTTGGATGTGCTGGGCCGGTGGATTGGTCGCCCAGGATCTGTCTTCTCAATTGGTGTTCAGGAATCTTGATGAAAGTCTGGGGCTGGCCAATGCCAATGTACTGAGCATAGTGCGGGATGCAGATGGAATGATGTGGTACGGAACGGCCTATGGCTTATATCGCTACGATGGCACCAGAATGAAGGCCTTTTTTAATAACGATGACTCTACCTCCTTGTCCAACAATAGCATTTCCAGACTTTTTTTGGGACCGGAGAATATGCTCTGGGTCAAAAACATGAATGGCCTGTATGATATCTATAATCCGGTCACAGAGAAATTCAGTAGAGGTAAAGCGCTTTTTTCGAACACCTACCATTTAGCCTCTGATTCTGTAGGCATGCTGATGGAGGATAGGCAAAATAGGTTTTGGTTTACACACCCGGAGCTGGGATTGAGTATTTACAATCCCGAAACCCGCAAAACCGAATATGTAAGAAAGAATGCTTCCAAGGGCAGCATTACTTCGGATCGCATTGCCTCTGTGGCTGAAGCGCCGGATGGGTTGATTTGGGTGGTTTCCCGCACCGGATTTATAGACCTCTTGGATCCAAATAGACTGATAGTGACGAAGACACTTCGCTTACCCAGTGAGGAGATTCCGGCGCTTGCAAATTTTGAAATACTTATAGACTCCCAAGGAGACGCCTGGATCTATGATCCTGATCGGGATCTGGGGGTTTTTCGGGTGGACGGCTTTTCTCATCAGATAGAAATCAACCAGGAAAACAGGGGGAATTTCAAGCTGAATAACAATTTGGTGAAAACCGTGGTGGAAGCTAAGCCAGGTCAAATCTGGCTGGGAACAGATCATGGAGGCATCAATGTGCTGGACAAGGAATCCGGGGAGGTATCCTATCTATGGAGTGAGAAACTGGGCAATAATAATTTGGTTCATAATGTGATCTACTCCCTGTTCAAAGATGATGAAGGCATTATTTGGGTGGGGACCCATAAAAAAGGTGTAGCCTACTATCATCAAGGATTAGTGCGGTTTTCGCATGTGCAAAAGAACTTTGCCAATCCGAATTCTTTGCCCTACAATGATATCAATGCTTTTGTAGAGGATGAGGCAGGAAACCTATACATAGGAACGAACGGGGGAGGATTGATTTATTTTGACCGAAAGAAAAATACCTATCAGCAGTACAAGCATCGGCCAGATCAGGCCAACAGTCTGCCTGGTGATGTGATTGTGGATTTGATGATGGATCATGAGGGGATTCTATGGATAGGGACATACCTCACAGGCTTGGCGAGTTTTGATGGTACTAATTTCAAACGGTACAGTTACAATCAGTCAGATTCCACTGGTATTCCCGATCCCAGTATTTGGAGGCTTTTTGAGGATAGCACTGGTAAAATATGGATAGGCACCTTGAGGTCCGGTATAGCTATTTTGGATGCTGATCGAGAGACATTCTCAAACCATCCTGCCGGGGCTGCTCCTTTTTATATTAACAACCAATACATCACAGGATTTGCGGAAGATCTAGCTGGTAATGTCTGGGTATCTGGGGGTTCGGGTGTGAATGTGGTGGATTTTGATCAGAAGACTGGACTCTTTTTCTCCGAAACCAGTGAAAACGGTTTGCTGGACGGGAATATCACCGATTTATTTACCGATGATGAAGGAGTGCTTTGGCTTACTACGCTCACTGGATTGCACTACTTTGACTCCAGTGACAGTACTTTTTATCAATATGGAGAAGAGGAGGGCCTTCCAAGCGATTATTTGGTGGATATGCTGGAAGACTCCAAAGGAAACTTGTGGGTGAGTTCCCAGAGTGGGCTCAGCTATGCAGACCTGGACCGGTCGAAAAAGCCATTTGAGATTTCTTTTCAAAATTTTGACCAAAAAGACGGTTTGCAGGCTTCTTTGTTCAACAAGAATGCTGCACTTAAGACCAGTTTGGGAGAATTTGTTTTTGGCGGGCCAAATGGCTTTAACATTTTCAAATCGGAAAACTTTGCTTTCGAAAGCAATAATCCTCCGGTAGTGTTTACGGATTTCCAGCTCTTCAATGAGGAAGTCCAGGTGGGTGATGTATTTGACAAGAGGGTGCTCCTGAGCAAATCCCTGGAATACACGCAGGAGCTGGTACTGAAGCACGATGAGAATATATTTTCCGTTTGGTTTTCAGCCTTGAATTTCCTTTACCCAGAGAAAAACAAATACAGGTATAAATTACTAGGATTCAATGAAGACTGGATTTACCTGAATGATGACTTGGCAAAGGTGACCTTTACCAACCTGGATCCGGGTAACTATACCTTGGTGGTGCAGCCGGGGACGGTATTGGATGGGTGGAGTACCTATGAATATTACTTGGATATCCGGATTTTGGCTCCATTCTGGAAGACTCCCATTGCTTATTTCCTGTATTTCCTGGCAATCGTAGGAGTGATTTGGTATTTCAGAAATCAACTGATACGAAGACAACAGGAGAAGTTTGATCGGGAGCAGGCTATTCAGGAGGCAAATCGGGTTCAGGAGTTGGACAAGTTGAAGACTAAGTTTTTTACCAATCTCAGTCATGAATTCAGAACCCCGCTTTCTTTGATTTTGACACCTACCGAGCATCTGATTTCAGATTCTCCAAATTCCCCCTTGCTGGGGCAGTACCAAATCATCCAGCGGAATGCACGCAGGCTGCTGAAATTAATCAATCAGTTACTGGATGTGAAGAATGTGGAGCGGGGAGGCTTGTCCTTTCATCCCTCAGAAGGAGATGTAGTGGAGTTTGTCAAGGAATGTGTAGCGGATTTTCAGGAACTGTCTGAAAACAAGCATATTCATTTGAATTTTGAAACCAATATCAATAGCCAGCAGGCCATTTTTGATTCGGATAAACTGGAGAAAATCATTTTCAACTTGCTGTCCAATGCTTTCAAATTCACTCCAGAAGGCGGAGTGATCAATGTTTCGGTGGATCTGAATCAGGAAGATGGGGACAAAGGAAGCTTTACCTTAGCCGTAGCTGATACTGGCGTAGGGATAAAAGAGGAGGATCAGGAGAAAATTTTCGAGCGATTCTACACCACTGAGGGACATGGACAACACCTGAATCAGGGAAGCGGAATCGGGCTGTCACTGGTGAAGGATTTTGTACAGGTCATGAAAGGAGAATTGTACGTAGAAAGCAGGCCTGGTGAGGGCGCAGTATTTACCGTGACTATCCCCTTAAGTTTGATTTTGCCGGAAAACTGGGATGAAATAGCAGTTGAGGAAGAACAGATGAATGATCAAAAAGAGGTGCTTTTGATCGCAGAGGATCATGCGGAATTTAGAAATTACCTGAAAGATTGCCTTTCCGATACCTATCATATTCTCACTGCTGCAGATGGTAAGCAGGCTTGGGAACTGGCTCAACAGCACATCCCAGATCTGATAGTCACGGATCTCATGATGCCGCAAATGGATGGAAATGAACTTTGCCAGCAAGTCAAAAAAGAGATCACTACTTCCCATATTCCGGTGATATTGCTTACCGCAAAAAAATCTGAGGAGAACATGCTGCAAGGCCTGGACAGCGGGGCAAATCTGTATTTGACCAAGCCGTTCAACCTGGATGTGCTGCAACTGAGCATTAAAAACCTGCTACGTGAGCGAAATGTCACCCAAGAGCAAAACCGAAACAAGATCCAAATCAATGCATCCGAGGTGAAAATAGATTCCCTGGATGACCAACTGATTCAAAACGCCGTCAGCATAGTAGAAAACCACCTGGAAGATTCCCAACTATCTGTGGAGTTTTTGAGCAAGGAGCTGGGAATGAGTAGGGTACAACTTTACAAAAAACTACAGTCCTTGACCGGCAAAAGCCCTATAGAATTCATTCGCCTGATCAGAATGAAACGAGCTGCTCAGCTGCTGAGTAAGAGTCAATTGAATATTTCGGAGATTGCCTACATGGTAGGGTATAATAATGCTAAATATTTTGCGAAGCATTTTAAAGCTGAATTTGGAACCCTGCCTTCGGAATATGCTGCCCAGCAACAGGAGATTTCCTCTTAATTCGCCCAGAATTAACGATTGCTCCCCTCATTGGAAACAATCCATACCCCTAGCATTCTGCTCCTTCCTGTAATATTGGGTTCAATTAATTAACCCAAAATGAAGAAATTACTTTTAGTACTCTGCGTGGCGATTTGCTCATGCTCTGAAGCGGCAGGTCCGGATCCTACTCCAGCTCCTCAACCTGAACCTGAATTAGCACTTAAAAATGAATTTCACGGGCAGCTGAAGGTCAGTTCCGGACAGCTGACCGACCTTGATGGCGAGGCGGTGATGCTTCGCGGAGTGAGCTTTGGCTGGCATAACTGGTGGCCTAGGTTTTACACTTCCTCCACTGTGAACTGGTTGAAATCTGATTGGAATGTCAATCTGGTAAGAGCGGCCATGGGAGTAGATCCAGATGGTGCTTATCTGGATAATCCTGACTTTGCTAAGCAAAAGGTGAAAGCTGTGGTAGACGCTGCAATTGAAGCGGATATTTATGTTATCATCGATTGGCATAGTCATGACCTGTATCAAGAGGAGGCCAAAGAATTCTTTGCAGAAATGGCACAGACTTATGGTGATCATCCCCATGTTATTTATGAGTTGTTCAATGAACCGGATGATGAATCCTGGGCCGAGGTCAAAGCCTACTCCGAAGAGATTATAGCTGAGATCAGAAAGTACGATCCGGATAATTTGATTTTAGTAGGCAGTCCTACTTGGAGCCAGGATATACACTTGGTGGCTGAGGATCCCATTTTGAATCAGGAGAATTTGATGTATGTGTTGCATTTCTATGCAGGTACGCATAAGGATTATTTGCGGGAGCGGGCAGAGGCTGCTCACCAGAGTGGGCTACCACTCTTTGTATCTGAATGTGCCGGTATGGAAGCCAGCGGTGACGGTCCTATAGATGAGGCCTCTTGGGCGTCTTGGCTGAGCTGGATGGAAAGTCGAAAAATTTCCTGGGCAGCTTGGTCTATTGCGGATAAGGACGAGACCTGTTCCATGCTTTTACCTACTGCTTCTTCTACTGGGGAATGGGCAGATTCAGACTTGAAACCTTGGGCCAAAATCGTCAAATCAGCACTGAAGTGATCCTTCAAAAGGGCAAAAGAGTGGCAGGTGAAAAAAATATTTTACTAATATTTCCCTCATTTCACCTAAAAAGTGCTCAAAAGTGAGAGGTTAATAGTCTGTTTATCAGTTGTTTTAGCCTAAGGGAACATTTGATACCCTTATTGAAAACATTTGAATACCCTCAGAGTCGATTGCTAATTCTACATTTAAATGGATCAAAGCAATAAACCCAGAATCTGATCTTATCCTTTTGGCCTAGAGCTATGCAAGACTCTAGCACTTTACTTCCTAAAAGGATTTCTCACCAGAGATGGGTTGTTAGCGATGATTTTTTATAACGACAAACCCATAAATAATGAAACAACCAACGAAGGATTTGCATCCGCAAAACACAGAGGAAAAACCTTTTCCTACTCGCACCTATTCCTATTACCAATTTTCAAACAATTAAAACCCACATGATGAAAAAACTATTACTGCTTTGGCTCATGCTTTCGGCAGGTGTAGTCCACGCACAGGTTACCGTTACAGGTCAAGTGACCGGTTCGGGTGATGGACTCTCACTTCCCGGTGTGACGGTGCTGGTCAAAGGCACTACCACAGGCGTGGCAACACAAGAGGACGGTACTTATTCGATTACCGTTCCATCCACCAATTCCGTATTGGTGTATAGTTTTATCGGCTTTAAATCCCAGGAGGTAGTAGTCGGTAATCAGTCCCAGATCGATATAGTCCTGGAAGAGGATATTGCTTCCATGGATGAATTTGTAGTGGTCGGGTATGGTACGATGAAGAAACGTGACATGTCCAGTGCGCAGGTTTCCGTGACTTCTGAAGAAATAGAGCGTACTGTAAATACCACCGTAGAGCAAGCCCTGCAAGGTCGTGCTGCTGGTGTGTATGTGACCCAAAATACCGGAGCTCCGGGTGGAGGGATTTCAGTGAACATCCGAGGTGTAAACTCCATTAGTGGTACGAACCAACCACTATATGTAATTGACGGAGTTCAGCTACAGCCATCGGCAGTTTCTTATGGAAATACCTCTTCTACTAATCCACTGGCTGGTCTCAATCCAAGTGATATAGAATCGATGGAAGTATTGCAGGGACCTTCTGCGACGGCTATCTATGGCTCCAGAGGTACCAATGGTGTGATTATGATCACTACCAAGCGAGGTAAAGAAGGGGAGACTAAAATCAGCTACAATTACCTGCATACCCTGCAGGATAAGCCTGAGAGTCTAGACGTGATGAACCTGCAGCAATATGCTGAGATGACCAATGATATCCGTGAAATTACCGGCGGGGATCCACCGGCTGCTTTCTTAGACCCCTCTATTTTGGGTGAAGGTACAGACTGGCAGGAGGCACTTTTCAAAACTGCTCCTTTGAACAAGCATAACATCACCTTGACAGGTGGTAATGAAAAAACAAAGTTCTTCATCTCTGGAGAATATTTCAGCCAGGAAGGTGTCGCTATAGGCTCCTCATTTGACAGATACTCAGTAAGAACAAATATTGACAACCAAACTAGAAAATGGTTGAAAATCGGGCTGAACCTACAATTGTTCCATACCGACGAGCAACTGGCTACAGGTAGCTCCGATGTGATCAATAATGCCATCCAAATGGCACCTAATGTTCCGGTCACCAATCCTGACGGTTCATGGGGTGGTGCTGATCCAGTGAACGGTTCCAGCTTGCAATTTACTCCAGCTAACCCAATCGCCTTGGCTAATTTGCTGGATAGGACCTACAAGAGAAGAGGTGCGCAGGGTGGATTCAACATTGAAGTGGATCTATTAAAAGGCTTGAAGTTCAGAACCATGGTCAATACCAATATCAATTACAATAATGGTAAATTCTTCACGCCAACTTACACCCTAGGTGTGGTGACCAATGATACAAACACCCTGAACCAGGAGACCAGTAACAGTTTCTATTGGAACTGGAACCAAATGTTGACTTACAATGCAGTTTGGAACAAGCATGCTTTGGACCTCATGGCTTCCCACGAGGCTCAGGAGTCACAATATGAATTTATGAATGCAGGTCGTGTGAACTTCCCATCCAATGACTTACCACAGTTAGGCTTGGGGTCTGCACAGGGAGCTACTAACTCCGGTGGAGCTAATCACTGGGCGATGGAGTCGTTCTTCGCAAGAGCTAATTATACTTTTGACGAGAAATACATCTTATTGGCAGCTTTCAGAGCAGATGGTTCTGCAAACTTTGGTCCTGAAAACAGATGGGGCTACTTCCCATCCGTATCGGCAGCATGGAGAGTTTCTGAAGAAAATTTCCTAAGCAATGCGACTTGGATGGATGAATTCAAACTGAGATTTGAAACTGGTCTTACCGGTAACCAAGGTGATGCAGGAGCGATTTTTGCACCGCTTAGTTCACCTAGTGTTCCTACCCAGTGGGGTGGAGGATTCCTGGTTTCCAGATTTGGTAATCCAAACTTGAAGTGGGAAGAAACTTCTACCATTAACCTTGGCTTCAATTTGAATATGTTCAATAACAGAATTCAATTGGAAGGTGATTTCTACCTGAAAAAGACTGATAATTTATTGTTGCCAAACCCACTTCCTTGGTACATGGGTACTTCGGGAGAAGGTAGCATAGGTACTCCTACCGTTAACATCGGTGCTTTGGAAAACAAGGGTTACGGGATTACCATCAATACCATCAATATAGACAATAGAGCTTCAGGATTCTCCTGGACTTCGAATTACAACTTCTCAGGGTTTAAAACAGAGGTAACCAAGTTCTTCTCTGAGGCTGCATTTATTGACCGTACGGCTTGGTGGTTAAATGATTTCACGGCAAGAGCAGTACCTGGACAGGCTCCTTGGTTGTTCTATGGCTATCAGTATGATGGACTTTTCCAGTCCATCGAAGAAGTAGAGTCAAGCGCTAGACCAGTGGATAATTCAGGGAACCCGATTGCTGTAGGCGAAGATGGAATCTATGTGGGTGACATCAAGTACAAGGATCTGAATGAAGATGGCGTGATCGATGAGCGTGATCAGACATTCATTGGTAATCCTTGGCCGAAATTCACCTTCGGCATGACCCAGCAGTTTGCCTATAAAGGTTTTGCTTTGGATATCTTATTTACTGGAGCACTTGGAGTAGATATCTATAACTACAATAGATTCCAGAACATCAATCCAAACAATGTCAATCTGGGCAGAAACATGCTTTTGGAAACCTATGATTATGCGCGTATTGAAATGGACGAATCAGGAAATCCATTCATCGCCAATGCAGGTACAGATATTCCTAGAATCACAGCAACTGACCTGAATGGTAACGGTACCAGAATCTCTGACAAGTTTGTAGAAGATGGTTCTTATGTAAGATTGAAAAACATCAACCTTTCGTATGTATTCCCAAGTGAAATTCTGGGCAAGCAGAATGTAGTCAGAGGATTGAAACTGGCTTTCGGTGTTCAGAATGCTTTTACTTTCACCAAATACAAAGGATATGATCCTGAAGTGGGTGCTTCTGTAGGAAACAACGTGTCAGCAGGAAACCAGCTGATCGGTGTGGATTACGGTAGATATCCGCAGACGAGAATGTATACGTTCAGTTTAGGTGTTGACTTCTAATCCAAAAATCATAAATACATGAAAACAAACACAAAATTCCATAAACTAATCCTTGGGGCGACTTTGCTTCTTGGAGGAATGGCGGGCTGTTCGGAGGATTTCTTGGATAGACCGCCATTAGACGCGATAGTAGATGCCAATTTCTATCAGAATGACGATCAGATTTTGGCAGCATCTGCGCCGCTATATAACATAGTCTGGTTTGCTTACAATGACAAAGCAAGTCACGGTATTGGTGATGCCCGGGGCGGAGTATTGACCTCTGGCTCTTACCAGCTAGAAAACGTACGATTCAATACCACAGGTGAAACAGGTGAAAACGGTGCTTCTTGGAGAGCTTTCTACAATGTAGTGGCTCAATCCAATTCATTGATCAATAATATCAATGCTTTTGCAGGAGAAGAGGTGACCGAAAGGATCAAGAACTACGGTATCTCTGAAGGACGTTTCATGAGAGGTTTGGCTTATTCCTATTTGGTTCAAAACTGGGGTCCGGTTCCCATTATTACCAATAACACAGCTTTGCTTCAGGATACTACGATTGCCAGAAATACCGAGGAGTCAGTTTGGCAATTTATCATCAAGGATTTCCGTTTCGCAGCTGAGAACTTGACTGAATCTCCGGCATTGAACGGCAGACTGACTAAATGGTCTGCGGAAGGTATGCTTGCTAAAATGTACTTGGTACGTGCAGGTGTAGGTGGTACCAGAAACCAGACTTATTTGGATTCTGCAGCCTATTATGCCAAAAGAGTAATCGATAACTCCGGCGCATCCTTGATGGAGAACTATGAAGATCTGTTCAAGACTCAGAATAACAATAACCAGGAGACTCTCGCTGCTTTGCAGTGGGTGTACAATGCCGGTCAGGCTGGTCAGTGGGGAGCTCAAAACTCCGTGCAGGCATTCTTGGCTTATGGATCTGAGATCACCGGGTTCGGTGACGGATGGGGTGGAGATATCGGAGCTTCCAAGTGGATGCTGGATCTCTATGACGATCTGGTTTTTGATGAGCGTAGAAAAGGAACATTCATGTTCCCAGGTGACCATTATCCGTACATCACGCAAGTACCTGCCGGCGGTTCAGCTCAGGAGCTTCGGGTACCGGCTCAGAATACAGATGGTACCAGAGACTTTAATGGAAGAGCCTGGGTGAAAAAGTATGTGGTAGGTAGACCTGAAGACAATGACGGAAAGGTCGTGCAGCAGGGAACAGAAATCAACACTTACATCCTGCGCTTGGCAGATGTTTATTTGACTTATGCCGAGGCAGTGTTGAATACTAATCCTGCCGAAGCTTTGAAGTATGTAAATATGGTGCGCGAAAGAGCCGGTGTAAGTCCGCTCAGCTCGGTGACATGGGAGGATATATTCGAAGAGAGAATTAAGGAGTTTGCCATGGAAGGTCAGGCTTGGTATGAATTTACCAAACTGCACTACTATGATCCGCAGAGAGCTTATGATATTCTCTCCAATCAGGATAGAGGTACTTTCAGAATCTATGCAGACCAGATTCCTGATCCTACTTTGTGGGAAATAGAAATCCCTGAAGATGACACTTCTCCACGGTTCTTTGATGTAAACGAATCAAACTTCTTGATTCCAATACCATCGGCGGAACTTTCCAGAGCTCCAAATCTGAGAAAACCACCTGTACCCTATGATTTTTCTTCTGAAAATTGATAGCTGAGGTTTATTCAAACGAAAACAACATGAAAATCATAACTAATATTAGAAACTCTTCTCACTCCCTGCTAGTAGCCAATGCTTTACTCCTAGTGCTTGTGCTAGGCTCGTGCAAGGAAGAGGATGAAATCAACGTAGGCCCGCCTACCATTGAGCGGGTGAGAAATACAGATCCTACTTCAGCTGATAGTGCATTTACTTCGGCTACTCTAGGAAGTACCCTGGCGATTATGGGTAACAATCTTTTGGGAACACAACAGGTGTACCTGAATGATTATCCCCTGGGAGTGAATACTGCTTATGTGACCAATAATACAGTGATCGTAACGGTGGGTGATTCTGTGCCTACAGTAGCTACCAACCCGGATGTGCCGAATACGCTTAGATTGGTGAACAAAGCCGGGGAAGCCATCATGGATTTCCAGACTTTGCCGCCGGCACCGCAGATTACTCAGGTGAAAAACCAGTACGTAAAACCGGGTGATGAACTGACACTCTTTGGTAGATATTTCTACTTCGTAGATACCGTTTATTTTCCAGGTGAAGACGTTTACGTGACTTCCGGATTCCAGACCAACTCTGCAGGATCCAGTTTAACGGTGACTGTACCTGAAGGACTGGATTTCTCTGAAAGCCAAGCTATAAGTGTGGTCACCAGATCAGGTGGATCAGCTACCAATAGAAATACGCAAATCTATGCTGACAAAGGCATGGTGGCTGATTTTGATACCAACGGCGCACTGGTTTGGCCTTGGGAATGGGGATGGGGCATGTCAGGTGATATGATCCGACCATCTCAGCCGGGTATAGAAGGTATAGATGGAAACTTCGGTGGCATGAATCAGCCTTTCCCGGCAAACTATGGCTGGAACAATGATAAGGTGATCAATTTGACAAACTGGAGTGGATTGCAGATCTTCCCAGAAGGAGAAGGGTATGAACCATCTGCCCCAGCTGCTAGCTTTGACATTAGATTTGAGGTTGCTATCAATACAACTGAGTCTATTGAGGGCTTGGAAATGCAGATTTGGTTCCCTGATGCCAATGGAAATGAACTGAGTTATAACATTCCAATGGCTGATTTTGTTAAGACTACCGATGGAAGCTGGTACACTTTGTCAGCTAACATGACCAGGCTTACCAATGGATCTACCCGACTCAATACCTATGGCGATTTCCTACAAGGAGATGGCTTTGCAAAACAACTTAGACTAGTAGTTATCAATACCACAGCCAATGACATTCAGGCAGTACTTGGTGTAGATAACATACGGGTAATCAGAGCAGTAAATTAAATAGTATAGCATAAGAGGTTTATTATTTCATTCTCCGAGGCAAAGTGTTTTGTCTCGGAGTTTTTTCTAAACCCATATGGTATTCACTGACTACGCAGAATCTGCTACAAAGAGCCCAGCAGCTAAATCTGCCTAATAATCTTTCTTTAAGATACTTACTCTTTTGAGCTTGAACTTCCCATCTATAGTATCCCAAAGCGAACATTTAAGATTCCTCCAAATCCCCCTTTTTGGAGCTATAATGCTATTTTTCGGATGTGTAGATAGGCAGGAAAAAAGTATTCCTACTCTTTTTGAACTGCAAAACACAGACTCCACCAGAGTGGATTTCACCAATCGTATTCAGGAAACTGATGTAGCGAATATTCTGACCTACCAATATTTCTACAATGGAGGCGGAGTGGCTGTGGGAGATATCAATAACGATGGACTTGAGGATCTGTATTTCACGGCAAATCAAGGTCCTAATAAACTTTTTTTGAATCAGGGCAACCTGAAATTTAGAGACATTTCCCTTGCCACCGGTACCGCCGGAAGGGAAAATTCCTGGTCTACCGGGACGGCGATCGTAGATATCAATGCCGATGGACTCAAAGATATTTATGTCTGCTATTCAGGAGATTTGCCTGAGGCGCAGCGAAGAAACCAGCTTTTTGTCAATCAAGGATTGGACAAGCAGGGAATTCCTTTTTTTAAAGAAATGGCATCTGAATATGGCTTAGACGATCCAGGATTCAGTACTGCGGTTTATTTTTCAGATTTGGACTTGGATGGTGATTTGGATATGCTCTTACTCAATCATAATCCTAGTTTGTTTAACAATCTGAATATCAATGCTTTTGAAAGCATGCTTGCTACTGCTGATTCCATGAGCAGTTCGAAGATTTTTAAAAATGAAAATGGCATTTTTAGAAATGCCACTAAAGAATCTGGACTTTCAGAAACAGGCCTTAGCTATGGGCTAGGCGCATCTATCGCAGATTTCAATGGAGATGGTTACCCGGATATTTACCTGGGAAATGATTATTCCGCCCCGGACTATTTATACATCAATCAGCGTGACGGCACTTTTGTAGACAAAATCCATGAAGCGATGGGTCATACCAGTCTGTACACCATGGGAGTGGATGCAGCGGATATTAACCGGGACGGAAAAATGGATCTGCTTTCCTTGGACATGCTTCCGGAGGATAATGCGAGGCAGAAGCTTCTGTTCACGCCTGAGAATTATGAGCATTACAATCTCTTTGTGAAAGCTGGACTCCATCACCAGCTCATGCGGAACATGCTGCAGTTGAATATGGGAGATGGGACCTTTTCAGAAATCGGGCAACTGGCCGGGGTAAGTGCCACAGATTGGAGCTGGGCGCCCTTATTTGCGGACTTTGACAATGATGGCTTTACGGATTTATTTGTGAGTAATGGATTTTTGAAGGATTTCACCAATCTGGATTTCATCAATTATAGAAATGAATACCTGCAAAATTCCAAAGTTACCGCTGAAGGAATTCAAAAGCTGATCGAGCAAATGCCTGCGACCAAAGTGGGTAATTACGCCTTCAAAAACAGCAATGGTCTTCAGTTTGAAAACCAATCGGCCAGCTGGGGATTAGATAGCCCAGGTAATTCCAATGGGGCAGTATATGCAGATTTGGATCTGGATGGGGATTTGGATTTGATTTTGAACAACCTGAACGAGCCTGCACAGATTTACAAAAATCTTACCGCAGAGCGTAAGGAAAGCACCTTTATACAAATCCGCTTAGAAGGAATCGAAGGCAATCTGGATGGCATAGGAGCCAAAGTTTATGTGTATCAAAAGGGTCAATTGAACTATCAGGAACAGCAGGTTTATAAGGGCTATCAGGGCAATGTTACCGCTTTTTTGCACTTTGGGCTTGGAGATGGAGGCGTTGATTCTGTACTCGTGCAGTGGAAAAATAGAAAAGAAAGTAAGCTTATCAATCCAGCGATCAATCAAATTCATACTATTGAAGAGGCTGGTGCGGGGAATAGGATTCCAGAAGAAAACCTCAAAGTAATGAGATTTACGCAAATTGGAAGCTTTCCTATTGCAGGTGAGCCCGCCATTCCCAATGACTTTAAACGTCAATCCCAATTGCTCTATGGGCTTTCCCAGCACAAGAGTTCTTTGCTGGAAGCAGATCTGAATGGGGATGGAGAAACTGAATTGATCATCTCTGATGGGAAAAAGATCTATTCAGTATCAAAAGGAGGAATTGATTTTAATAACTCCCGGTACGAGATCTATGAATTTGATTTCCCGAATATAACGTCCATCACTGCTTTGGATGTGGATGGGGATTCAGATTTGGATCTTATGGTGGGAAGAGGTGGGTATTTTGATTTGGATTCTTCAGATACTCACCAAAGAAACCTGCTCCTGATCAACGATGGAACGGGAGAGTTCGCGGAATCATCATTCGATTTTGGCATTCATCCCACGGAGTTTGTAAGTGCCTGGGATGCCAATGGGGATGGGGTAAAAGATGTTTTCGTAGGTTCTGGCTATGTGCCGGGAAGATGGCCAGAGTCAGCCGCCAGCCAACTTTGGATTTCTGACGGGAAAGGTTCATTTACACTTCATTCTCTGGAAGCTATACAAAGAGTCAAAGAAGTTCAAAGCTTTGACCTGGATCAGGATGGCACAGAAGAATTGATTATAGCCTCAGAGTTTGACCGGATCCGGATTTTGAATTTCCGGAACAGTGAAGTGGTAGATCGATCCGAAGAATTTCTCCCAGGTGCAAAATCCGGCCTATGGTCAGCATTGATGGTGAAGGATCTGGATGAGGATGGTAATCCTGAGCTGATCGCTGGTAATTGGGGCTTGAATTCTAGGCTTCAAACCCATAAGAATGTGCCGTTACAGGTTTATTTCGAAGACTTTGATGGAAATGGATCAGTGGATCCCCTGATGACTTTCCCAGTGATGGGAGAGGAGTATCCTTTCTTTTCCAGAGATGAACTGGCTGCGCAGCTGTACAAAAAGAAAGGGCTTTTTCCTACCCATGAAGGCTATTCCACAGCAAGGATTTCAGACATACTGACTGAAGATGAGCGGAAGCGGGCAGCAGTTCTGCAAGCGCAAAGCCTCCAAACGCAAATGTACACTTTGAAAAACGGCAAATTTGATGAGGTTCAGCTTCCTGTCTTGGTGCAGTCCTCACCTATTCAGGCTATTGCCACTTTGAAAGCTGAAACGGGGTTTGAACTGATGCTTTTGGGGAATCAGGAAAATGCGCGGTTGAAGCTAGGTAGGATAGATGCCAACCCCGGATGGGTGGTGCATAAAAATGAGTCAGGCACCTGGGAGATTTCTGATGTGCGGAGTATGGGACTGGAACTTAGAACTACTATTACAGATGCCTGGTCGCATGAGAATGTGGTATGGGTAGCACAATCCAATTCGGAAATTTTGAAGCTTGGGTTTTACATTAGATAAATACATTTAAGATACTATATTTCAAATAGTTAAGATGAAAATGAATTTGACATTATTAGGTTTTGTGCTAGTGATACTTATAGGCTGTAAGGGTCAAATGGTAGATGATAACCTAAAGGTAACTGAGACTATCCGGCTGAATCAGGTAGGCTTTTATCCAGATGAGCAAAAACTTGCTGTTTTGCTAGATAATGAACAGGCAAAAGGCTTTTATCTGTTGGATCACCATACCAAAGAGATAGTATATGAAGGACCTATTAGTAGCAAAACCTCTCCGACTTTATCGGGAATACCCAGTAGAATTGCAGATTTTTCGGACTTTAGACAGGTAGGTGAATTTGAATTAATCATCAATGGACTGGGCAAGTCCTTTCCATTTCAGATCCAGGAAGAAGTATATGCAGAATTGGGTAGGGCGAGCTTAAAGGCCTTTTATTTTCAAAGAGCAAGTACTTCCCTTCAGGAAAAGGAAGCAGGTGCGTGGGCCAGGCAAATGGGGCACCCTGATGATGAAGTAAGAATTCATGCCTCTGCTGTTTCAGAAAACAGACCTGAGGGTACCGTACTAGCCTCTCCTTATGGCTGGTATGACGCAGGCGATTATAATAAATACGTAGTCAACTCAGGAATTACCGTAGGAACTTTACTTTCCTTATATGAGGACTTTCCAGCCTATTTCCAATCCTTAAATCTGAATATTCCGGAGTCATCCAATCCGAATCCTGATTTGCTGGATGAGATTCGCTGGAATCTTGACTGGATGCTCAGCATGCAAGATCCTGACGATGGGGGAGTTTATCACAAGTTGACCACGGCAAATTTTGAAGGAATGGTAGCTCCCCATGAAGCGACCAATCCGCGGTATTTGGTCGCAAAAGGAACTGCGGCTACTCTGGATTTTGCTGCAGTGATGGCCCAGGCTGCCCGGGTTTATAAAGTTTATCATCCTGAGGAATCTGTCAGGTACCTGAAGGCTGCGGAGAAGGCCTGGACTTGGGCAAAAAAGAATCCTGAGGTACTGTACCAGCAGAATTTGATGAATCAATCCTACGATCCGGATATTACTACAGGCGCCTATGGGGACCGAAATCTGCAGGATGAGTGGGTTTGGGCAGCTGCCGAACTCTTCATCAGCACTCATAATTTGGCCTATTGGGAACAGCTTGAAAATGCCAATCAGCATTTTGTTTTACCCTCTTGGTCCCAGGTTTCTTGGATGGGGTATTATTCCATTCTTCGGCATCAGGAGGATTTGGAGTTGATCTCCCCAGAGTGGGTTTCCACACTAAAGGCCAATCTGCTGGCTGAGGCCAGAACGCACCTGGACCATGCAGAACAGTCTGCCTATCATACTCCGATGGGAGGAAATATTAAGGATTTTGTATGGGGGAGCAATGCTGTGGCTTCGAATCAAGGCATATTACTGCTTTATGCCTATCAGTACAGCGGAGAAAAGGCATTTCTCGCCGCAGCATTAGATAATCTGGATTATATCCTAGGGAGAAATGCGGTAAATTATTGCTATGTCACAGGTTTTGGTAGCCAAAGCCCGCAGCATCCCCATCATAGACTGGCGGCATCCAGACCGGATCTTCCGCCTTTGCCAGGATTTATGGTGGGAGGAGCCAATCCAGGTCAACAGGATGGCTGCGAATACCCGAGTAAAATTGCGGACGAGTCCTACAGTGATGTCACCTGTAGCTATGCCAGTAATGAAATCGCGATCAACTGGAGTGCCCCATTTGCCTATTTAGTGAATGCAGTAGAGGCCTTGGAAGGAAAATAAGCCAAAGTCAAAGTTGAAATGCTAGCTTGAGAATAAATTAGCTTCTATGTTTCAATAATTTTGAGCAAATTCCACTCAGAAACCACTTCACCCATGAGACAGCCCTGGATTATTTTTGCCCTTTTCTTATTGTTTTCCTGCAATCAATCAAAATTTGATTCTGCAGTCACTTTGCCTCGCTTATTTTCTGATGGAATGGTGGTGCAGCGAGATGAGGCTATACGGATCTGGGGCAAAGGAATTCCCGGAGAAAATGTAAGGGTGTCCTTGGCAGGCACTATCAATAGTGGTACTGTGGAGGAGGATAGTACCTGGCTATTAAAGCTTCCCAAACTACCTGCTGGTGGTCCTTATAAATTGGAAGTCAATCAGATAGCAATCAATGATGTGTACGTGGGCGATGTGTGGGTGGCTGGCGGCCAATCCAACATGGAATGGAACTTGAAATCAGCAGTAATCGGAGCCCAGGAAGAATTTGATGAAGGTGGGTTTGAGGAGATCCGGTTTTTCAAAGTGCCAAATTCCTACAGTGCTGTTCCTTTAGAAGATGTAGTTGGCGGGTCCTGGAAGGTGGCAGATTCCGTCAATATGAGGGATTTCTCGGCAGTGGCCTGGTTTTTTGCGAAGCGAAATCACCTGGAGAAAAAAGTACCGGTAGGAGTTATAGAATCCAACTGGGGTGGAACTCCGGTAGAAGGCTGGACCAATGCAGAAATTCTGGCAGAAATGGAAGGATCCTTCAATGAGCAAGCAGAGGATGTCATAGAAAATAGGGCTAGCTGGGATGAAAAACTGAAAGCCAATGAGATGAACCGTCAGAAACGTGATTCTATGGTAGCTAAGCCAGATTCATTACTGGCGAGACAGGCGAGTGCGGTTTCATTTGATGACAGCAATTGGCAGCGTATCAACTTGCCCAGTGCCAATCCACTGCAGGATATTGCATGGGTTCGCAAGGAGTTCAGGCTGAATTCTACGGAGGGAGTCAGCCTTCATTTTCCGTTTATAGACCAGATGGCTTACCTCTACCTGAATGGAGAATTGCTACACTATAAAAATTGGGGGGTAAATGTACCTGACTTGGAAATTCCCTCAGGTATGCTTTCTGAAGGTGCCAATGTGCTCAGCATTCGCGCCATCAACACCTGGAATAATCAACCTAGAATAGGAGCTCAGGGAGAGATGTATCTGACACAGAATGAACAGAAAATCAGTCTAGAGGGCGGCTGGAAGTATTCTTTCTCAGCGGTAGAGCCAGTGCTACCCAAAGTAGAATGGTTTAACTGGATGCCGGGGATGATGTATAATGCTATGATTTTGCCGATATCTCAGTACTCTATCAGAGGATTTCTCTGGTATCAGGGGGAAAGTAATGCAGGTCGGCATGAGGAGTATAGGGCGCTTTTTTCTGCGATGATCAAAAACTGGCGGGAAATCTGGGATCAGGGAGAGTTACCATTTCTTTTTGTACAGCTGGCTAATTTCATGGAAAGGCAAGAAGTTCAGGCAGCTAGCGATTGGGCATTTCTGCGCGAGGCGCAAGCTCAGACTCTGGAACTTCCCAAAACAGGCATGGCCACCATTATCGACATAGGTGAAGCCGATGATATCCACCCGCGAAATAAAAAAGATGTGGGTGAAAGGCTTTGGTTATTGGCCAGAAAAGTTTCTTATGGAGAAGATAATCTAGCTACTGGGCCGGTATTTAAAAGTCTTGAAATTTCCGGGCAATCTTTGATTTTAAGTTTTGGATCTGTAGGTAAGGGTTTGGAATTAAAAAGTGGAGATCAGGTAAAAGGATTTATTATCGGTAAGGAAGGTGGAAAGTTTGAAGTGGCTGAGGCTGCACTAGTTGGCAAAGATAAAATCAGCATTGCCCTTCCTCCAGGCATGGAATCTGGAGAAATTCGATATGCCTGGGCTGATAATCCGGAGGTTAACTTGATTAATCATTTAGGACTGCCGGCAGTTCCTTTTCGACAGATTTTTGGTAAAGAATAAACAGGTCTGGATTGCGTTTTTCAGCTTGCCGGACCTGCTTTTAGATATTTCTGAGACTTTTATTGTTCTATTTTCCCCATAGAATCCTGCACCTCCATCAATCCGTCTATCATTTCCTGGTATTCAGGTTTTGCAGGTATTCCCACCACTTTTTCCAGAAAATCTATAGTAGCAAACATGACGCCCTCCCAGTCTCCGGAGGTAATAGAGCTCGCAATCACGTGGTCGCCGGCATTGGGAAATGCTCTTTCTCTTTTGAGTGATTCTGGAGTTCCCAGTTCTTCATACATTTTCTTCATTTCCGGCACAGAAACTACCCGATCCTGAGCTTCCTCATCTTTGTAATAATAGGCCAGAAACAATGGCTGCTTGATCTTCTCGAAGGTAGCAGGGGTCATATTGCCATAGAGAATCTGAGCCAGGCTTTCATAGGCATGTAGATGGTAATGTTCCGACCAATAAGCGGCTTTTTCGCCTTCTCGCTGCTGATGGATTACACTGTTTTCCATCATGGTTTTTTCCATTAACTTTCCACTCCAAGGTGAGAATAGCGCTTCCAGTTTATTACCATAATCGCGGATAGCCGGGGAATAAACAGCCACTGCTTTGATATCTGGCTGCTGACTGGCCAAAAGTAAAGTCAGGGCACCGCCCATAGAAGTCCCGATTACGATTACCTCGTCACCCAAGCTTTTGCCGATCTGATAGGCTTCGCCTGCTGCGTCTGCCAAGGCCTGCGGAGACAGATACTCCATTCCATTTTCTCTTCGGATTCCATGCTCGGGAAGCCTGGTCACAAAGAGGTTGGCCCCAAAATGTGATGCCACAAAGCGGTGCACCGGATCGCCTTCCATGGGGCTGGCGCCAAAGCCGTGTATGTACACTATGGAGTAGGGCGTTTTGCGCTTATTGCTGCTGTCTGCCCAATGGATGTATGCTTGGTTTCCTTCCTTTAAACCTATCACAGAATCTTCACGCTGGTGGATGTATTCTTCTAATTCTGCTACCCGGGTAGGAACCTCAGGATATGATATGGTCAAAGTTTCTTTATTGAGCTTGGGCCCCAGCATGTAAGTAATGGCCAGAATCATGGCCAAAGCGAAAATACCTAGAAAAATCTTGCGTAACATAAGATTAGTTGGTTAAGAATACCGGAGAGGTGGACTCAAAGGACTTTTGGGTTCCATCGTTGAGATAAAGAATGGTCTTGGTTTTCAGCTGGGAGTTGTTTTCCGGCACAAAGTCAAACTTGAATTCAAGGAATTGAGTTAACCCTTCAAAATTTTCCATATCCGATAATTTTTCTTGTCTACCATTCAGAAAAAGAGTTGAAATATCTGTGCCTGCAGGTATTTCTTTGAAAGGTTCGGTCAGTTCAATTGCTATTCTTGTAATGTTTTTGAAATTATATATAGCAACACAGGAAAGCGCATAGGCCCTACCTGGAAATCCTGCCTGACCTTTAGTTTCTGCAATCACCTCAGGAAAGAGTTCAATATAGTACACAAATTCACTAAATGGGATTTTATCGCTCTCAGTAGCAAATGAACTACCAAGGTATGGTCCATATTTGACTTTTAGGTCAATGGCATTCGCATTTTGAGTAGAGGAGCAGGTACCCATTGGATCAGGGTCAACCTCATCCATGCAGGATACCAATACCATCATACTCATATACAGTCCCATCAGGATGACTGTCAGTTTGAATTTGGGGTGAGTGCTGATTTTCATGGTTTATAGTGTGGCGTAAGTTGGTATAAATTGATTAAGTGGCTTGAATCAATAATTGAAAATTATTTAAAATTTAAGCAATACTTTAAATCTATGCGAGATAGAAAGCGTAAAATTGTATTAATATTTCTAAAATAACCAACTATGAAAACTACCCTTTTAGCATTATTGCTGTGTTTTTTCAGTTTTGCTCTTTTCGCACAAGGTGAAGAAAGTTTGCCGCCTACCAAATCAATTTACGTGGAGCTAGGTGGAGCAGGTCTTCCATATAGTTTTAATTATGATTTTAGATTTGACCAGACCAAAGTCGATTCTTGGGGTATGAGAGTGGGTTTTGGCGGGTATGCCATGGATGGAGATTCCTTTTTTTCCTTACCTGTGCAGGTCAATAAATTAATGGGTAAAGGTCCACATTACTTTGAAATAGGAGTGGGGGCTACATTTTTCGCTTTTTCGGAGGATAACGATACCTACTGTATAGATGGGTATTTCGATGAGGATTCCGGGCAATATATCTGTAATTCTTACGAATCTTATGGTTATAATTTTATCCTGGACGTAGATGGATCTCCTAGTTTGATGGGGACCTTGAACTTCGGGTACAGAAGAGTGCCTACTGATGGGGGATTTACTTGGAAAATAAATATTAACCCCATATTCAATAACAATGGATTTTGGCCATTGTATGGAGGTGTGGGCTTTGGGTATGCTTTTTAGCCCAAAGCTTACTTAGAGAATCCATAGTCCCTTTCCACCATACAGACTCTGGTTTTGTATGCCTTATACCATTTCTCACGGCCCATTCTTTGCGCCAGCAGATGATCTGTTTGCTGCTTCCAGTTGAGAATGGATTTTTCACTTGCCCAATAACTAATAGTGATACCCAGACCATCTCTGACACTTTCATGCCCTAGATAGCCTTCCTGATCTGCTGCCAGGCGTAGCATTTCTTCGGCTGTTTCTGCATAAAGTTCCTCTATTTCTGTTCTGATATTGGTGAAAATAACCGCGTAATAGGGTGGTTTGGGAGTTTTTGCAATCATTTTTTCTCAAGGAGTAGGGGTAAATTAATCTAAGCTTGTCTTAAGCTTTATAGAGGCTAAGGCAAGTGTCTGATTGTTTTTCGATTTCACTGAAAAATACGCAAAAGTTAAGAACTATAATCAGCTGCTGCCAGGAATCTATCTATTACTGCCCCCGTGCAGAAGATGTGCAGTTTGACCTAAATCAATTAATGCTCAGGTGATTAAACAGATTAAGGACAAGCCCCGTATATTTGTATGCATGACGAGTAGTAATATTTTAAAAGTAAAATATTATATCGTTAAGCTTTAAAATTATGAAGTATTTGAAATTTGATCGAAGTCAGAGTTTGCTATTGACCCTAGTACTTGGCATGGGATTACTCAGTTCCTGTGACCTCAACATGGAGTTGGTGCAGAGTATAGACCAGGAATTTGAAGGAATTAATTCCATAGAAATTGAATCTGGGTTTCTGGATGTAAACTACCAGGGACAGGAAGGTGCAAGTGCTGTGGATTTAACAGCAGCTTTGGAGTCCAGTAGGCCAGGCCGATTTACCATAGAATATAGGGTAGAGGAGGATAAGTTAGTGATCTTTCTAGAGCGGCATGGTAGCGGTACTGGGAATCACCGGGGATATGTTAATCTGACTGGTCCTATGGGCATGAATATGGATATTGAGGTAGGTTCGGGAAATATACGAGTACAGGAAGTGGAATCACCGGAATTCAACTTTGAGGGAGGATCCGGCAATTTGACTCTGGCAGGGATTCATGCAGATGAGATCCTGTTAAAGATAAGTTCAGGAAAGATTGAAGCAGACGATTTGACCGGAAATGTAGCCCTGGAGATTTCATCTGGAAATGCCCGAGTGACGGATTTGGATGGTAATATTAACGCAGTGGGCTCAAGTGGCAATTTTACGTTTGACCGAGTAACCGGGGTAGTAAATAGCGCTCTGAACTCAGGCAATGGTAAATTAGACAGGGTACAAGAAATCGGGAAGCTTAAAATTTCTTCTGGAAATTATACGGTATCTGATTCCTATCTCGGCCCTAATACCATTTTAGAAGGGAATTCTGGCAATTTCAGGATTCAGACGGATTCTGATCTGGCAGACTTCAACTTCGATCTCCGAAGTTCTAGCGGAAATCTGAAAGTGGGCGAAAGCAGGGCTTCTAAAGTATTAAAAATAGATAACGGTTCTCCTTATACCGTGTCAGGTGTTGTCTCTAGTGGCAACATAGAAATAAGGAACTAGTGAAAAGTTGTTCACATCACCCCAAAACCCGGCTTCGGCCGGGTTTTTTATTTATTGGGTTTAGCCATCCGGATTTGGTAAAACCGATTGAAAATTGCCCAGCTTGGACAATTTTTTCCCCTTTTCCTGAGGAGTTATTTCGGCAGAAATTCCAGAAAAAATGAACATCTCGGGACTGCCTTTGCTCGTTCTTAGCCTAAAAACCCGGAGAAAAAACAACTAAAGAAGCTGGAATTACTGGATCTTTTTCAGGATAGAGACCGTATCTTTTTCTTTTTTCAGCATAGCCTTATCAAAGGTTCTTTTTTCCCATTCATACTCAGATAATAAGCTCAAGCCCCAACCGGTCATAGTCAATAAGGACCAGTGTCTTCCGCTTTTCCTCCGAAAATCAAGGAAAACCAGACCTGCATTTACAGCCGCAAAGGTGAGGAGTTTTTTAGCGAACTTATTTCTCATTTGCTTACGCTCCACCATTCTATAGGCCAGCTGATATTGTTGTTGTTCGTCAAGGTTCATAATTATCTTAATTCAGTTCAAGGTAAGAATTTACAAAATTTCCATTGGAGGTAGGACCACTAAGGTGCTCACCTTCCTAAATATACCCTTGTTTAAATCCAAATACCTTACCAGCTTACTCAATTCCTGCTTGCGCCTCTAGTTTTAGGTAATTTCCCGTTAAGGCCTCTTGGATGATTAGGTTCCATTTAGCCTGCATGTTTTCGTCTAACCCGTGGCGGGTCTGGCTATCATACGCTTCTTGTACTTTATTCATTTCCCGGTATGCATCCAGGTACAGATCGTTTAGTTTGGCTGCAAAAAGGTAAGGCTCAAGGTTCAGTTGCCTGAGTTTGCGCACCATTCGATCTGCGACCACCCTCACCAGGTCAAAATGCATTTGTTCATGATTTAGAGCGTATCCACTTTTGACTTTTACCCAAGATTGACGGGGGAGCATGTAGGCTTTTACGTGTACTTCCTGCTGTATGGAGCCGGACTCCATATTGCCGGACCCTTCTATGGAAAAACTGGCAAAAATAGTCGCATTGTTCTTACTAAAGGGCTTGGGACGGTCTGTAAAATCCTCCCAGGTCAATGGGCGCTCCGGATCGTAAAAAACAGTATCCCTGCTACTTGGACGTATGGGGTCAAAAACCTTTAGGATCACTTCTTCCGCCAATTCTCTGTGATTCAGCTCCTGGGTCTGAATCCAGGCATCAAAGAATTCCCAGCTTTTCTGAAATAAGTTTCGGACTACCTCATTGATATTATTGAGTTTACCTGGCGACCGTCTGTACTCCAAAGATCCATTGTAATCCACCAGATGCACAGGCTTAGCGTTTCCTTCGGCAAAAAAGCCTAGGCTCAACTGTACATTTCCCCGATACAGCTTGCTATCGGCTTGGTAAATTTCCTTCAGGTCAAAATTATACACTTTGACTTGAATCTGATGAGCTGAACTAGGGGAGGCGGTGTAAAATTGCCTGTAGAAAATAAGCAGATCTCTGGTCATAGAGGACTCAAAAGATACCGGAAGCTTGTCCCTTCTATCGCTGTAAACTATCCCTATGGCCTTTTCTGCTCTTGCGTCAATGATATCAGAAAAATCATATTTCCGTTCTGCCATCTTTGACACTGTGGTAGCAAGATCTAAAACGTATTCTTGTGCCAAAGCAGGGCTGACTAAAAGCAGGAAAACTAGGAATGCGATTATTCTCATGGATAGTTTTACTAAAATACAGGAAAATTGTTTTTATACCGAATGTGAAAAGAATCCGATGTCACTGTGCCAGCTATGCTTATCAAGTAATTGTAATATCTTTACCACATGGAAAATATCCCACCTTGCCCTGCCTGCAATTCGCCTTATGGCTATGAAATGGATGAAAAATTGATTTGTCCGGAATGTAGTTTCGAATGGAAACCTGAAGAATCCGAGGTCGATGAAGGGAATGCCGCTTTGGTTGTTAAGGATGCCCATGGGAACCTCCTTGCAGATGGAGATTCGGTCACCATTGTAAAGGATCTACCAGTGACAGGTGCCCCAAAACCCATCAAGGCCGGGACCAAGGTGAAAAGCATACGATTGGTCGAAGGGGATCACAATATCGACTGCAAGATTGAGGGATTCGGTTCCATGGCGCTGAAAAGTGAATTTGTCAAAAAAGCCTGAGGAATTACGATTTGTGAATTATGATATTGATTACGGGGACAGATACAATTGCTTGATCACGAGTAAGGTGTAGTTTATTTAGCTGTGTAATCATAGGTCAATACTCCTTCTTCTGATTCGAATACGAACTGGATGTTTTTTTGATTGTAGAATTCAATCCAATCCATAGATTGCTGTTCGCAGAAAGACATGGAGTCCAGTTGTATTCCGTTGGCTGCCTGTAAAAGTTGTCCCTTTCTTACTCCAGCAATAAAGGCATCGGATGAATCTTTGACATGTACTACTTTTCCGTTTGCTGTATGGAAGTCCAGCGGGCTTCTGTAGTCCAGAACTGCATCTGTATAGGGCTTGAAGTAAAAACCATCATTGACCAAATCCAGAACAACTACTCCCTTAGCTAGAATTCCGGCACCCAGGATGGAGCTTTCATTCTAAGAATCAAAAGTGGTAACTACCGGATTCAAAAACCCATGTTCACCTATTTGTAGTTTTGGGATATGTACTCTATAATTTATAGAATCATTCTGTGCCCCAATCAGTCCTTTGTTTTTATGGATGAAAGTGGTGTCCAGAATCTGCTTTGTATTTAAAATGCTGTCGGTTAAAAGTGTTTGGAGGGAAGTGTTGCTGAGCCTAAGCAAGTCATTTAAAGCCCCGGTGTCAAACAGTACATTTTCAGTGTTGGTGGATTCGGAGTAGTGAATATCAATGTAAGGTCTTTTAGTTCTATTTTTGTAGTTTATTGGAAGTGGGGAGCCAAAGTTTTCTTCCAAAAATGAAATGGCAGAAGCTACAGTCAGCTCACCTTTTCTCAGGTCTATTTTTAAGACTTGACCATCAAAATACTCTAAGCCAAGAATCCCATCGATTTTGATGTCGCAAAACTGAAAATTTTGAAGAGGTCTCAGAATAGCAACTTCCAAATTTTCTCTGGAAAGCTGAGCCAAGGTCAATTCAGGTAGGCTAGAAGTGGGAATTGTTGCGCTATTTCCATAAAAATCTACCATCTGATAATTCCCAATAGAATCCAGTCCATATTTCTCCTTAAGCTCAGGTGAAACAATAGTTCCGGCACCTGTATCAAAGAAAAAATCATAGGTTTCTCCTTCTATTTCCATATCAAAAATCATGGAATGCCTGATGACCTCAAATGGGATAACCACAGGTACATTCCTTACATATTTGCTGTAAAAAAATGCAGCAACAGCCATTAAAATAATAGCTACAAAAAGTCTTTTTATCATGGTGCTGAAATCATTAAAGCCCAGTAATTAAACTAGCACTTAGTTCAACCACTGGGCTTTAAAATTTTAAATTTCAAACTTCAATTTATTCACTTACCAATCGGTGTTTCATCTACTTCCACATCCCCGGCTACATACTGAAGTGCATCTAGAAAATAAGCTAGAATTGATGAATTTTCGAAACTTTGCGCATTGTGCGAAGTCGAAATGTACATCGCTCTTCCTTTGCCGTCTTTTCTGATCCATGACACATAAGTTTTGCCTGAAGTTTTCTCCTGACCTTTTCTTTGACCTTCGATTTCTGCATTGTTGAAGTAAGTCAGGGGATGGAAGTCTAAGTCATCGTAGGCATTCTTATAGAAATAAGGCTCATCTACATGATTATATCCTTCAGCAGGAAGAGATTGTACCAGTGGATGCTCAGGATTTACCAGTCTTACTTGAAAGGCCTGCTGTTTGGTATGATAATCAAAGCTTCCTCCTGTTAGTTTGGAGAATTCCATGGAGTTGTTCAGCATGGTGTTTCCGCCGTGCACCAGCAGGATTCCTCCACCTTTTTTCACGTATTGGATGATGTTGTTTTCTAGCTCATTTGCTTTTTTCCAAACGGCCACACTGTCCATAGATGGGTCTTCGCTGAACACATCCACGAATAGGTTTCTGTACTTTGGTTTTGAGTTAGTGTTATCAAAAACCACAGCGTCAAATTTCTTCAACTGGCTTTTTTCCATCATGGCTACGTCCGTACTGGTAGTCACTTCGAAGGCACCACTTTTCTCACCTAGAATCTCTATCATGGCTGCAGTATGTGGATTTACCCAGTGCCAAAAGCCTGTGTGCAAGGAAAACACGAGGATTTTCTTTTTCTTCTTTACTGGGAAATTTGGCTCTTCGGGTGCCAATTCTGTGATTTTGTCTTTCCAAGCTTGATCCAGCGGAATCTCTTTTGGGTTTTGCGCAAGGGCAAAATTCACACTAGCTAGGAAAACGATTCCGTAGATAATAATCTTCTTCATGGGGTAATTGGATGAACGGGTTAGTCGATAAATGAGATTTATATATCTTTAAAACTCGATCCCAATAACCTGAATTTTATATGATATTCAAAAGAATTTTCTGCGTACCAGCACTTTACTTATGTTTAATGGTACCGGTTTTAGCACAAAAAGTCACCCTGAATGAGACAAATAACGGAATTGATTTCGTGATTGATAATCAGACCGTTTTGACCTATCAAACAGCTGTAGCGGAGGTGCCGGAAGGCGTCAAAAAAGATTTTGCCAAATCTGGATTTATTCATCCGCTGAAATCCCCATCGGGTCAGGTACTGACTAGAATCCAACCTAAAGACCACTATCACCACTATGGAATCTGGGGTCCCTGGACCCGTGCTACCATTTCAGGACGAGAGGTGGATTTCTGGAACCTTGGGGATGGTAAAGGAAGGGTGGATTTTGCTGAAGTGCTTTCCAAGAAGCAAAATAGAAAAGGCGCTGAACTGGTAGTAAGACAAAACCACTTGGATCTAAAAGCCCCTGAATCTGAGCGTCTCGCCATAGCAGAAGATCTCAAGATAAACGTAAAGCCAGCTGACAAAGGCAGGTATATGGTAGATTATACCAGTACTATTGAGACCAGCATTCCGGGAGGAATCATGCTGGATGCCTATAGATATGGAGGAGGAATAGGCTTCAGAGCCACAGAAAAATGGGGCAAGGATAACAGCTCAGCGTTGACATCTGAAGGAAAGGTGAAGAAGGAAGCTGATGGCACCAATGCCAGATGGATATTCGTACAAGGCGAAACAAATGATGCATCCGGAGAAAGCGGAATTTTGTTTCTCAGTCACAAAGACAATAAATCACACCCTGAACCGCTTAGAGTTTGGCCGGTGGACCAGTATGATGGGGAGGGAAATGTCTTTATAGAATTTACCCCTATCAGACACGAATCTTGGGAGATCAAGCCAAATAAACCCTATTCATTAAAATACAGAATGATAGTTTACGATGGTGAAATGACTGCGGAGGAAGCAGAAGCGTACTGGCAATCCTTTGTGAAGTAGGATTTAGATTCCTCAATTATTAACATGGATATACGGAAGGATGCCAGTAACCAATATTTCTCTGTGCAACCGGCCAGAAGACCGATTACTCCCGCAGGAGCGGGACAGGCTGAAGTGGCCTCAATTCTTAAGTTTAACATATCCTATGCAGCTTTTGCCTCCATACTGGCAGAAAAGTAGATATACATAAGTATTAAATAAACGAAAAGTGATGAATTGCTTATCATCCAAAACCATAAACCCCTTAATTGCTCTATTATGAAAAGAAGAGAATTTATCAAAAACACTACACTAGCGAGTGCTGCAATAGGTTTCCCGACCATTGTGCCCGCTTCAGTCTTTGGAAAAAATGCACCGAGTAACAAAATAAACGTAGGCCAAATAGGATGTGGTCGTATAGCCAGAGATCATGATTTGCCAGGTACCATGCGTCATGATGTGGCTAGAGTCATAGCCGTTTCAGACCTGGATAGCAATCGCATGGCTGATGGCAAAAAGAGAGTAGAAGAATACTACGCTAAAAAAATGGGCAAACCATACCTGGATGTGCTGCAGTACGGAGACTACAAGGACATGCTCCAAAATAAGGACATTGATGCCATAGTGATCAGTACTCCTGATCACTGGCATTCTCAGCCTGCTATGGAAGCTGCCCTTGCTGGAAAGCATGTTTACCTTCAGAAACCGACCTCACTGACTATTCGAGAGGGCAGACAGTTGGTAGACGCGGTGAATAAATCAGGCGTTGTACTTCAGCTGGGTACGCAGCAGCGTTCCAGTGAGCAGTTTAGAATTGCGGCTGAGTTGGTGAGAAATGGCAGAATAGGTAAGCTGCATACCGTGAAAGTCGGTCTACCTGGAGATCCTTCCGGACCTGAAGCAGAACCTATGGCCGTGCCGGCAAATCTAAATTATGACATGTGGCTGGGATCTACCCCTGTAGTTCCATACACTGAGATTGGTGTACATCCTGAGCATGGATATAGCCGGCCTGGCTGGTTGAGAAGAGAGCAGTTTGGTGCGGGAATGATCACCGGATGGGGACAGCACCACTTTGATTCTGCAGCTTGGGGGATGGATACAGAGCTGACCGGACCCAAATATATTCAGGCAGTGGCCCAGTTCCCTACTTCAGGTCTTTGGGATGTTCATGGAGACTTTATGGCCAAAGCTGAATATGAAAATGGCATCACCATGTACACTAGTGGTGGGTATCCTAACGGTATCCGATATGAAGGTACAGATGGCTGGATTTGGGTATCCAGAGGAAACTATGTGGCCTCTGCCAGTGATCCGGTAGATGTGAGCAAAAGTGCCAAAGCGCTGGATGCTTCTGATCCTAAGATACTAAAATCTGTAATCGGCCCGGATGAGATTCATTTGACTAGAAGTGATGAGCATCATGGCAACTGGCTAGGGGCGATCCAAGGGAACAATGAATTGCTTTCTCCAGTGGAAATCGGCCATAGATCTTGTTCCGTTTGCTTGATTACCCATATTTCTATGAAGCTGGGAAGAAAGCTAGAATGGGATCCTAAAGCGGAACGATTTGTCAATGACGAGGAGGCAAACTCAATGTTGGAAAGACCACAGAGAGCGCCTTACGGAACAAACTATGTAAAAGTATAATTACCAATATTTTGAAAAATACTGCTCTAGTAGCTATTGCTGCGGGAATTTTGATGTCCTGCGAAAATAAAGAAACAGTGAGTCAAGATCATAGCTCAGCACCTGCCATTACCATCATGACCTTGGATCCAGGGCATTTTCATGCAGGATTGATTCACAAATCTATGTATCCACAGGTAGATTCTACGGTGTATGTTTTTGCGCCGCAGGGGCCAGAACTCAAGGATCACCTGAGCCGGCTGGCTGGATACAACGAGCGTGAAGAAAATCCTACCGCTTGGAATCTACAGGTGGAAACCAGTCCTGAATACCTGGAAGAAATGATTGCTTCCAAACCTGGCAATGTGATGATGGTCGCAGGCAAAAATGACCGAAAGATCGACTACATATCTGCGGCCATTTCCAATGGCATCAATGTATATGCAGATAAGCCTTTGGTTATTAATAAGGAGGGATTCAATAAGCTGGTCAATGCTTTTGATGAGGCAGCCGAAAAGGATCTTTTGCTGTACGATATCATGACTGAGCGATTTGAGATCACCACCATCTTGCAGAGAGAATTGTCACTGGTTGCAGATGTCTTTGGTACATTGGAGAAAGGAACTCCGGATAATCCAGCGATTACAAAGGAATCCGTACACCATTTCTTCAAATATGTTTCAGGCAAGCCTCTGGTTCGGCCGGATTGGTTTTTTGATACGGATATAGAAGGGACAGGTATAGTGGATGTGACCACGCACCTGGTAGATTTGATCCAATGGGAGGCATTTCCGGGGGTGACATTGGATACCTCGGACGTGGAGATGCTCAAGGCTAAACTTTGGGCGACGGAGATGGATTTGGATCAGTTTAAACTGGTGACAGGCAAAGCTGAATTTCCGGATTTTCTCCAGAAGAATGTTACCAATAATACCTTAAGTGTGAATAGTAATGGTGAGATGAACTACACGCTCAAAGGAGTTCATTCCAAAGTCAGTGTGATCTGGAACTTTCAGGCACCCGAGGGAGCCGCAGACACCCATTATAGCATGATGCGGGGTACCAAAGCCAATCTGATAATTCAGCAAGGTGAAGCGGAGGGGTATGTAGCCACGCTCTATGTGGAATTACTGGAAGGTCAAGATGAAGCCTTAGTTTCAACTATCAAGACTGAGCTTCAGGATAGATTTCCGGGGCTGGATCTGGAGAAAACCAGTGAAGGAAATTATAAAATCTTGATTCCGGAAAAATACCATAATGGGCATGAAGCGCATTTTGCGCAGGTTACTGAGAAGTACCTGGAATATTTCACTCAGGGAAATATGCCTGCTTGGGAGGTGCCAAATATGATTGTAAAATACTATACAACTACAGAGGCTTTGGAAAAAGCACAAGAAAAATAGTAGAATCCTAAACAGGAAGCCCAATTAATAGGTTGGTTAGTTAAGCTCTTGACTTATGAGTAAAACTGATCAACCTATTTCTGTTCATAAACCTACCATTGCTATCGCCGGGGCTGGAGGGTATGTGGGGCGCTGGTTTATTTACCATTTCAGGCACAAGTACAAGATCATCGCCCTCAGTAGGAAAAAGGTAAAGCAGAATCCATATCCTGAGGTGACCTGGAGGCAGGTGGAGTTGTATTCCATTTCAAGCACTACCGAGGCTCTGAAGGGAGTGGATGTCGCGATTTATTTGGTCCATTCTATGAATGCTTCCACACGGCTAAACCAAGGAAGTTTTGAAGATACGGATCTCCTGCTTTCGGATAATTTCAGTAGAGCTGCCCATCTGAATCAGGTGAGTCAGATTATTTACCTGGGAGGGCTTTTGCCCAAAGAATCTAAAGTAGGACTCTCCCGACATCTGAGTAGTCGCTTAGAGGTAGAAAAAACGCTGGGCTCCAGATCTGCTAGCCTTACGGCTATCCGCGCATCCATTATAGTAGGGCCGGGAGGTTCATCCTTTGATATGATCAAAAATCTGGTCAATAACCTCCCCGTGCTTATGTGTCCCAAGTGGACCGAGTCCCTGACCCAGCCTATTTCTCTGCGGGATACCCTGGACATCATAGATACCTGTATCCACAATGAAAATGTCTATGGAAAAGCTATAGAAATAGGTAGTCCAGAGGTAATATCCTATCGTAAAATGCTGGAACTGACCGCAAAGTCTATGGGCAAGAAACGCCTGGTCTTTTCTGTACCGGTATTTTCACTAGGTCTATCTAAGCTTTGGGTGGGGTTTTTCGGAGAATCTCCTCCACAGCTGGTTTCCCCTTTGGTAGAAAGTTTGAAACACACCTTGACGGTGTCTGATGAACTGCGTTTCAATGAAAAGAAAATCGATTACCTGAGCTACGAAGAATCTGTCAAATATGCCTTGCGGTCTGATGTCAAGCCAGAGCAACCCACTTTTCATCCTCAGAAAAAAGAAAAAAACACCGTACGCAGTATTCAGCGTATGGCCAATCCTCTGGGAGATTCCGCGACCTGGGTGGCTCATAGGTATAATACCTGGTTACCCACTTTTTTCAAATTTTGGATCAATGGGGAAAGAATGGAGAGTGGGGAGATAGTCTTCCGACTTCTATGGAGTAAAAAGCCCATGCTGCAGCTGACCATGATTCATGACAGAAGCGAGGAAAGCAGGCAGCTGTTTTATATATCCGGAGGCTGGCTGGTCAAGCGATTTGATTATGGCTGGCTGGAATTTCGCGGAGTTTTAGAAAATAAGTATATCATTACCGCTATACACGAGTTCGTTCCGCGGCTGCCCTGGTTCATTTATGTTAGCACGCAGGCAAAAATACATTTGTGGGTGATGAGTAGATTTAAGAAATATCTCGCAAATCGGGTTAATTAACGATAGGCTCTTTATTTTTATAAACCATATAATTTTTAACAAACCATGGAATCGAGCCTTACTGAAGCAAATAGTTCTGCTGGTAATGTGACAAACCGCTTGGCTTTCAGCATTGGGGGATTCCATTTAGTACTCTTTGTAAGGGGACAGGTTAGGACCATATATAAACAACAATAAACACATGAAATCGAGCATGTCGTAAGCGACACACAGAGGGATGATTATCGCCCAGGCGAGATTCCATCCCGTTTCCTTCGTCACGGGACAGGTTATGGCCTTTAAAAGACAAATTATAATCATATGAAATCAAGCATGACCCGAAGCGACACACAGAGGGATGATTATAATTCATGCGAAGATTCCATGTGACCTTAAAAAAAAATTATAAACACATGAAAAACTTAAGTTTTAAAAATGGGGATAAGCTTCCGATTCTAGGTCTGGGTACTTGGAAAAGCAAACCTGGAGAAGTTAGTCAGGCTGTTTTCTGGGCTATAGAAGCAGGGTATAGACACATAGACTGTGCGGCTGTTTATCAAAATGAGAATGAAGTAGGGGAAGGCATAGCAAAGGCAATAGCTTCTGGATTGGTCAAGCGGGAGGAACTATTTGTTACTTCCAAGCTATGGAACAATTCTCACAAAAAAGAGGATGTACTTCCCGCACTTCAAAAATCCCTCTCTGACCTCAAGTTGGATTATGTGGATTTGTATTTGGTGCACTGGCCCATAGCATTTAAGGCGGGCGTAGGATTTCCAAAAGAGAGAGATGATTTTTATACCTATGAGGAGGTGCCAATAGCAGAAACCTGGAAGGCCATGCAGGAGCTTCAAGCAAAGGGGCTGGCAAAGCACATAGGTGTATCTAATTTCAACCAAGCTAAATTGAAAGAAGTACTGGAAATCCCCGGGCAAACTCCGGAGATGAACCAGGTAGAAATGCAGCCCTATTTACCGCAAGAGGGATTGGTGAGCTTTTGTGAGGAACATGGGATTTTAATGACTGCCTATTCTCCTTTGGGCTCACCAGATTCCAGAGCAGAAAAGCATGTAAATGACCCGAAGCTGCTGACTGATCCTGTGGTGATAGAGCTAGCCAATAAACATCAAGTGGAGGCGGGGCAGATTTTGATCGCGTGGTCTATCGCCAGAGGGATAGCAGTAATCCCCAAATCCGTCAATCAAGGAAGAATAATAGGGAATTTAGCCGCGGCCAAAAGCAATCTGGACGATCATGATATGATGGAGCTCAGGGATATTGGGATTTCGCATCGATTCATAGACGGTTCCTTTTTTACGGGAGACAATAGCCCTTATAATTCCTCGGATTTGTTTGATAAATAGGATTAATGATATAGTCCAAAAAAAAACAAAGGCTAATGATTGAATTCATTAGCCTTTGTTTTTTTAATTTATTACTGATTAATATTCTTCTTCCTCTTCCAGTGCTTCTAGTATATCTGCCAGTTCATCAAAATCCTTTAGTCCGGGTTTGATTTCATCTCCTCCGGTCAGGGAAATCCCGTAGAGGCCCAAGTCCTCGATCAGCTGGTTTACGTTTTCAGCGGTGATTCCTGCATCCAAAATCACCTTACAGTGAGCTGTTAATTCCCTTATGGCTTCAAAATCAATCTCAGTAAGTTCTTCGTGAAGGCTGGTGAGGTGAAAAATCACCCCCATAGAACTTAATCTTTCAGCCACTTCATTTTCGATCTGCCGCACTTCCTCCAGTCCCATTTTGTATAGGAGCCCAAAGCCTTTGCCTTCCAAATCCTCCAATGCCTCCAAGCGATCATGTTCTATCCACTTTACAGTAGGATATGCTTTGACCACTTCTAGGATTTGCTCCGATGTGTAGGTTTCAAATTCGCCTACAAACTCCAGCCCGGAAACCCAACCGGTGATTTCGCTATATTCTTCTGGGCTAATGAATTTCTCATTTTCCTTTTCCAAGGAAAACCCCAGTAAATCCACATACATTCCGGCGCAATATCTGGCGTCGGAAAGGTTGGTAATCCCACTTATTTTCACAAAAGTCTTTAATGCCATAGCTTGAAATTTCAGGGCGCTAATATAAGGAGGGAGATTTCCGGATGAAAGCAATTACAGACTGCCGGTACTCCAGGTAAAGGAATTTCAGGAAATAACTAGTATTTTTAGTCTTCTATTCAACTTATGAATAAAACCTTACCACTTTTAATTACCTGCTTGCTGATCCTTTTTGGTTCCTGTGATAGGGAAATCGAGGAGGGGCCAATAGACCTTGGGTATGATTTTCAACCTTTAGAAGTAGGTTTGTTTTGGATATATGAGGTGGATCAGACGATTTACTTTGGAGAGAATGATGCTGAACAGTCCCAGTTTTTTTACCGGGACCAAATCAGGAGCTTTTATCTCAATGCAGCGGGAGAGCAGGTTTTTGTGGTGGGCAGGTCAAAGTCTGAAGATTTGAATGCTTGGGAAAATGTCCTGCAATATACCTTAATCCCCAGAAGTAAAAGTCTGGTACGTAGCGTGAATAATGAGGCGTTGGTTACCTTAGTCTTTCCGCCCAAGGATGGTCAGGTCTGGGATGGGGAAATCTACAGCGCAGATCAGCCGGATGATTTTCAAATGGAAATGGACCTGAATGCTAATACCCTAAGGGTAATCCAAGAGGAAAGTGATGATGAAGTGACTTATAGAGACCATCGGTTTGAAACTTATGAGCGAGGAATCGGGATGGTGGAGAAGTATGATGAGGTATTGACATATTGCTCCAGAAATGATTGTTTGGGCCAGCAGCTGATAGATTCCGGATTTAAAATCCAGCTAACTTTGAGTGACTATGGAAAGAACTAGATTTTTACTGTGTTTTTTAGTTGTGTTTTTTGTTTCAGGCTTTGTTTCTGCACAAAATCGCTATGCGGTGTTTTATAAATATAAGCCGCAAACTTCGCTTTCTCTGGAAGAACCAGCTGCTTTTCTGACCTCCAAGGCTTTAGATAGGAGGAGTAAGGAAGGTGTACCTGTGGATAGTTTAGACTTGCCTGTTGCTCAGAAATATGTGGATGAAGTCTATTTGCACTCCAACTATATTTTATATTCTAGCAAGTGGTTCAATGCGACCGTCCTGGTCACAGACGAAGCAGGGGTATTGGAGCTGGAATCTCTGCCCTTTGTAGATCGTGTGGAGCTAGTAGCCCATGGCTATATTCCTAGCCCCAATGCCCGTGTGGGTAGAGGAATTTACGCTTCTGTCACGCATAAACTTTGTCCGCCTTCTGCCCAAAACGCCAGAACTCTTGCTGTAGATGAAAATGATTACGACTTCCAAAATGAGCTACTGGGCATAGATGAAATGCACGAAGATGGTTATACAGGAAAGGGGGTTACCATTGCTGTTTTTGATGCGGGGTTCCCGGGTACTGATACTGCTAACCCTTTGGCACACCTTCAAAGCAATGGACAAGTGATAGCGACGCAGGATTTGGTTCGGCCTTGGAATCAGGATATTTATTCCCAGCATCAGCATGGTACCAATGTCCTGTCTCTGATTGCTTCCAATGAACCGGATGTCATGGTAGCAGGAGCTCCGGATGCGGATTTTATTTTAATGATGACTGAAGAAATCGCCACAGAATACAGAGTGGAGGAATACAACTGGGTGAGAGCGGCAGAAATTGCAGACAGCCTGGGTGTCGATATTATCAATAGCTCCGTGGGGTACTGGGATTTTGATGATCCTGAAATGAATTATACCACGGAAGATTTAGATGGAGAGACCACGGTAATAGCCCGAGGTGCAGCTATGGCTGCCTCCAAAGGCATTTTGGTGGTAAACAGTGCCGGGAACTCAGGACCTTCCGAATTTACGCTGAATTCTCCCTCTGATGCCAAAGGGATTTTGGCCATAGGTGCGGTGAACAGCGAGCTCAATGTTTCCAGTTTCAGTTCCCGGGGCCCTACAGGAGATGGTAGGATCAAACCTGATCTGGCTGCTTTTGGAGATGGTACGGTTCTGGTCAGGTCTTCGGGTGAGGTAGGTTTTTCCAACGGAACCTCCTTTGCAGCTCCGCAGATCGCTGCTTTGGCGGCTGGACTTTGGGAAGCAAAGCCGGAGTGGACCAAAGATGAGCTAATGGAAAACCTGCTCAATAGCGGTACTCAGGCTGCTGATCCGGATAATTTGCTGGGTTTTGGAATTCCCAACTATAAAAAGGCACTTTACGGGGAGATTTTGAGTGTGGAAAATGAAGAGGTTTTGCCCTGGTATATTTACCCAAATCCTATGCTGTCTGACCAGCTGAATATTCACTTTGGGAATAGCCTGGAAGCAGAGTTTTACCTGATAGAAATGAATGGGCGTACTTTGGATTACAGTACACTTAAGCGTACTTCCGTCAAAGAGCCTTACCAGATCAATTTGCAAGGAATCAAGCCAGGAATTTATTTGATTCAAATGCAGGATGGGGCTTTATTGAAACAAAGCAAGCTGATCCGTCAATAAGAGTTTGTATAAATAATTAGTAGAGTAAATTCTTAAAAAAAACATCACTACATATGTCACCCCTGATTTCCCCGTCAATATTAGCAGCAGATTTTGCCAACATACAGCGAGAAGTAGAAATGCTGAATGAGTCTGTTGCCGATTTTATCCATGTGGACATTATGGACGGGGTGTTTGTTCCCAATATTTCATTTGGAATCCCCGTCACCGAAGCGATCCGCCAGCATGCGCAGAAGCCACTGGATGTGCATTTGATGATAGTGAATCCTGAAAAGTACCTGGCAGCCTTTAGAAATGCCGGGGCAGAAATCATTACGGTTCACTATGAAGCCTGTACGCATCTTCATCGGACTTTGCAGGAAATAAAAAGCCTGGGTGCCAAAGCCGGTGTGGCGATCAATCCACATACGCCGGTAGAAACATTGATTGATGTCATTGAAGAAATAGATTTGGTGCTGATCATGTCTGTAAATCCTGGATTTGGAGGCCAGAAGTTCATCCCAAACACTTTTTCCAAAATCACCCGACTGAAGGAGATGATCCTGCAAAAAAATGCTGCTACTAAAATAGAAATAGATGGGGGCGTGACAGCGGCAAATGCCGGTCAACTGGTGGCTTCCGGAGCAGATATTTTGGTGGCTGGGAGTTTTGTCTTCAGGTCAGCTGACCCTGCGCAGACCATTAAGGACATGAAATCCATTCACTTGGTTTGAACCAGCGACTAGACCATTTATCATAAAAATCCTTAAAAAGGGTCATAAATACTTGAATTTTTGGCTTTAGGGCATTTTATTGAAGATTATACAGAAATTAAAATCAAATAGTTTATGAAAAAAGTACTGCTTTTCGGAGCGTTTTTCGCGTTCCTAGGTTTTGCTTCTTTTGCACAAAGTGCAGAGGAGGATGTTGTTACAGACGAGGATCTTACAAAATATGCAAATGTAGAAGTGATGACTTCTACCTATGTGGAAAATAAGACAGAGGAATTGAGAAATATGATTCTCAATAATGAGGTGATTGACGGAGGTGCTCGATACAATGAGATCAAAGCAGCTTGGGGAGATGAGGCGAAAATGGAGGAAGCTGAAGTAACTGAAGAAGAAAAGGCGGCTTACCAGGCGATCAAGGATTTTCAGGACTCTTTGCAGGATTCTGTAAAAGAATATAAGACGGAATTGATCATGGATGACGAGATTTTGGGAGCAGGTACTTATAATAAAGTTTTGGCTGCAACTAAGGAAGACCCAGCAGTAAAGGAAAAGCTGGATACTATGATCGCAGAAATGAAAGCAAAGCAGGATGCTGAAAAAGAAGATACTGCTGAAGCTACAGACGGAAAATAATTAAGCTTGTAATCTTAATTGAAGATGCCTTCCATTTGGGAGGCATTTTTTTTTAATTTCACACCAATATGCTCCGAACAACGTTAAGTTAAGTATGATTTCAAAAAAGCACGCCCTGTCTATTCTTCTATGCTTTGTCCTTTCTGGTGTTTTTGCGCAGCAAGAAGATATTTTTGGTATTTCAGAAAAAGCTAAAAACCCAAAGAGCGAATCGGGTTTTGGGAATGCTGCCAGGAACATATTGGAGATGTTCAGCTTAGAGCTTTCCGGCGGAGCAGCCTACCAGCAGTTTGGGACCTCCTTTTATTCGGATAATACCAGCTTGTATCCTAATTTTTCGAGGTATCAGAATCTGGATGGGGACCCTTTGGATATTTCAGCAGAAAACCCACTCGATATGAGTGGGGGAGATTGGGTGTTTCCGCTTTGGAATGGTGGGGTGAGAATAGATCTTTTTCATCTGATTACCATAGGTGGAGGTTTTGGTCAGGAGTGGGGAAATCTCAGCCCAATGCAGGGAGGAGATTACCAGTTTGATTTTGAAGGAGCTACTTATCAGGTGAGTAAACTATATGGTACGGTAGGTCTGGTACTTTATGATGCAAACAGGAGGAGGTCTTTTTTGAACTGGAAGTATAGAAAATATTCCTCTTCGAACCTGTATATGCAATCCGAGCTCCGTCAGCGGGCGAGAATGAACTACCCCTGGAGGTTTATCTTAGAAGCGGAATTTGGGAAACTCACTTTGAAAAATGCCTATGATCCGGCTTTGGTTTCGGCAGGCATGCCTTACGAACCTAGATTGGCAGTATCGGATAAGAACTATTACGGGATTGGGCTTAGAATCGAGCGGGATTTTTCTGAATACACTAAGATGTTTGTCAAAGGAGGAGCAGACTTCAGAAAGTTTACCTATGCAACTTCTGATTTTTCTGAGTTCCAAGAGCTTGATCAGCAGGTGTATGCGATGCAGGTCGGGCTTGCGGTGAGGTTTCCCGGAACTAAGCGCTGCAAGATCGCTGGTTGTGGGGTAGTCATGAAGCACATGCACAATGGCATAGAATACCGGGGAAGCGGTATTTTCAATTTCCAAAACCGCAAAATCGGTCAATGGTACTAAGGGATTATTAATCCTAATTGCACTTTACAATCTCTTTTCAAAACCAGTCGGATTTTACTATCTTGCAGCCTTAATCTACCCGTGAATAGCATTATATGGCTCAAGGAGAAAACGAGAACATCATACCCATTAATATTGAAGAGGAAATGCGTGGAGCCTACATCGATTATTCGATGTCGGTTATTGTTTCAAGAGCGCTTCCAGATGTCCGAGATGGACTGAAACCGGTACACCGCAGAATCCTTTTTGGAATGCAAGAACTGGGAGTTTTACACAACAAACCTTATAAGAAATCTGCTAGAATAGTGGGGGAGGTACTTGGTAAGTATCACCCGCATGGTGATTCGGCGGTATACGAGACTATGGTTCGTATGGCGCAGCCCTGGTCACTACGCTACCCTTTGGTAGATGGTCAGGGAAACTTTGGATCTGTGGATGGTGATAATCCAGCTGCGATGCGTTACACCGAAGCTAGGCTGAAGCGAATCGCTGAAGAGCTATTGGTGGATATCAACAAAGAGACGGTTGATTTTCAATTCAACTTTGACGATTCACTGAAGGAGCCAGTAGTATTGCCGGCCAAAGTCCCCGCTCTTTTGTTGAATGGTGCATCCGGTATCGCAGTAGGTATGGCGACCAATATGGCACCGCACAACCTAGGTGAAGTGGTGGATGGAATCATCGCCTTTATAGATAACCGTGAGATTACGATTTCTGAACTGATGGAACACATTGTGGCTCCGGATTTCCCTACGGGAGGAATTATCTATGGCTACAATGGTGTAAAATCTGCATTTGAAACCGGTCGCGGCCGTGTGGTGATGCGTGGCAAAGCCAACATAGAAACCAAAGACAATGGCAATAAGGAAATGATTGTCATTACCGAAATCCCATATTTGGTCAATAAGGCAAGCATGGTGGAAAAAACTGCTGCTTTGATCAATGAAAAGAAAATTGATGGGATTTCTGCTATCCGAGATGAATCAGATCGCTCAGGCATGCGGATCGTGTATGAACTTAAGCGCGATGCCATTTCCAGTGTTGTATTAAATAACCTTTACAAGCATACTCAGTTACAGACTTCATTTTCAGTGAACAACGTGGCCCTGGTGAAAGGAAGACCACAGACATTGAATCTGAAGGATATGATTACTCACTATGTGAATCACCGCCATGAGGTGGTCATTCGCAGAACAGAGTATGAATTGAGAGAGGCTGAAAAAAGAGCTCATATTCTCCAAGGATACCTCATTGCATTGGATCATCTGGATGAGGTGATAGCCTTGATCAGAAACTCCGCAGATCCAGAAACAGCCAGAAATGGCCTGATGGAAAAATTTGAGCTGAGTGAGATCCAAGCCAGAGCCATCCTGGATATGCGTTTGCAGCGATTGACAGGAATGGAGCGCGATAAGATCATCAATGAGTACAAAGAGATCATGGCATTGATCGAAGAACTCAAAGAGATCCTTGCCGATGAAGATAAACGAATGGAAATCATCAAAACGGAGCTATTGGAGATCAAAACCCGCTACGCAGATGATAGAAGAACTGAGATCGAGCACAATGCAGAAGATTTCAGCTACGAGGATATGATTCCAAATGAGGAAGTGATCATTACGGTTTCTCATCATGGATACGTGAAGCGTACTGCTTTGACAGAATATAGAACGCAAGGAAGAGGAGGCGTAGGATCTAGAGGGGTAAGCACCAAGCAGGATGACTTCACCGAATACCTTTTCACAGCGTCTACCCATAATTACCTGTTGATTTTTACGGATAAAGGGAAATTATTCTGGCTAAAAACCTATGCGATTCCAGAAGGAAACAAAACATCCAAAGGTCGCCCTATACAGAACCTGATCAGCATTGAGCAAGATGATAGAATCAGGTCCATCATTCAGGTGGCTGACTTGAATGACCAGGATTATTTGAATAACCACTTCTTAGTGATGGTGACCAGAAAAGGAGTCATTAAGAAGACCACATTGGAGCAATACTCTCGTCCGCGTACCAACGGTATCATCGCTTTGAATATTCGTGAAGACGATCAACTGGTGAACGTGGAAATGACCAATGGAGATCAGCACATCGTTATTGCTGCCAAATCAGGAAGAGCTATTCACTTCCATGAGTCAGCAGTGAGACCTATGGGACGTACCGCCACAGGTGTCAAAGCCATGAAGTTAAATGATGATAACGATTTTGTGATTGGCATGGTATGTGCATCCGAAGAAAATGCAACATTGCTTGTAGTTTCAGAGAAAGGCTACGGCAAACGCTCCTACCTAGAAGAGTACAGAATCACCAATCGAGGCGGAAAAGGAGTGAAAGCAATGAGTGTGACGGAGAAAACCGGAACACTGGTAGCTATCAAGGAAGTGGTAGAATCTGATGATCTGATGATTATTAACAGATCAGGAATCACCATAAGAATCTCTGTAGATGGCTTGCGAATAATGGGGAGAGCCACACAAGGGGTTCGACTCATCAAAATCGGAGAAAATGACGAGATTTCTTCTGTAGAAAAAATTTCCAAAGTCGAAGTGGAGGAAGCTGAGTTGGTGGAAGGAGAAACTCCTGAAGCTAGTGATGATAATCCTACCAAGGATGAGGGAGATTCTGCAGATGAATCAAATGAAACAATTGAATAACCAACCAAACAAGAAAAATACGCTAAAATGAAGAAGCTAATTCTATCAATGGCCTTAATCGGTGTAACGACTCTGGCTTTTGGACAAAAAAAAGTGGTTCGTTCGGCATCGAAAAATTTCAAAAACGGTGAGTTGACCGAGGCACTCACAGAAATTGAAGCAGCCACAAATGATCCGGAAACAGGATCTGACCCTGAGACATACCTATTAAAGGCCCAAATCGAAACCAAGCTTTTTGGTACAGATTCCTCCAATACTGCTTCGACGGTAGAGGTTGGTCATGCTGCCTTAAATACATTTAACAAAGCTTTCGAAATGGGCGGAAGCAATAAAGAAGATGGAGTAGGTGAAGAGATTTATGCAGAGGATATGCCTGGTGTTCCGGAAAATCTTAGACCTTATTCTATTTATACCCTGAAAAACACCGCTTTTGACAAAGGTATAGATCGATACAATGCTGAAGATTTGGAGATGGCGTATTCCTTCTTTGACCTTGCAGGTGAAATCGACATTACAGATACTACTGTTCACTATAATGCCGGTTTCCTGGCAAATGATTTAGGTAAATATGAAGAAGCTAAAAAGCATTTCAACTACCTATTGGATGTAGAAGAGTATAATAAGTTAAACGCTTACTATTTCATGGTTCAAATCCTTAGCGGTGAAGATCAAAATCCTGAGGGAGCTTATGACATCGTCATGAGAGGTCGCGAAGATTACCCTGAAGATAAGATCCTAGCTGAGTATGAAATCCAGTTGCTTCTTCAATTGAATAAGATGGATGATGCGATGGCATCTATTCAGGAAGCATTGAAAAATGATCCAAACAATGCCGGTATTTTGCTTAGATCAGGATACTTGAAAGAGCAGTCCGGTGATGTGGATGGAGCGCTGGAAGACTATAAAAAGTCTGTAGAAGCAGATCCTGAATTCTATGATGGAAACTATTATACTGGAGCACTTCTATTGGAGAAATCCAGAGAAATTCTAGCTGAACTCAACTCTCTTTCTGATGAAGAGTGGGAAAAGAGATCTGAAGAAATGGGAGCTGCAGCAAATAAAAACTACGAGGATGCAGTGCCTTACTTCGAAAAAGCATTGGAAATCCGACCTGACAATACTGAATTGATGGCAATTCTTTACCAAGTTCATACTCGACTGAAAAATACTGAGGAAGCTGAAAAATATAACAGCAAGTTAGTAGAGCTGCAAGGGGCGAACTGGCAAGAAAGTATGTAATTGGGTTCCTCTCAATTCACTGAAAAAGAGACCTCTGGGAGTAATTCCAGAGGTTTTTTTTATGTTTTAGAAAGTACAGGACAGTTAATTCTTTGGGATTTTGAAAATTTGGAGATAATTGGATAAAAGTTGAATTATTGGCAATTTGGCTCTGTATTCAATTGAATATTTCTCAAACCTATTAATTACCAAAACCCTGTTTTATGTCAAATTTAAATTTCCCTAAGGAGGGAGGAATTCCGGAGGAATTCAAATTGCGAGAACCTGTCCTGCAAAAGTCCTACCTGTGCAATGGAGAGATGAAGTCCTGGACCGGAAAGGCTCATGACGTGTTTTCACCAGTCTGTGTAGAAAAGCCATCTGGGCTATCCAGAGTTTTCGTGGGCTCGTATCCGGTCTGTACGGAAGTAGAAGCCATGCAAGCGCTAGATGCCGCAGAAGCTGCCTACAAAAATGGGCGTGGTGAATGGCCTACCATGAGTGTGAGTGCCCGCATCAAATGCATAGAGAAGTTTACGCAGAAAATGCTGGAAAAGCGTGAAGAAGTGGCGAAACTGATCATGTGGGAAATCGGCAAAACCTATGCAGATTCCCTGAAGGAATACGATAGGACGGTAGAGTATATCTATGCCACGGTGGATGCGCTGAAAGACCTGGATAGGCAGTCCGCAGGATTTGATATCGTAGACGGTATTGCTGCTCAGATTCGACGTTCCCCACTGGGGGTAGTGCTCTGCATGGGACCATTTAATTATCCTTTGAACGAGACTTTTACCACCTTGATCCCAGCGTTGATTATGGGGAACACGGTGCTGTTTAAGCCACCAAAGCATGGGTCACTTTTGCACTTTCCTTTGCTGGAAGCCTTCGCTGAATGCTTCCCAAAAGGTGTGGTGAATACCGTGTACGGAAGAGGTGCCAATATTATTCCGCCTCTGATGAAGTCGGGAAGAATCAATGTGCTGACTTTGATCGGTTCTAGTAAAGTGGCAGATCAACTGAAAAAACTGCACCCCAAAGTAAACCGGCTGCGTGCCATCCTAGGTCTGGACGCCAAAAACGCAGCGATTGTGACCGCCAATGCGGATTTGGATCAGGCCGTAAAGGAATGCTTGACCGGTTCTCTGTCTTTTAATGGACAGCGATGCACGGCCATTAAGATTATTTTTGTGCATCAGGATGTAGTCCATACTTTCAATGAGAAGTTTGTGGCTGCTTTGAAAACACTCAAACTGGGAATGCCTTGGGAAAGTGGTGTGAATATCACCCCTCTGCCAGAGCCACAAAAGCCTGCTTACTTGACTGAATGCATCCAAAATGCCATTGAAAATGGAGCGCAAGTGCTTAATGAAAACGGAGGCGAAGTGAACGAGTCTTTCGTTTATCCAGCGGTGGTATTTCCTGTGAATGAAAAGATGAAACTCTATCGGGAGGAGCAGTTTGGGCCGGTAATTCCGATTTTGCCCTTTGAGAGTATAGAAGAACCTATAGAATATCTGATCGAATCCCCGCACGGGCAGCAGGTCAGTCTGTTCAGCAGTGACTCTGAGGAACTGGCTGATTTGATTGATCCCCTGGTCAATCAGGTAAGCCGTGTGAATATCAATTCGCAGTGCCAAAGAGGACCAGATGTTTTCCCTTTTACCGGAAGGAAAGACAGTGCAGAGGGGACATTGTCTGTATCCGATGCGCTTCGTTCATTCAGTATCCGCTCCTTAGTAGCAGCAAAGCTTACAGATCAAAATAAGGCTTTGCTGAATGATATCATCAGCGACGAGGAGTCGAACTTCCTAAGCACCAAATTTATTTTCTAAATCTAACAGCCGGCTTTGTTTCAAAGTCGGCTTTTTTTTTACCATTCTTTTTATCTTTGCCCACAGTCGAATGTCACGGAGCAAATGCACTTTAGAAGTTTATTACCAATTCTGATTTTATTTTTTGGATTTTTGGTACAACAGTCCGAAGCACAGGATAAAGCTCAAAAATTCTTTGAGATTTCATATGATCAGGGGCCTATAATCGGCAATAACAAAGACTGGGCGGATGAATTGATCGATCGGATCAGTTATGCTGCCGTAGATTTGCGCATGGGCTGGAGAAGCCCCAAGAGTACTGTTTACAATTACGTCAACCGCTATCCTAGCTATGGCATTGGGTTCACTTCAAATTTAAAATACTATTCTGAAATTGGTCGGCCTATGGCGATTTACGGCTTTGGAGAGTTTCCGTTTGGAAAGGAGAGTTATCTGAAGAAACTAAATTTCAGTTATTATGCTCAAGTGGGATTGGGTTTTGGCATGAACCCTTATGATGCAGAATCAAATGCACTGAATGGGTTTGTAGGTACGGGTATGAATATTCATGTGGGTGTGGGGTTCAAAGGTTTTTATCAGCTAGCTGAAACGGTAGGGATCTTCGCATCTGCCGGACTTAAGCACTATTCAAACGGTTCTATAAAAAAACCGAACTCAGGGATAAACTTTGTCCCCATAGCGCTTGGAGTTCGATTGAAAATGGGCCAGGAACCGTTTAGCCCCGTGGCTAAGCCGGAGTTTCCACAGAAAGATTATAAGGGGTATTGGAATATAGCTGCTTATGCTGGTGCCAAAAGTTATGAAATAGGAGAAAAGGCCTACTTCCGCGGAGGTTTGGGGGTCAATTACCTTTGGGATTTTTCTTATAAATACAAGGCGGGAATCGGGATCGACTGGTTTTATGGTGCAGGTGCATCCGAGCGGTATCCTACTGAGGATGTGAAGTTTACGGATATCAATTCTTTTGCAGTAGTGGGTTCCTGGGAATGGCAGTTAACGGAGCGATTTTATATGCCTATAGCTTTTGGAGTGTATCTGAGCAAGGCTCATTATAATCAAGAGGCGGCCCAGTATTATGAGCGGATAGGAGTCAGGTATAGGGCAAAAAATAACCTCTTTGCCGGTTTGCAAATCAAAGCCCATAAAGCAAAAGCGGACTTTTTTGAATTTACCTTTGGGTATACCATCCCGGGAGGAAAGCGATAAGAATAGGGCCGTCCAGCTTATTTATTCCATTAATCACAAAACATTTTTTTTTCCAATACGCTTAATTTAGCTTGTAGAGGAAAATTTTGCCCATTTATGACCCAACCAAAAGTACTGGGCTATCTGATAGCTCTTGTTTTCTTGAATCTTGGCTTTTCAAGTTTTGCCCAAAACCTAACTTCATCTCAAATCTATCACCAGCTGTTAAGGCTTAAAGAAACCAAAAGGGTGCTTTACGTGGCGGCTCATCCCGATGATGAAAATACCAGACTCATAGCTACGCTAGTTAATGGCGAGCATGCAGAAGTAGGCTATTTGAGTCTTACCCGAGGGGATGGAGGTCAGAATCTTTTGGGAAAACAACTTGGAATAGAACTGGGACAAATCAGAACCCAGGAGCTTTTGAAGGCCAGAGAAACTGATGGAGGAAGACAGTTTTTCACCAGAGCAATGGACTTTGGGTATTCCAAAAACCCAGACGAAACTCTGCAAAACTGGGATAAGCAAAAAGTATTGGCAGATGTGGTCTGGACAGTAAGAAAGTTTCGACCGGATATCATGATCACTCGGTTTAATACTATTCCAGGAGGAAATCATGGGCATCATACTACTTCGGCTATACTTGCTGGAGAAGCATTCGAATTGGCATCAGACCCGACGGCATTTCCTGAGCAACTTCAGTATGTGGAGCCTTGGCAGCCAAAGCGGCTTTTTTGGAATACCTACAATTTCGGTGGCGATTTTGAGCCGGAAGTAGGGGTGAAGTATGCGGTTTTTGAAGTGGGAGAGTTTAATCCCTTGTTAGGTAAAACTTACAGTCAAATAGCAGCAGATAGCCGGACTATGCATAAATCCCAGGGATTTGGGGCTACAGCTTCTATTGGTGAGGCTAAAGATCACTTGGAGTTTTTGGAGGGGGATTCTTTTGAGGAGTCAGCCTTTGAGGGGATTTCTGATAGATGGGGGCAGATTTCAGGGGGTGAGGACATTAAGTCTTTGCTAGACCTTGCGATCAAAGACTTTGATTTTCAAAATCCAGTTTCAAATTTGGATCAACTGCTGAAAATCAGGCAAGCGCTTTTAAATCTGGACTCCAAGCCTAGGTGGGTGCTGGAAAAAACGGAGCATTTGGAGGCTTTGATTTTTGCTGTGCTGGGATTGGATATGGAATTGACTACAAATACTGAGTTGGGATATCCTGGTAGTGAAGTCAAAGCCAATTTGGTGTTTAACAATCCTTCCGATGTGCTGATTTCGGATATTTCCCTGGATATGCTAAAGTCAAAATATGCGGCAGAAATAAAGTCAACCCTACATAATAAACCTATTAGTATTCCAGTAGTTTTTCAGTTGACTGAGGATGCTCCCTTATCTCAGCCTTATTGGCTAGAGCAGCCTGTGAAGAATGCGATATACGATGTGCGGGATCAGAAAATGATAGGTAAACCCTTTCAGGAGATGAAAGTAGGGGGCAAGTTGAGCTTTACCCTGAAAGGGCAATCCTTCACGCGCGCTATTCCATTGATGTACAAATTCAATGACCAGGTGGACGGAGAAGTGCAGCAGCCTTTTACCATTGTGCCAAAAATAGATCTGGAGGTTTCTGATGAGAACGTCTTTATTTTGCCTGGGAAAAGCCCTTTGGTGACTATCTCTGTAAACTTTCGGGACAAAGTAGAAGCAGGGCGATTGACTTTTGAAAATTTAATGGAAACCGAATATGAAATTTTGGGCGAAACGCAGCTTCCCGGAAGGAAGATTTTTAGCGTCTCCTTTCAGTTAGAACAAAATCAGAAGAAGGAAATTACTGCAAATTACATCACAGACGATGGCGAGAAATATGATCAGATCGTTCATAGAATCTCTTATCAGCACATTCCTAATTTGACCTATTTTTCACCAGCTTCTATTAACCTGATCCAGGAAGACTGGAAGATTTCTGGTGACCAGATCGGTTATATCATGGGGGCTGGAGATGATGTGCCATCAGTGCTGCAGTCTTTGGGCTACCCAGTGATACAATTGGGAGAAAGTGATTTTAGTCTGGAAAACCTACGTCAATACCCTACTATCGTAGTAGGTATCCGCGCATATAATACCAATAAAGCCTTGGCAGACAACCACGAAGTACTAATGGAATACGTCAAGCAGGGTGGTAATCTGGTGGTACAGTACAACGTCAGCAGACCGCTACTTAGCAATGAACTGGGGCCGTACCGCTTTGATATCAGTAGAGATAGGGTGACTGTGGAAGGTTCACCTTTTTCAGCTGATTTTGATCATCCGGTTTTGGCTGGGCCAAATCAAATTGAAAAGGAGGACTTTGAAGGATGGATTCAGGAGCGAGGCTTATATTTTGTCACCAATCAAGCACCGGAATACTCCAGCCCTTTGAGCTTTCAGGATCCGGGTGAAGATCCTACACATGGCTCCCTGATTTTTGCTGAGTATGGTGAAGGAACCTTTACCTATACGGGCATTTCCTTTTTCAGAGAGTTGCCAGCTGGAGTCCCTGGAGCTATTAAATTATTCATTAATCTGATCGAGCAATAATTGTGGAAGAGAAACCTATACGTTGGAAAAACCTTTATGCAGGTTTATTGGCCTCACTCGTCCTGGTCATCTTATTGATGTATTGGCTTAAAGATGCATACGCATGAGTGGATTAGACTGGGTCGTACTATTCGGTACCCTTGGGCTGATTACGTCCTATGGGGTTTATAAAACTTACGGAAAAAACAGCCTGGATTCCTATTTGAGAGGAAAAAACTCCATGAACTGGTGGACCATTGGCCTGTCCATCATGGCTACTCAAGCTTCAGCAATTACCTTTCTGAGTACTCCTGGGCAAGCTTATGAAGACGGGATGCGTTTTCTCCAGTTTTACCTGGGGCTTCCACTAGCGATGATTATCATTTCGGTGACCTTTATCCCTATTTATTATAAGCTGAAGGTTTACACAGCCTATGAGTTTTTGGAAAACAGGTTTGATCTCAAAACCCGTACTCTAGCGGCTCTCTTATTTATCATCCAAAGAGGCCTGGCAGCAGGTATTACCATTTATGCTCCAGCTATTATCTTATCTACCCTATTGGGGTGGAATCTCACTTTTACCAATGTACTGATAGGTTCTATTGTGATCCTTTATACCGTTTCTGGGGGAACAGAGGCAGTATCAATTACCCAAAAGCAGCAAATGGCTGTGATGATGGGGGGAATGATCTTGGCCGGAATTATTGTGATTCAGATGCTTCCGATTTCTTTTCAGGAGGCCATGCATGTAGCCGGAAAAATGGAAAAACTCAATCTGGTCAATTTCGAATTTGATATTTCTGACCGATACAACGTATGGTCTGGAATGACCGCTGCCGTTTTTCTCTTTCTATCCTACTTTGGTACAGACCAAAGTCAGGTTCAGCGATACCTGTCTGGTCAGACTCTATCCCAGAGCCGTATGGGGTTGATTATGAACGGGTTTTTAAAAATCCCCATGCAGTTCATCATCTTGTTTATCGGGGTGATGGTATTTGTTTTTTATCAGTTTTTTATGCCTCCGGTGGTTTTCAATAAGGTACAGACAGATAAGCTGAGAGCTAGTGAATATGCTGGGCAGTTTGAGGTTTTGGAAGAGAAGTATGCACTGAATTTTGAGGAAAGTAAAGCTTCCTATCTGGAGATGCTTGATGCGATTAATGCGGACAATGAACCCAAGACAAGGGAACTTCAGGCGGATTTGAAAAGCCTAAAAAAAGAGCAGGGAGCAATACGAGAAGAGGTGAAGGAATTGATTGTCACAAACGACCCCGTGGCAGAGACTAGAGATACCGACTATGTATTTATGCGATTTGTGATGGATAATTTACCTAAGGGTATAATAGGGTTGCTTTTCGCGGTGATCTTTTCAGCAGCCATGTCATCTACAGCATCTGAGTTGAATGCACTGGGATCCACAACTACAGTGGATCTGTACAAGCGCTCCGTGAAGAGAAATGCCAAAGACAGGCACTACCTCTATTCTTCTAAGTTGTTTACTGCATTTTGGGGGATAGGAGCTATCTTATTTGCGACTTATGCTTCCTTGTTTGAAAATTTGATCCAAGCGGTAAATCTCTTAGGTTCTTTGTTTTACGGGACTATTTTGGGCGTTTTTTTGGTGGCGTTTTTTATGAAGTGGGTAAAGGGAAATGCGGTATTTATAGCAGCTCTTCTTTCTCAGGCTTTGATTTTATTTGTCCATTTCAATAATGGGAATGTTTCGGATGGTAATCTATGGAACATAGGTTTCCTATGGTACAATCCTCTTGGTTGCATAGCTGTGATGTTCTTTTCTGCCATACTGCAGCTGTTTATTCCAAGTAAAAAGTAATAGGAATATGCGGGGGGCTTGCCCGTAGCTGAATTTCCTTTGTTTCAGAGGAAGGCCGGAGCCGGAAGACGGAAGACTGATGGAGACGGAAGACAACTTATGTTGAGCAAATCCTATTTTGCTAAAAGCTCATTTCTGGTGAAAAAACGAAGAATCACAGGACAAATTAAAAACGGCCAAGATCTATTCGATTTTCTTGGCCGTTTTTTTAGAGAAGAACTGATATTAGCGTAGGGACTGGATCAGTCGCTCATTGAGGCGTACGTAGTCAGGATTTCCAGCCTCTTCAGCCAGTTCCATTCCGTCTTCAGCTGTCTCTACAGCTTCTGTTTTCATGCCTAAAGCTGCTTCTATTTTCGCTTTGAGGTGTACTGTCCAGTACTGAGGATCCTCGTCTACGGATTGACTGATCCAGTTGTATGCTTTGTTTAGGTCTTTGTCATTGCTGTAGTAATAGTTTGCAGCCGCATAGAGCTGTCCTGCTTCTGGATCAGGATTTTCGATCACATATTCCTGTATTTGCGCCATAACTATGGGATCCACTTCCGTTTCTATACGGAAGGCTACCCGGGTTTTTTCCCATTCGAGCGAGATATCAGAGCCTGAATCACTGATGTTTTCAAACCTGATTTCGAAAGTTTCCTGATTGTTTTTCAGTTTTTGCGGTTCCGCAGTAAATCTCAGTACATCATCTGAGGGATCATAGCCGATTGCCCCCCAGAGTTCTGTATTTGTAGTCAAAATCAAGGTCCAGGAAGTTTTCTCAGGTATGGAATAGAGGGCGTACTTACCTGCCGGTACAGTATTGCCGTCAATGCTCACATCTGTAGTGAAGGTCAGCGTGGTAGCTCCATTGGCTCCGGTTCTCCAGATATTTCCAAAAGGAACCAGCTCTCCAAAAATCTTTCTGTCCTTAGTGCTAGGTCTACTATAATCCACGGTCACATCTGTCAGTCCTACCTTTTGGGTGATTCTAGCCGATGGTGAAGCCTGTGGCATTTGGATTTGCTGAGCCGTACTGAAACTAAAGCTGAGCAAAAGAAGCATACAAAGTGTTATTAGTTGTTTCATTGCGTTTGAATATCTAATTTGGTAAAGAATAAAAACATGATTCAGCGCGGGCGCTACTTAATTTCCATGTCGCAATTTGCTGCATTTCAAATCAAAAATAATAGCAGGCGTGCTTAATTCTACTGAAATTAACAGGTTTCTGATTTTTATTCAATTTTTAACTACAACTAACCAACAACCATGAGTTTAGCTATCATTTCCCCTGGTAAAAATCCAGACGTTTGGATTGAAGAATTCAAATCTTTGGCTCCAGATTTATCAATCGAAGTTTATCCGGAAATCACCGAGCCAGAGCAGGTGGAGTACGCATTTCTATGGCAGCACCCGGAAGGAATACTTTCAGACTTTCCCAACCTGAAAATGATCAGTAGCATGGGGGCAGGCGTAGATCATATTTTGCGTGATAAGACCATCCCCGAGTCTATTCCTATTGTGAGAATAGTAGATGAAAAGCTGACCTGGTCCATGACTAATTATGTGGTGATGGCTGTTCTGAACTTCCATAGGCAAACTCCTAGATATCAGATCAACCAGACCAGGAAGGTTTGGGATATGAGTGCCCCAGAACTGGATGTGACCATAGGTGTGATGGGAGTGGGGGCGCTAGGAAAAGATGTGTTGGAGAAATTGGACTTTATGGGTTTTCCAGTGGCCGGTTTTGGTTTTTCTGAGAAAAAAGATTTTCCCTTCCCTTATTATTCCAAAGACCAACTTGGAGACTTTCTGAAGAAAGTAAATGTATTGGTTTGTTTGCTCCCGCTCACTCCAGAAACGGAGAATATTCTAAACAAGGATCTTTTTGCCCAGTGCAATCCGAATACTTACCTTATCAATGTGGCCAGAGGAAAGCATCTGGTAGATGATGACCTGTTAGAAGCTATAGAAAACGGCCAAATATCCGGTGCCGCTCTGGATGTGTATCGAGAGGAACCTCTGCCTGAGCGCCATCCTTTCTGGGAAAACTGGAAGATTGCTATGACTCCTCATATAGCCAGTGTCACCAATCCTCAGGCAGCAGCACCTCAGGTGATTGAAAATATAAATCGCCTGGAATCCAACAGAGAGCTGAAGAATGTCGTTAATCGTTCCAGAGGTTATTGAGCTATGCCATGCAGGATACTTTTACCATATTATGCCCCACAGACTTTTCAGAGTGCTCTTTGAATGCTATTGAATTTGCGACTCGATTGGGAGAAAAATACAATGCTGAGTTGATCCTTTTTCATGTGCTAAACCGGGAGGATTATGAAAAACTTTCCCCTAATGATACTACTGGTAAAAATCAGTTGGAGTTTGTCACAGAAAAACTGAGTAATCTGAAAAAAGCAGTTTCCAAGGAAGCTCTGGATAAAGGCTTAAAAAGCTGCCTGATATCCATCAAACAGGGAAATGTGGTCAAGGAGACGCTTAATTATGCCGCTGAAATCAGTGCAGATTTGATCATAGTAGGGACAGAGGGCGTCAATGATTTCAGAGAAAACATCATAGGGTCCAGAGCCAGCAATATCGTAGAAAAGTCTGCTCAAGATGTCCTGGTGGTGCCCAGAAAAGTTTATTTCAAGTCGCCCAGAAAGCTGGTGTATGCTTCAGATTACATGGAAGAGGATAAACTGGCCATTCAGAAAGTGGTGGAAGTCGCACGCTTTTTCGATTCTGAAATTGACGTCATACATGCCAGTTCCACGCACAAGGCTCTGGATAAATCCCTGCATATGACCATGGTGGACGAGATTAAGCCGTTTATAAAGTACGAAAAAGTGAATTTTGTACTAAAATCTTTTCGGGACGACTTAGCGTTAGGTTTAGAGAATTACCTGCAGACGGCAAAGGGAGATATTTTAGTGACACTCAGCGAGAAAAAATCATTCTTTGATCAGATTTTCTCGAAAAACTTATCTAAAAAAATGGCTTATTTCATCAATAAGCCACTTTGGGTAATCAAGTCTTTCTAAAGTTTTTAATTAACCTGCTTTGCCTGAGTTTTTTCCAGCAACCAAGCTTTTCAGGTATAAAGCAAATTCCTTTCGCGTCTTGGCGTCTGTGAAAACAGACTTTAAGGTGGAAAAAAAGTGATTTAAAGTCATCTCCTTTTGTTCTGTCTCAACTTCCAGGTTGGCGTTTTCATTTACCTCAGGAGTCTTGGGAGCTTTTCCATCGGCTGATTCAGCGGGCTGGCTGCTGGGTTTGTACCCTACCAGATCATCAGCTTTTTCAAAGCTTTTCTTTGAGGCTTGCTTGTATCCGAGTTTTTCTTCTACCAATCCCTTATTGTTATGTGAGACCGCATCTTCAGGATCTAGAGCTATGGCTTTTTCGTAGTCCTCAATAGCCCCTTTCAGGTCACCAATTCTATCCTTCAGAAATGCCCGGCTGCTGTATCTGTAAGGATTTTTTGGGTCAAGGTTGGCAGCTCTATCCAGTTCTGCCAGCGCCTCTTCATTTCTTTTAAGCAGGTGAAGCACTACTGCCCTGTCAGATATGTAATCCGTGTTATAGGGCTCCAAGGCGAGGATCAGGTCAAATTCCGCCAGTGCCATTTCTGTTTTCCCCATTCGGGAAAGTATCCTTCCACGGTTTAGGTGCAAAGGAGCCTGACCTGGGTTGTTTTTGATCAACTCATCAAAAATGGCCAACGCCTCTTGAAATTTACCTGTTTTATATAAGTCTATACCTTTTTCGAAGCTCATATCCTTGTTTGATTGTTTGCTATGCTGTTTTTCTAAGTTGATTTTAGTTTAGGTAAACGCATGGCAGGTTGAAATTACACTCAAGCCTATTTTTATTGAAATCCCGGAGGAATTCCTAGCCTGACTAGTAAGAATACAAAGGTAAGGCCTGAATAGTTTAACAAATAATCTTTCGGCGGTTTTTGGGGGCAAAAGGAAAGTGCTATTATCTTTAAGACTTGAGAATTCTGCGAATTTATGCCCCAAACGCCACAAACTGTACTTAAGGATCTGAAAGCGAAAAAGTTTGCGCCCATTTACTTCTTAGATGGAGAGGAACCTTTCTTCATTGACCAGATTACGGATTATATAGAGAAGAATGCCATCCCTGAGCATGAGCGGGGATTCAATCAAGTGGTGCTATATGGAAAAGATGCCAATGTGGGTCTGATCCTGAACAATGCCCGCAAATTCCCCATGATGGCGGAGCGGCAGGTGGTGATCGTGAAGGAGGCCCAAAGCCTGGCAGACCTCAGCAAAGATGAATCTCAGCAGCTTCTGATTAGCTATCTGGAAAATCCACTGCCTAGTACCATTTTGGTTTTTGCGCATAAATACAAAAAGCTGGACGGCAGGATGGCTCTGGGAAAGGTGCTGGATAAAAAAGCCGTCTATGTAAGATCTGATAAGGTCAAAGATTTTAAACTGATTGAGTGGGTAGAAGGCTATATTAAGGATACCGGGCATACTATTGATAGGCAGTCAGCCCAGCTTCTAGCTGATTCTATAGGAAATAACCTGGAAGTACTGACCAATGAGATCGGTAAAATGCTGATCAATTTTCAGGAACCTACAAAAATCACCAGTGTGCATATTTCGAAATATGTGGGGATTCACAAGGATTACAATAATTTCGAATTCATGAAAGCCATAGGTTTCAAAGACGTGATGAAGGCGAATAAAATCATAAATTATTTCATCCAGAATCCCAAAGCCCATCCGGTGATTCCCATGTTTTCCTTGATGTATAATTATTTCACCAAAATAGCCTTGATCCATCAGGCACAACGAAATAATAGTTCGGAAGGGCAGTTGGCAAGTATTCTGAAGCTTCCTCCTTTTGTGGTAAAAGAATATGTGGCGGCATCTAGAAACTACAAATTGGGCAAGGTAATTGAGGTGTTTGGATACATCAAAGAGGCTGATCTTCGTTTTAAAGGAGTTGACTCCGGAAGTTTAAGCGAAGCAGAAAACCTCCGCGAGCTTGTTTACAAGATTATGCACTGATTACCTAAGCCAACTTATGAAATATCACCTGGTGCTCCTGGCGAGCCTTGGGCTAAGTTTTGAAGCCTTTTCCCAGTCCAGCCTCTATCAGACTAGTCCGCAACAAACACTAGATCACAATCTGGGACTTTTTGATAAGCAGCTTTTCACGGCCAGCATCTATGATAATACCAGACTGCTGGATCAAAGACTGAGCAATACGCAAAGTAAATCAGCCGAACTTAACCGTGCGATGGCTGCTTTGCAAATAGAAAGTCCAGATGGTCCGGGACTGATGAAAAGCTACATTTATGATCATGGAAACGACCCTTCAGTCACTACTGCAGGACTTTACCTAGGGGACCATTTTTTCTATAAAAGAAACTTCAGTGAGGCTATAGAAGCGTACGCTTTGGTCAAGACCGATCAGCTAGCTGAGCCCAGCCGGGCAGACGTTTTCTTTAAGCAGGGGTATTCCTATTTTCAGATGAATGATTACGCCAGTGCTGCTCCTTATTTCGATCAGGGCAAAGCACTGAATCAGCCCGCAAGTTTTGACTCTTATTACTACAGCGGGTTTATAGCTATGGAAAACGGCAACACGGCCAAAGCCATTGCCGATCTGCAAACTGCCTCCCAATCGCCTTATTATGCAAACAAGGTCCCTTACCTTTTGGCTGCCTTATATTACAGACAGGGAAGTTACGATCAGCTGATCAGCTATGCGGAGCCCAAACTTACCAATGGACAAAACCTAGAGAAAAAAGAGCTGATTTATCTGTATTTGGCAGAAGCTTACTATGCCAAAAAGAACTTTGCGAAAGCTGCTGAAAATTATGACGCTTTCATCAACTCCAGAAAAGGTGAACTAGGTAGAGAGGAGATTTATAAAGCAGGGATCTCCCAATTTGAAATCAAAAACTACCAGAGAGCTACGGATTACCTGAAAGTTTCTGCCTCCGCCACTGACGAGATAGGGCAGGCTTCCAGCTATTACCTGGGGCATGCATACCTGAATCTGGAAAATTATCAATTTGCCTCTACCAGCTTTCAGTCGGCCTCCAAATCTGATTTCAATCAGGAAATTAAAGAAGAAGCGATTTTCAACTATGCTAAAGTGAATTTGCAAAAGGGAAGTTTCCAGTCTGCGATATCGGCTTTGGATGAGTACATAGAAAACTATCCAAACGGAAAATATAAAGCAGACGCGGAGTCTTTACTTTCTGAAGCGCTGGTCAACACCAGTGATTACCTAAGGGCCATTGAACAAATGGACAGAATTACCACTAAATCTCCTAGAATTCAGGAAGCATACCAGAAGGTTTCATTTTATCAAGCCATGGTTTATTACCGGGATCAAAAATGGAATCCGGCAATTGCATATTTGGATAAATCATTGAAATTCCCTGTAGATAATAACCTGGTTTTGGATGCTCATTTTTATAAAGGCGAGGTTAATTCTGCTGCAAATAAGCTTCCTGAGGCTATAGCAGCTTATCAGACGGTTTTGAGGCAAAGACCATCCGGAAACAATGGCACTGTGAACAGTACCTATTATGGATTAGGTTATGCCTACTTTAATACCCAGCAATACGCCAATGCCGAAGAGCAGTTCAGACGCTTCACCGAAAACAGACAGATCATAGCCAATAAGCAGCAATATGACGATGCGTTGTTAAGATTGGGGGATTGCTATTACGTGCAAAAGCAATTTGCGCAGGCAGCATCCATATTCCAGCGGGCCATTAATGAAGGCAACGCTGGGGTGGATTATGCATTTTACCGATTGGCGGTGGTTCAGAATTTCCAAACTAGAAATCAGGAGGCTTTAGGACAATTGGACGCTTTGATATCCAGGTATCCGAATAGCCTTTATATAGAAGATGCGCTTTACCAAAGAGGCCAGATCTATATGGAAGAGACCAGTTATCAGGCTGCTTCCATCAGTTATTCAGATCTGATCAATAGCAAGCCCAACAGTCCATTTGTCCCTTACGCTCTGGAAGGCCGGGCTGTAGCCAATTTTTCCCTGCAAAATTACGAGCAGACCATCTCTGATTATAAAACCATTCTAGACCAATATCCCAATGCTCAAAATGCAGAAACTGCCCTGAAGGGACTTCAGGAGACGCTTTCTCTGCAAGGAAGGTCAGCTGAGTTTAGCGATTACCTGGCCAGGTATAAAGGGTCTAATCCGAGTAGTGGAAGTGTTCAATCTTTGGAGTTTGAGGCTGCCAAAGGGATGTATTTTGATAAGAATTTTGCTCAGGCGACCCGTGGTTTTGAAAATTACCTGAAGAGTTATCCTCAATCCGCCCAGCGAGCAGATGCCTTGTATTTTCTAGGAGATAGTTACTTGCAGTTGGGGGATGAAGAACAGGCGCTGGCTCAATTTAAAGCGCTGGAGAGAGAACCTGCATCTCCACAGAGAATTCGGGCCATGCAGAAAATAGGTGCTATAGAACTGGCAAGAGAGAATTATGCACAGGCGATTCCTTATTTGGAAACATCGGTAGAAAATGCACGCAGTAAACCCGAAGAAGCAGAAGCTGTCAAAGGACTGATGCTGGCTAATTTCGAAACCAGGAATTACCAGCAAGCTATTTCTTATGCGGAACGCATGTCTGGACTGGATGGGGTGATACCCGAATCCTCTCCAATGGCGCTTTTGATCAAAGCCAAATCCCAAAAAGAACTGAATCAGGTAGCTCAGGCAGAACTGACATTGACTGCTTTGGTGGCCGATTATAAAACTGTGCAAGGTGCCGAAGGGCTTTATGTTTTGGCGGATATCACCCAAGAAAGAGGAGATGTCACTGCTTCTAATGAATTGATTTTTGACCAATCCGGAGCCTTTATCAATTATGACTATTGGTATGGGAGAATATTCCTATTGCTCGCAGATAATTATGTGAAAGCAGGAGAGGAGTTTCAGGCTAAAGCTACCCTGGAATCCATCGTGGAGAATTCTACCAATGCTGAAATCAAACAAATGGCTGAATCTAAACTCCAAACCCTTAAGTAATACCATGAAAAAGCTAGCGAAAACTATTCTTTTTACAGGCATCATTGGTTTGAGTTCAGGCGCAGTACTTGCACAAACCCAGCAAAGAGGGGAAATCACTGATCAGGAATTTGTCATCCGTAAAGACCGGGTATTGACGGTACCCGTCCAGCCTAGATTGTATCAAAAACTTCCTACCCTTCCTCAGCCTACGGGTTTACAGGATTTTAGGTATTTGGTATCTCAATATCCGCTAAATCTCAAGCCTATGGAGCTGGAGGCAGAACCTTCGCAAAAGGTTTATACCCCAGATCGATTAGATCTATATCCGGGCTATGTCAGGGCTGGATATGGCAATTTCGAATCTCCGCTGATAGAAGCCCGGTATATGGGGACGGAAGTGGCAGACTTTAACTATGCACTGCAGTTCAACCACCAGAGTTTTGGTAAAGGGCCTGTGTTGGGAGAGGAGTCTAAGGAATCCCATACCGATTTTGGTGGGGATTTAAGTTATTTCGCCGAATTCTTCGAAGTATTTGGCGGCTTGGCTTGGAAGCAGGATAGTTACCAGTTTTATGGAGAAGATCCCAATTCACTTTTGGATGAAAATGATCAGTTTGTGGGTTTTGGGTCCAATGTACAGACAACTATAGAGGCGAAAGCAGGTATCCGGGAATTGGAGAAAGTAGGTCCTTTTTCTTATGAAGGACAATTGAGCTTTAGGAATTTCAAGGATAGCTACATGGCTAGGGAAAATCAACTGGGCGTAGAAGCCAGCGGAACTTTCAGACCAGTGGAAGATTGGAAGGGAAATGTAGCGCTTGCTTATTTTACCACAGATCCGGAGGATGTGACCTATTCACTCAACAGAACTTACTTTGCGGTTCGCCCTTCTGTTTCCTATCAATATGAAGCATTCAACTTTACTGCGGGGCTGAATCTAGTTTCAGAAAATGATTCAATTCAGGATAAATCAAGCGATTTCCACATCTTTCCAAATTTGAAGGCTTCTTATCAGTTTGCTGAGGAGTTTGGTTTCTACGGGGAGTTCTCAGGAGACGTGCAGCGCAATACTTATTATAGTTTTGTACAGGAAAACCCATATTTAGGACCTAGCGATCAGCTGTTGAACACTATTAACAACTATAAAATCGCGGGTGGGATAGAAGGTCAGTTTCAAGAAAGTGTAAGCTATAGAGCGGGTGTGGATGTGAGTAGGTATAACCAGCTTTATTTCTTTGTAAATAACTATACCAATAATCCACTGACCAGTGATTCGGCGCATTTTAGTCTGGTTTATGATGAAAAGTCCACGGTTTTTAATATAAATGCAAAGGTGGGTTTTCAATTCTCGGACATATATACAATGACTAGTAGACTGGATTTGTATCAGTATGATTTAAGTACTCAGGCAGAGGCCTGGAATAGACCCATTTGGGAGGTGCGAGTGAACAATCAGTTTACTCCAATTCCACGCTTGCTGGTCCAGGCCAATTTGAACTTGATGGGAGGGATAAAAGCCAGAGGATATGATTTGAGTGATACTGTAGGAGATACGGGACCTTTTCAAGTGGTGAAGATGAAAACTCTAGCGGATTTGCAGCTTAAGGCTGATTATGGGATTACAGACCGGTTCTCAGTTTTTGCCGAAGGCAATAATATCTTCAATGCACGCAATGCCAGATGGCTGAACTATCCTGTCCGGGGTATTCAATTGATCGGGGGAGCGGCATTTAAATTCTAAGATGTTGAAATTTGGGTTGGGGTTTAGCTTCAATTCCTTTAGTTTCGTGAGATTCCCGTGAATAGCATGACTGGCAAAGAAAAAGAACTCAAGCAATGGCCTGATCCAAAGGATTTTGGGCTTCCTGTGGTAGAAATTGCACCCTTAAAAACCAAAGCAGCATCTAAAGCTCAAGAAGCATCCAGTTCTGTACCTATAGATGTTAAGCAGGTCAGGAAAAACACTGTAGATGCTATGGCTGCGAAAGCTGCTGCCTCAGAACAACCGAAGTCCCCAGAATTTAAAGTAGAAGAAAAAAAATCCTCCAATTCCTGGATTTGGATCGCAGCTGCTGTAGCAATAGCAACTGTTTTGGTGATAGTCTGGCAAATGAATAAGCCCTCCGAAACCATCGAGTCTACGGAAGTCTTAACTGCTTCAGCCGTGGAGCCAGCCGTGGAGCCGGAAAACGAATCCACTTCGGTAAATTCTATTTCAAGTGAAGAAAGCCAAGGTGTTAGTAATCAGGATTCTATATCAAATTCTACAAGTTCTCCAAATGTAGTGGCTGAAACGCCTCAAACTGGTACAACTATTGATCATAACGTGTCTGAATCTTTGGTTCGGATCACTGAAAAGGCCTCTAGACCATATTTCTATATAATAGTAGGCTCCCTGCCAAACGAAGAACTGGCAATCAAGGAAGCTGCACAATATATGGATAGAGCAGAGACCCTTTATTTGATCATGCCATACGAAGATGTACCGCATTATCGTTTGGCAATAGCAGGCTCTATTGGTTTTACAGCCATGAAGGAAGAGCTAGCCCGTGTCAAAGATCAGTACACAGAGGATTTATGGATTTTGAAATACTAATATGATTTTACTTCAAACGCTCTCTACAGATTCACTATCTGCAGCAGACAGCCTGGCGATGGGTGCCTCAGAGGAAAGTATAGGTTTGCTGGATCTTCTGATCAAAGGCGGATACATGATGGTTCCGCTATACCTTTTATTCATTCTGGCTATTTTCATTTTCTTCGAAAGGCTAATCACCCTGAAAAAAGCATCTACCAATTCAGCGCCATTAATGGATCAGGTGAAGGTTTTGGTACAAAGCGGCCAAACCGAAAAAGCTAAAATCCTATGTGCAGGCGCCAATACTCCGGTGGCCAATATGATTGCCAAAGGAGTGGAGCGTATAGGTTCTCCGCTGAAAAACATAGAGGTTTCCATAGAGAATGTGGGGAAAATCGAAATTTACAAACTGGAAAAGAACTTGAATTTGCTTGCGACTGTTTCAGGTGCAGCTCCTATGATAGGGTTCCTGGGAACAGTAGCGGGGATGATTCAAGCTTTCATTGCCATAGCGCAGGAAGAGGGTATGGTCTCGCCAAAGTTACTTTCTGAAGGAATCTACGAAGCCATGATTACCACAGCTGCAGGCTTGGTGGTGGGTATTGTAGCTTACCTAGGTTACAATTACCTGGTATCTCAGGTGTCCAAATTGGTGCACAATATGGAGTATTCATCCATAGAATTTATTGATTTGCTACAAGACAAATAAGCATGGGACTTCAGGCAAAAAACACAGTAAATCCTTCTTTTAGCATGTCTTCCATGACAGATATAATCTTTCTGTTGTTGATATTCTTCATGCTGACATCCTCTTTCATTACTCCATCGGGCTTGCCGGTTAACCTGCCGTCTAGCGAGACTTCGGATATTGTAATGCAGGAGGTGACTGTCACAGTGACCAAGGATTTCAAGTATTCGGTGAATGACCGCATTGTACCTAGGGATCAGATCAAATCAGAATTGACTTCTCTGCTGAAGGATAAAAAAGGTCAGGTTGTTTTGCACATTGATAAGGAAGTTCCCGTTGAATACCTAGTAGAGATAGGTGGCATTGCAGCCGGTTTGGAAGCAAATGTTTCCATCGCGACAAAACCATTTTAATCATGCAAACCTGGAATGCAGATAAAATAGAACGTGATAGCAAAAAGAAGTCCTGGATAATAACCATTGTCCTGAACCTCTTGCTATTACTTGCTTTCTATTTTATCGTGGTTTGGAAACAACCCGTTCCTCCTTTGCCAACTTTTGGGCTGGAATTAAACTTGGGCTTTACAGAAACAGGTTCTGGGGAAAGAAACAGCCCCAATGCCCCCTCTGAAACGCCCACTCCAGTAGTGGAAGCGGCAGCACCTGGGGAAATAGCTCCAGAGATCACCAAACCCGCTACGCCAGCCCCAAGCCCCAAGACAGAGACAGCAAAGCCAAAAGCTCAAACCCAGCCCGCTGTCAATAAAGCTGTGACTACCAAGCCTTCGCCTATTAAGGGCGAAGAAAAAGCCACAGAGCAGGCCAAGAAGCCTGAGCCTGTGAAAACTGAGCCGGCTAAACCGGTTAACACACCGGCAAAGGCAGAAGCCGAAAAAACCGAACAAAAAGCTCCTGAGCAGCCTAAAATTGATCAAAGAGCGATCTTTGGTGCGGGAGGCAATTCAGGTCAAGGGAAAACTCCAGCTTCGGGAGGCGCACAAGGATCCTCCAAAGAAAAAGGAGATGAAGGAGATCCTAAGGGTACGGTAGATGGACGTGCCATTATGGGGGTGGGCTCTGGCAAAGGAGAAAGTTCAGGTGCTGGATACAGTTTGGATTTAGCAGGCTGGGATTTTGCGGCCAAACCAAATATCAATGACCGGGTTTCCACTAGGAATGGTCGAATAGTTTTTAAAATCACCATTGACGATGGAGGAAGAGTAGTGCAGGCGGTACCGTTGGAGTATAATGTGTCCAATGAAGTATTGGCCTATTACCGTCAAGTAGTCAATCAGATTGCTTTCAAAAAACAAGGTGGAGCGGCAGCAGAATTTTCCACTGGTAAAATCACTTTTATTATTAAGGTGGATTAATAATGAACTACCAGGAAACACTGGATTATTTGTTTAATTCCCTTCCCATGTTCCAGAGAGTGGGGGGTGCAGCATTTAGAAAAGACCTGAAAAGCACCCTTGCGCTCTGTGAAAATCTAGGTCATCCAGAAAGAAAATTCAAATCCATTCATGTGGCCGGCACCAACGGCAAAGGTAGCAGCTCGCATGCTTTGGCAGCTATTTTTCAAAGCGCAGGGTATAAGACCGGTCTGTACACTTCTCCCCACCTAAAGTCATTCACGGAGCGTATTCGCATAGATGGTCAGCCAATTAGCGAAGAGTTAGTAGTTGATTTTGTAGCCGAACAAAGGGCCTTTTTGGATGAGCTCAAGCCTAGTTTTTTTGAAATGACGGTAGGGATGGCCTTTTGGTACTTTGCGCAGCAAAAGGTAGATATAGCCATAGTAGAAGTAGGCATGGGCGGCAATTTCGACAGTACGAATGTGATCAGCCCCGAGCTTTCTTTGATCACCAACATTGGCTTTGACCATGTACAGTTTTTAGGGGATACTTTGCCTTTGATTGCTGGTGAAAAAGCTGGAATCATTAAGGGAAAAGTACCTGTAGTCATCAGCGAAACGCATGAAGAGACGAAGTCTGTTTTCATAGAAAAGGCCCATGCGATGAATGCTCAAATTACTTTTGCAGATGAAAACTGGACTGCTTCAAAAGTTTCTGAAGAGGAAGGCAAAGCGAAGTACAAAATCCTTACTAGAGAAGAGTCAGAGCGGTCTGGAAAGACACAGACCGGGGCACAGGGAGAGGAAACGATTGAATTGATTTTTGGCCTAAATGGAAATTATCAGAAATATAATCTCCCAGGAATACTTGAGTCTGTCTCTCAGATGAAAAGACAAGGCTGGAATCTTCCAACTAAAGCAGTGTTGGAAGGTTTGCAAAATGTGACTGAACTGACGGGTTTGAAAGGTCGCTGGCAAACGCTTTCGGATTCGCCCAGGGTGATTTGTGATACCGGGCACAATGAAGCTGGTATCCGAGCGATTTTGGATCAATTAGCTACCTATTCCTTTGCCCAACTTTGGATTATTATAGGGATGGTTCAGGACAAGGATATTTCAAAAGTGCTCAGCATGCTTCCAAAAACTGCAAGGTACATCTTTTGCGAAGCTAAGTTACCAAGGGCCTTGCCGGCTGATCAGTTGGCTGAAAAAGCTATGAATTTACACCTGCATGGTGAGATTTTACCAGATGTAAATGAGGCTTTAGCCTTTGCAAGAAAAAATGCGAGTGAAGATGACTTGATTTTTGTAGGAGGCAGTACTTTTGTGGTTGCAGAAATCGAAGAGCTATAGATGAGTAGAAAGAAATTAGTTCGCTTCAAACAAAATGAAGAGAATCCCAATGTGGTACAGGATGGCAAGCCCATATTTGAAACCATAAAAGGAAACTGGAATACACAGCAGTTTCAAAATGAACATCCTATCGTAGTTGAGTTAGCCTGTGGTAGAGGAGAGTTTACCGTGGGACTGGCCCGTCAATTTTCCGATCAGAATTTCATAGGCGTAGATATTAAGGGCAGTAGGATCTGGAAGGGAAGTTCTACCGCTACGGCAGAAGGAATCCATAATGTGGCCTTTCTCCGAACGCAAATTGAGCTCTTGGATAGGTTTTTTGCTGAGGACGAGATAGCAGAGTTGTGGATTACATTCCCTGACCCTTTTCCTAGAGATGGAGATGAAAAGCGCAGGTTGACTTCTCCGCGCTTTTTGGAGATGTACAAGCCCCTCCTGAAAAGTGAAGGAATATTGCATTTCAAGACTGATAATACAGATTTATTTAATTACTCACTGGAGTTGTTTCAGAGCAGAACGGACATAGAAGTGCTGGGTTTTACCCATGATTTCTATCAGAGCGAATGGAAGGATGATCACTTTGGGATACAGACTAGGTATGAAAAGATGTTTTCGGAAAAAGGAGAAAAGATTAAGTACCTGAAGTGCAGGTTTATTTAAAGGTTCTTTGCCCAAGGTTTGAACTGATCAGAATCCCAAATTGTGCTAAAGCCTAAACTTTCAAGGTCTGAATTTTATTTGCAATAACCTGAAAATATGTCAGTAATTGCAGATGTCCTGCTAGAATAACTATAGTCATGCGTAGAAAGAAACATTTGGTGGTGTTGAGTGGAGCAGGAATCTCAGCCGAAAGCGGGATCAAAACTTTCCGTGATTCCGGAGGTTTGTGGGAAGGCCATGATGTGATGGAAGTAGCTTCTCCTGAAGGCTGGAAGCGAAATCCCCAGCTGGTTCAGAATTTTTATAACCTTCGCAGAAAGCAAGCCAGGGAATGCCTACCCAATGCCGCTCATCGTATTCTGGCAGATTTGGAAGAGCATTTTGAGGTGAATATCATCACCCAAAATGTGGACGACCTGCATGAGCGAGCCGGTTCTAGTCAGGTTACCCACCTTCATGGAGAACTGAACAAGGCCCAGAGTTCTTTAGACCCAAGTTTGGTTTATACACTGGATCACTGGGAGATCAAAGAAGGGGACCAATGCGCTAAGGGAAGTCAGCTTAGGCCACATATAGTCTGGTTTGGGGAGCAGGTGCCCAAGATGGAAATTGCCATGCAATTGACTCAGAAAGCAGATTTTTTTGTGGTGATCGGGACCTCCTTGCAGGTCTATCCCGCTGCAGGACTTTTGGACTTTGTGCCAAAGAGGACCAAGATTTATTTGGTCGATCCAGCTAAACCCCATATGAATTTTGGCAGCCAGATGGAATTTATTCAAAAAACTGCCACAGAGGGGATGAAAGACTTGGAAAAAATGCTAAAGTCTTTGATTTAATTTTTGACTCCTGAGTAAATCCTATAAATTGAAGGGTAAACTTTTAACTATGGCAACTAAAAAGAATTCTTGGCCGGTACTAAATTTTGAAGAAAGCAAAGACACGATATATCTGCTGCACCAGTGGACCCAAATAGTAGGGAAGGTGAGGTTGAAAAAGTCCCCTTGGCAAAATCATTCTTGGCACGTGAGCCTGTATGTGGATTCGCAGGGACTTACCACAGGGTTGATTCCCTATGAAAATGGGGTCTTTGATATCAAATTTGACTTTATCCATCATGAGCTGAAAATCAAAACCAGCAATGGTACCCGCGATCGGTTTGCACTGGGTGGGCAAACTGTTGCCAGCTTTTATGAGCAGTTGATGGAGAAACTGAAGTTTCTGGGCATTGCTGTGGAGATTGTCACTACGCCCAATGAAATTCCAAATCCCATTCCCTTTCCCAAAAACAAAAAACGCTTAGTTTATCAGGCAAATGCAGCACAAAGTCTCTGGAAAGCCTTGGTGCAGATTCAAACTGTTTTTAGGGTTTTTGAAGCGAAATTCACTGGCAAATCCAGCCCAATCCATTTTTTCTGGGGATCATTTGATTTGGCTTATACCCGGTTTTCCGGGCGAAAGGCGCCCGTATTTACGGCGGAGGTTCCGAATATTCCCTTGGCAGTCATGCAGGAAGCATATTCACATGAGGTTTTCAGTGTAGGGTTTTGGCCAGGCAGTGAGCAGTCTCCGGAAGCTGTGTTTTATGCCTATTGCTACCCGAATCATCCGGAATTTCAAGCGCAGCCGGTGCTGCCAGAAAAAGCCTTTTGGCAACAGGACATGGGCGAATTCATGCTGCCCTATGAGGTAGTGCAGAAGTCCAGCAAACCTCAAGAGATCTTACTGCAATTTTTGGATTCTACCTATTCTGCTGCTTCCAAAGTAGGGGATTGGGATAGAGAAAATCTGGATTGTGACTTCACGCAGTTCGAACAGTAGTTTTAGCAGCTAAAGAATATTCATACCTTACTCATTGGAAATCAACTTCATCCATTGAAAGGATATTCTGATGGCAAAAACACTTAAAATCATAGCACTTGGCTTGGTATTGTGGCTGGCTGCTTTTTTGATTTGGGAATGGTGGCAGAGTTATCCCAAAGTCAGAGCTAAACCCGTACTAAAGTCAGCCGATCTCAAGTCAGGAATAGATTCTATCCTGAGCAAATCCATACCTGAATTTTTGCTTCCCGGGGTTTCTCTGGCGATTGTCAAAGATGGAAAAGTTATCTATTTGAATGCTTTGGGCTATGAGAATCTGGAAAGCAAGGATTCCTTAAAAGTTCACAGCAAAATCCCTGTGGCCTCTGTGTCAAAGTTGTTTACTGCTTTGGGTTTGGCACATGTGATGGCTGAGGACAGCATACCTGTCTCCAGCCCAGTAAACACCTTACTGTCTCCAGGCTTAAGTGCTCTGCCACCTATTCAGAATCATAATTTCAGGCATTTTCTGAGTCACAGATCTGGACTTCGTGATCAAAATTACAGAGAGATGATTTTCAGGTCTGGCAAGACCATCAGGCTGGAGGAATGGGCACGGGACTTTTTGGCTCATAGCGCTACCTATTATTCAGATTCCAGTCGATATCACTATGCAGATAGCAATTTTGATTTGATAGGCTACTTTTTGGCAAGGCATAAAGGCGAAGATTTTGATTTGGTTATGCATGAGAATCTATTTTCTCCAGCAGGAATGCTTAATTCTGAGTTTGTCAAGGAATGGCCAATGCCTGAAAATGCCCTCCAAGGCTATGAAAAAACCTTCCTATGGAAAAGAAGCCTTCCCACTAGCATGCGGTTCGGGTCCCTGCCTTCTCCATCTTCAGGCCTGGTGACTACTACTGCTGATATGAGCCTGGCCATGATCCATTTGCTACGTGGGGAGATGGGGATTTTTCAAGAGGAGCTGGCATGGCTGACCGAATCAAAGTCTGGGCCTATTCTGGGTTTTCAAGAGCTTGAGCTGAACGGAAGCTTATGGATGGGGCATTTTGGTGGTCAGGCAGGATTTTCCAGTTTTTTGTTCTTTTCCAAGCAGAAAAATATGGGTATATTCCTATTCGCTAATACCCGGGATCAGGCAGATTTTCGCTTGGCACTAGCTGGTCAAATTGAATCTTATATTTCTCAGAAATTTTTTGAATGAAGCTTTCCTTTCCGCATCCCATTGTCATTCTTTTGACTTTTATCCTTTTAGCTGGAGCTTCTAGCTATTTCATACAGTCAGGCGTTTATGACCGGGTTTTGGATTTGGAAACCGGCAGAGAAGTTATTGTTCCGGGCAGTTTTCATACTATTGAAGATCAAAATGCTTCACTTTATGATATTGCTTTGGCTGTCCCGGAGGGGATCATTTTAGGTGCGGATATAGTCGTACTGATTTTATTGTTGGGCGGAGCATTTTACGTCATTGAGAAGACCGGGGCTTTGCAGGAAGGGGTGGAATCCTTGATTTATAGATTTAGGACAAAGAAGTACTTGTTACTCTATTTCATTGGGTTTGTTTTTGCTTTTTGTGGAGCCACTATAGCGATGCAGGAGGAGCTGATTGCAATGGCTCCCATGTTTTTGCTTTTGGCCAAAAAGATAGGATATGATATCCGCTCCATCATTGCTTTGGCACTTGGATCCGCCCTAATCGGCGCTAGTTTTTCACCTGTCAATCCTTTTGGTTCTTTATTGGCACAAACCAATGCAGAGCTAGATTTTCAAGAAGGGCTAGTATTCAGGCTGATTTTTTTGATTGCAGCTATATTTCTCTGGTGCACTTACCATATACGCTACGGTAAACTGAAAAGTGAATCCTCGGAAGTTCCAAAGCTAACTCCCAAGAAAATCTCCGTTCGACATAGTTTAATTCTGATTTTTACCTTTGGTGGAATAGGCGCGATGGCCTGGGGGATAGTTTATAAAGATTGGGGATACAATGAAATGAGCGCGTTATTTTTTGTGGTGGGCGTGAGCTGCGGGCTGATTGGAAAGCTAGGGTTAAACGGTACCGCTAGGGCATACTCAGCGGGTTTTAGTGAAATGATCTATGCCGGAGTGATTGTGGGTTTGGCGCGAAGCGTTTATTTGGTGTTGCAGGATACCGCTATCATTGACCCGCTCATTCATGCCATGTTTGTTCCGCTAGAAAGTTTGCCTGTGCAGCTTGCCGCTATTGGTCTTTATATCAGCCAGGCTTTAATTCATATTCCTGTTCCTAGCACTTCTGGACAGGCCGTATTGACCACACCTTTGGCAGTGCCCTTAATGGACTTGCTGGGCGTATCCAGGCAAATCGCAGTGCTTACTTATCAGTATGCAGCCGGGATGATGGACTTGATCTCACCTACCAACGGAGGAATGATGGCGATCATTGCGGCAGCTGGTATTAAGTTTAACCATTGGATCAGCTACTTATGGAAAAGTTGGTTAATCCTGATGGGCTTAGGTTTGATTTCAGTATTAATCGCTCTATTTTGGTTCACCTAAATCTAACCAACAAACCTAAAACAAATGGACATTAACGATCATTCTCCACTATTACCCTACCAGCCTGCTGGTGATAGATATCATCAGATGAAGTACAGGCGCTGTGGAAATAGTGGGTTGCTATTGCCGGAAATCAGTTTGGGGCTTTGGCATAATTTCGGCCATAATGCGGATTTCACACTGGGTCGATCTATTCTGCGCCGGGCTTTTGATCTCGGGATATGTCACTTCGATTTAGCCAATAATTATGGGCCTCCATATGGCTCTGCTGAGGAAAACTTTGGCAGAATTTTGAAGAAAGACTTTGGTGCGCTAAGAGATGAATTGATAATTTCTTCCAAAGCTGGCTGGGATATGTGGCCTGGTCCTTACGGAAATCATGGTTCCAAAAAGTATCTGGTAGCCAGCTGTGATCAAAGTCTGAAAAGAATGGGACTGGACTATGTGGATGTTTTCTACCATCATAGACCGGATCCGGATACCCCACTGGAAGAAACCATGGCGGCATTAGACCTTTTGGTGAGGCAAGGAAAAGCGCTTTATGTGGGGATTTCCCAGTATAGCGCTGAAGACACCGCCAAAGCTTACCGGATTTTGAAAGAAATGGGGACCCCACTGCTGATTCATCAGCCTAGGTATTCTATGATCGACAGATGGGTAGAAAATGGCCTCCTGGACGTGCTTGGAGAGAAAGGAGTAGGGAGTATTGCTTTTTCACCTTTGGAGCAGGGCTTACTGACTGATAAGTATCTAAAGGGTATTCCGGCTGATTCCCGTGCGGCAAAGGACGGTAGATACCTGAAGGCCGAACAAATTTCAGAAGAAAAGATCCAGATGATCTCCAAATTAAATGATATTGCTCAGGGTAGGGGGCAGAGTCTTGCTCAAATGGCCATTGCCTGGTTATTGAAAGATCAGCGGATCACCTCTGTTTTGGTGGGAGTTTCCAAGCCTGAGCAGTTGGACGATAATGTGGAAGCAGTTAAGAATTCAGAATTTTCGAAGGATGAAATTGCCGTCATTCGAACCATTCTAGGAGCGTGAAAGCTTTAATATCTTCGCGAAGTGCCCTGATTTTGATTGTCATCGCTCAATTTCTCGGCACTTCGCTTTGGTTTGCAGGGAATGCAGTGGCACCGGAGATCAGTAGCCTTCTCCAAAATTCGGACATTTTAGCCTCCATTACCTCGGCAGTCCAGCTGGGATTTATTGTAGGTACCTTGCTTTTTGCCATATTTTCTATCCCTGACCGCTTTGCACCTGCCGATGTGTTTTTCTTTAGCAGTATTTTAGCCGCTTGCTTTAATCTGCTCATCCCTTTATTGCCCCTCAGCTTAGGTACTGTTTTGGTTTGTCGGTTTATGGTGGGCTTCTTTCTGGCGGGAATTTACCCTGTAGGGATGAAAATAGCAGCTGATTATTTCGAAAAGGGGCTTGGGACAGCTCTAGGTTTTTTGGTAGGAGCCTTAGTACTGGGTACAGGATTTCCGCATTTGCTCAAAGCCCTGGACCTGAATTTTTCCTGGAAATTGGTTTTATGGACCACCTCAGGTTTAGCTATTTTGGGAGGAGCGATGCTTGGGTTTTATGTACCTAGTGGACCGTTTCAAAAGCGAAATTCCAAGTTTGATATTCGGCTCATTCCGAAATTGCTCCGAATTCCGGCATTGAAGAGTGCTGCTTCAGGATATTTTGGGCATATGTGGGAACTGTATACCGTTTGGGCGTTTGTGCCTGTGCTGATAGTTTACTGGAGAGAAAAAACCTCCTTGGAAGCTTCGGATAGTTTATTGGCTTTTGCAGTGATCGCCATAGGCGGGATTTCCTGTGCGCTAGGTGGGATTTTCTCGCGTAGATATGGGAGTAGGGCTATTGCCAGCGTTTCCTTGATGGGTTCGGGATTGTGTTGTGTTTTGTTGGTGTTTTTTGGACAGTTTCCGGAGTGGGCATGGATTAGTTTAGTGTTGATCTGGGGGATGCTGCTTACTGCAGACTCTCCACAGTTTTCCAGTTTGGTAGCCCAAAGTGTCCCTGCCGAATTCCGGGGTACTGCATTGACTTTGGTGAACTCCATAGGTTTTGCGATTTCTATTGTGAGCATTCAGCTAGGGCAGTTGCTGTTAAATTGGTTTCCCGTGGACCAAATGCTAGCGAGCTTGGTGATAGGTCCCCTATTGGGTGTTTTCTTTTTCCAGAGGTTTTATCGAGCTTTTCAGTAGTGCTTGTTTATTGTCTTTAGGCCTTGGGCTTAGCGGTCTCGGGTATGAAACGTAGGGTATTCCGGAGCTGCGTACTTGTCCGCCGAGACAAAGTTTGTTAAGAACCCGAAACTTGCGAAAAACACTGTCCGCCCTATGTTTTATACCCAATGTGTGTGCCCAGCATGGGCATCTGATATCGAAGATATCAAATTATTCCAGAGGGTGAAAGTCCCTTATGTGCGGGGGTAACGCCCCGAAGCATTAGCAAGTCGCAAGGTGGTTTGTCGTGAGACATGCACTGAAGGAAGCGAGACTGCAAACCTTGGTTCCAACGAAGAGGAACTGGATACGGAGGCTATTTAAGTCGGATGAAGTAGCACATCATACTGACGTCCAAAGGTTGGGTAACCAACATGTGCTTAGATGGTAGATCCAGTGGATATTGAGGGAAGGAATATGCTCTTACCTGGGGAGATCTCTGGCTGTCGTGAACATCTAAGAGAAGTCAGCAGAAGTCATAGTAGCTATGAGGAACGAGTCCCGATGCATCGGGAAGGTCTCACAAAAGTAGTGAAGGACTGAACATTGGATTACGTCCAAATTCGATAGGGAGTACTGTTTTGGTATAGCCTTATCTTAAGCGGACAGGGTTAACAAGTAAATGATGATAGAAAAAGTACTCAACCGTAAGAACCTTTATAAAGCCTACCGACAGGTGGTGCAGAACAAGGGTTCGGCAGGTGTGGACGGCATGAATGTGACTGAACTACTTTCCTACTTGGAAGGCAACAGGGGCGGGATTGCCACATCCATTCTGAACCATGCGTATGTACCGAAACCTATCAAAGGGGTGGAAATCCCCAAGAGTAACGGAAAGACCAGATTATTAGGTGTTCCCACAGTAGTAGACAGGTGGCTTCAACAAGCAGTAAGCCAAGTGCTGATGACCAAATACGAACTCACGTTCGAGGAACACAGTTATGGATTCCGCCCTGAAAAGAACATCCATAAGGCGGTAACACAAGCCCTGAAACACATCAATGATGGCTATCAGGACATCGTGGATATTGATCTGAAGGGGTTCTTTGATGAGGTTGACCATTCGACGCTACTCCAACTGATCTACCAACGGGTAAAATGTCCGACAACTCTCCGCCTCCTGCGAAAGTGGCTGCGTGCACCCATCCAGATCAACGGAAAACTGCACAGGCGTAGGAAAGGCGTTCCACAGGGATCTCCTATCAGTCCGCTTCTATCCAACATCCTTCTGGATTTATTGGATAAGGAGCTTGAAAGGAGAAACCTTAAGTATGTCCGATATGCTGATGACTTCAGCATCTACACTAAGTCAAAGAAGGAAGCCAGAAAGGTGGGTAACGAGATTTATCTTTTTCTAAAAGACAAGCTCAGACTGGCTATTAACAAAGAGAAAAGCGGCATCCGCAGACCCTCTAACTTCGAAATGTTGGGACATGCATTTGTTCCGATATACCAGAAAGGGGTGAAAGGAAAATACCAATTGGTAGTGAAAAAGAAAAGTTGGGAATCACTCAAACGAAAACTCAAGCAGATCACCAAGAAAACAATACCATACGGCTTTGAGGAACGGTTGAAAAAGCTGGATGAAGTCTGGCGCGGATGGGTAAACAATTATCGTCTCGCCAGTATCACAGCCAAACTGAAATCACTCGATGAGTGGTTGAGAAACCGTCTCCGATATTGCATCTGGTCCCGAAAGCTTTCGGGAGAAGAAGCCTGAGCGGAAACGTAAAAACCTAATCAGATTGGGAGTAGATCAAGATCATGCTTACGCATGGAAGGACCGAGCGTAAAAAATATCCCTTTGGATATTTTTAGCGAAGGAGCCGGGATGCAGGGGAGGCAGAAAAGGAGGATGGGCAGTAGCCCAGAGTCCGATTTTGATTACAAAAATCACTCTGCCACGCTTAAGAAGAAAAGGCTACGAATCGATGCTTTCCTATTACCTCAAAACGCAACCTACAATCCAGTGAACCGCTCCCGATGCATCGGGAAGACCCGTACGTACGGTGGTGTGAGAGGCGTACCGTGGGCTTATGGCTCACGGCCGTCTACTCGATTGTGTGTAGTTTTTTTTTATTTCATATTCAAATTCAAGAACTTTCAAATTCCACAAAGTCAAAGTCTGTGTCGCGGTAATTTTATCATTTATGCTTTTTACGACCAATTTGTCTTTGAAGGACTTGATAAAATTACTCCATAATTGTCCTTTGGAATCCCTAAGCAAAAAGTAAAACCCACTATCTCCAATTCTTTGACCCGAAGAATCTAAAATGAGTTCTCCATTTTTGCCAACATTAGGAGTCAATATCACCGTTGCGTTTCCATTTGGTAAAGGAAAAATAGCCTTTATACAAATCTGTTTGTTTGGTAGAGAGCAGGTCTCATAAACTCCTGAGTATACAACTTGACCTGTTGATTTGAAAGACCTTAGCCAAATTGTCCTTTTAACTTCATTTGACTTTAGATCGACTAGTTTAATTATTTCATTCGTTAGTCCTGATGCATCTTCTAAGTTTTCAATAGGAACATTCAGTTGTTCAATTCTCCTACTGAAGACACTTTTTATTAAAGTTCCGAAAATTTTGAAAAATGGGTTCCATTTTGCCTTTAGAAGCAGGTCATAATTTGATGTGTTTTCATAGAAGTCAATTACGTTTGGAGATAGCCTTTTTAGTTCAGTTTCTGGCAGTCCTAGATTCAGAATTGAATCAAGTAGTCCTTTGTTTTTTCTTTGCCTATCAATTACTAATCTCTCATCTTTAGCTAACTGCTCAACGAATTTTATCCCGATTCCTTTTGTTCCGCCAAATGGTCCTAAAAGCCATTGATAATTTTTATTGTCAATTCGCTGTCCAAACAGTATGACCCATTGTTGAGTAATCCAATCCTGAATGCTTTGATTTTTTCTAGCTATTCCCATCTCCACAAACAAGGTTTAATTAATGGGAATAAAATTCGATTGACCTTTCCATTTTCCGAACTCCTCTAAAGGCTTAAATCGAAGTGTGGTAAACTCAAAATGAAAGTCTTTTCTTTCCCTCTCTTTCATTGCGTTTGAATGCCTTTTCGGTTTTTCCACTTTACTATGACCATGCACCATATCGGTCATTTCTTTTTCAGATTTCCAAATTGAAAAGGTTGAAACTGTGTTTGGGAATTTTACTGAGGCTAACGAGAGAATTGTTCCTGGGTGGTCTCTAACAAGTTTTTCAACTGGTCTGCCCCAATGTATAAACCTAGGAACTGCCAAAGGTTTCATTCTTGCTATGGTAACAGCAACAACAGGAGAATTTGAGCTTTCTAATTGGGCTTTATCATTTGGTATTTTAAACCCGCTAAACTTTCCCCATTCTCTGATAAAAGACAAACGCACATACCAACCTTTTGAAAGAACTTTACCAAAATGGTCTTCTTCCAAGTAGTTTTCAAGTGCAGATTCATTTTCCCATTGCATAAAAACAGCTACTTGACCAATTAAAACCCTAGAAGTCGAAAAGATGGGAGACCCCAAAGTCATTGCAGTCATAAATTCCGAATGAACAAGTCCTTTAGTGTCTTTGGAAATTGGACTTGAGAATATTCTCCTTACTGCTTCAAAAAATGGAAGTTCGATTAAATGATAAGAGAATATGCTCACCTTTTCTTTGATTGAATTGCTAGTTGTTTAGGTTTCTTCAAATTACACACAATATTCTACTTGTGACAATAGTAGAATGGATAGAATTCTGTTTTCATGGAAACTGGCGAAAACCGGGGCACTAAAAAAGGCCTCCGAAGAGGCCTGAAAAAATAGGTACGAACCAACCGGACTAGCGTACTATATTTTCTAAAGTAGCGAGATATACCCACTTTTGATCTCTTGAATTGAGCCCTTCATTTACGGCTTCCCGTTGAGAGGCGGTCTGATTCATGTCTTCGTATGCCTGGGCATTGAAGAACTGCATGTAATCCTTATACATATTCATGGTCAAATGGGTGGAATTGGCCTCTGAGCCTAGCGGCAAAGCTGTTCTCAGGAAGCTCCAATGTCCCATTAACCCTTGGTCAATGTACTTTTGGTGGATAGGCTTGAATACTTCAGATTCAGCTGTTTCATACTTTTCAAACTGGCCCTCATTGGCTTTCATCAGGTCAAAGGATGCCAGAACTCCGGGTTTCATTTGGAAGTTGTCTTTAGTTTCAGCTACCTCCCGCATGTACAGCCGCATCCTGGTATCTCTGATCGAAAGGGATTCTTGGAATATCTTACTCACTTGGGCGCTGTTTAGGTGTGGGTAGGCGATTTTGGTATATTCCATCATAGTGGGTTCATCCAGACCGTTCATCATTTTGACTGGATCATTGTAGTGAGTCACCATAATGTATTGAAAATCTGAATGGTCTGCGCCAGACTGTAGGGACCAAAAGTCCCAACCAGTGATTTGCTTATCGTTCAAAGCCTGCCTGTACACTTTTTCCATTAGATCTTTAAATTCGATGTAATCAAAGAGCTGATCATTTTCAACTTTGATAAATTCGAATACCATGTACTGCGTTTGTTGAGCCTTGAGACTACTTACCCAAAGCATCCCACAAATCAGGAAAAATAGTAGCTTTTTCATGTGTATTTGGGTTTAGGGTTTATTGCGCTTTTGATTAATTTAAAAATAAATTCTGTGTAATCGTATATTGGAAACAGAATATTTTCTTTTGATGTGAATATTAGTTAAAAACTTATTTTTAATAAAGTGTGGTAGAATATGAAAAAATGATAAAAGCGACTCGGATTGCTTATCGTTTTTATAACTAAAGCTCCAAATCTTAATACTTTCTGTAAGAATGAAAAATCTCAATTCTTAGAAAATTATCCATTGCATACCCTTCTTCTCATTTTTATCGCTCAGACCTCAGGCAATTTTCGGTGATTTCAACCTCTGCTTTTGGAAAATTAGATACTGGCATTCCGGGGATTACTCTATAATTTTAGACTAGAAATAAAGCATTCTATGATATGTACACCCAAAATCTAATTCTTGAAAATGACCGCTTGCAGATGCGTCCACTCTCCAAGTCTGACTTTCCCAGCTTGAAAATGCTAGCCAAAGATGCTGGTCTTTGGTATTATTTCACCTATGATCTGAGTGTGGAAAGTGAATTTGAAGCCTGGGCCAAACCTGCCCTGGATGGGGAAAGGTTACAGTTTGTAGTAGTTGACAAAAAGGCACAGCAAGTGGTGGGCAGTACAGGGTTTGGAAATTATTCTTCCAGAGATTTGAGGATAGAAATTGGATGGACTTGGTTAGGCAAGGAATTTCAGGGTACAGGCGTGAATCAAGCTATGAAATTGCTGATGCTGGATTTTTGCTTCGAGACATTATTAGTGAAAAGGGTGGAAATGAAAACCGATGTACTCAATCTACCTGCACGGAAAGCCCTACTTAAATTGGGGGCCGTAGAAGAAGGGATTCTGCGTAGTCACACCCTGCTGACCAATAATCGGCGCAGGGATACCATATACTACAGCGTGCTGGACAGGGAGTGGAAGCGGATAAAAGATGCTAATTCTTAAAAAATAAAGCCCCTTCCTTGATAGCTTTGGGCTATTTAAACGAGTGAAAATTAAGTTTTCCTAGCTAAGACAGGACTTAGTCTTCATTCAATTCATAGGATGGAAGTAATTCCCTATACCATTCATGGAGAGTTCCATTTACAAAAACAAATTGATAGAATTCATCCGTATAGGGGTAGTTCCTATAGGACAAAACCTCAATATCATCCTGGCCTTCCCTTCGTCTTTCAGGAATGGTATAATTGTTTCCAAGGATTTCGGTCATCTCCTCTTTTGACATGCCTAACTCAAGTTGGCCCATGGTTTTTGAATTGAGCCGGGACAGTACCATAGGGGAGCAGGATACAAGAAATAGCCCAATAAATAGTACTAAAATTATTTTCCTCATGATTATTTTTTAGGCTGTAAACGTAAATCTCAGGAGGTAAAGTTGTGGTTTTACACCATAATCTTTAAAAACATTCCTTCTAGAAATTGCCGAGTACAGTCAGGATGCTTTTTAGCCCTAGTGCCAATGTGATCAGCCAAATCAGCGCCGCTAGCAAGCTTTGCCATAGCCTGTTTCTATACCTTCCCAAAACACTAGGCTTCGCGGCAATCCATATAATCCATCCACTGATCAGCGGAAGTAGTACACCATTGGCTAACTGCGCTAAAGTGATCAATTGCACAGGTTTTAATCCTAGAGAGGAAAAAATAATGCCCAGCCCCACTATGCTGCCCATTGCCAGTCGCATCGCTTTGGATCTGATGTCCTGAGATTTGCCCAAAATGCCGCAGATCACTAATCCTGCAGCAAGGGGAGCTGTAATACTTGAAGTCAGACCCGCAGCGAGAAGCCCAAATCCCATCATGTATTTGGCGAAGCTGCCAAAAACAGATTCCAGGCCTCTGGATACGTCCAGTGCATTGCTAATGGAGTCACTTTCACTACTGGCCCCAACACTCAAAATAGCCATGGACACTAGCCCGCCAAGCATAATGGATATTGCAATGTCCCTTCTCATCCAAGGGATGTCTTTGGGGCCGGACCATTTGTTTTTGGCCAGGCTAGCATACAGGAATAAATTATAGGGAACCACCGTGGTTCCTATTAATGCGACTATGGTGGTAAATTGTCCCGAGTCAGGGGAAGGAATCAACCCTCCCAATAAACTATTCCAATCTGGCTGAGTCAGAAAAGCAGTAAGCACAAATGCCAGGGACATGAAAATTACTAAGGCAACCAATACCCGTTCAAGTTTTTGATAGCTTCCCAGCCAGAGCATACCAAAAGCCAGGAAACCCAAAATTAGATTGCCCAAGTGAAACTCTAAACTGCCCGTCTGGAAGATAGGAGCTTCCCAAAACACCTGTAATCCTAGATTGGTACCGGAGATATTTCCGGATTCATAAGCTGCATTTCCCAAACCAATAGCAAGCAACACCAAGCTCATAGCCACGTATCTGAAAACGGGATTTCCATCTTGCTCTCTGATCAGCTGGCTGAGGTCCTGTCCAGTGACCAGGCCTATTCTCCCGGTGATTTCCTGAAGGATCACCGTAGCTCCAATAGATAGTACTAGTGCCCATAGTAGAGCATAGCCGAAATTTACACCAGCCAAGGTGCAAACGGTGACCGTGCCTGGTCCTATAAATGCTGCGGCGATCAGGGGACCTGGTCCTATATTTTTGAATGGAGAGGGCAAGGGCAAGCTGTATCTATTGGGGATGGACTAGAGAAAAGAGCAGAAATTTTGTACTTTTTGCCTTTTGGCAGCATAAAACACATTTTCAAAAAAGCCGAATTTATGAATTGGATCAAACGATTGTTGAAAGTTTTGGGAGTAATAAGTTTGGCTTGTCTATTCTTTTTGCTTTTAGTTTATAAAAATAACATTCCTTATGAAGCTATAGAGCAGAAATATAGCACCCCGGAGTCACATTTTGTGGAGGTAGATGGAATCAATGTACATGTGAGAATCAAAGGAAGGGGAGAACCTATTATCCTTTTGCACGGTAGTTTCTCCTCCCTGCATACTTGGAATGACTGGCAAAATGAGCTGAGTCCATTTTTTTTGACGGTATCGCTTGACTTTCCTGGGCATGGACTTACCGGCCCGGATCTGGAAAAGAGATACAGTGTGAGGGATTATGCGATTTTGGTGACCCGGTTGGCAGAAAAGCTGAATCTGGATAAGTTTCACTTGGCGGGTAATTCCATGGGGGGAGCAGTGGCACTTCAGATTGCTTCCAATAGACCTGATCAGGTATTGAGCCTGAATCTAATCGATGCGGCAGGTACACCACTGGAGGCTTCCGCACTGCCCAAAGGAAGTAGTTCGCCCAAGAAACGCTGGATGAATAGAATGGCAGATAACCCCTTTTTTACCCAGATTCTATTAAAATGTACTCCGAAATTCCTTTTTTCCATGAATATGAAAGAGGTATATGCTGAACCTGACAAACTAACCAAAGAGCAGGTAGATCGCTACTATGAGCTGATGCTTCGGGCTGGTAATAGGCAGGCAACTCTAGAGCGATTGGCTACTCCGGCTGACGCAAAAATTGACTTTGGCAGGCTGGATATGCCTACGCTGATACTTTGGGGTGAGGAGGATACCTGGATTCCCGTCTCCCGGGCCTATCTACTGGAAAAGCTGATTCCCGGTTCGAAATTGAAGATTTTGAAGAATGCGGGGCATTTACCCATGGAAGAAATCCCGACGGAATCTGTCGCGGAATACCTTAATTTTTTGGGTGTGGAAGTACGAAAAGACTACTTTGAGCCTCCAAAACTGATTTCTTATGTCGATTGAATTTATTCTGCTTCTGGTAGTTTTTCTTCAGCTCGTATTGCTGATTTTATTTTTTATCAAAAGTAATCAAGGCAAAGATCAGGCTCAGCTGCAGGAAGAAATGGATAAACTGAGCCGGGAGCTTGAGCGGGCTTTGGCACAAAGCCGGAAAGAGTCCAATGAAAATATGATCCATCAGTTTCAATTGGTTTTTAACAGTTTACGGGCTAGTTCGAAGGATCAAAATGAAGCATTAAAATCATTTGGAGAGCTTTTTCGGGATAATGTAAAAGAGTTTAATGCCCTGCAAAAAGAGAAGTTTGAAGACCTCAATCGCAGGCAGGAGGATCTGATGAAGACTACAGAGCTCCGATTGGAGAGAATCAGGGAGACCGTAGATGAGAAGCTTCAGAAGACTTTGGAAACCCGACTTGGGCAATCTTTTGAAATGGTAAGTAATCAGCTCCAGGCTGTTCAAAAGGGGCTTGGGGAGATGAAGAACCTGGCCAATGGGGTAGGGGATCTCAAGCGGGTACTGACCAATGTGAAAAGCCGGGGAGTACTAGGTGAATATCAATTGCAGGCGATTTTGGAGAATATGCTCGCACCGGACCAATATATCCTGAATGCTGATGTGGGGAAAGGAGGCCGGGAACGGGTGGAGTTTGCAGTGAAAATGCCGGGACAAAGTGAGCCAGTGCTTTTGCCTATAGATTCTAAATTTCCTCAGGAATCGTATTTGAGGTTAGTGGAGGCCTATGATAATGCCTCCAAACCGGAAATAGAGCTCTATCGTACAGCGCTTTTCAAAGCAGTGAAAAAAGCTGCTGCAGATATTCAGAATAAATACATTCACCCTCCGCATACCACTGATTTTGCTATTCTTTTTCTTCCGGTGGAAAGTCTATATGCGGAGATTTTGCGGGAGCCAGGCCTTTCGCAGCAGATCCAGCAGGATTTTAAGGTGATGGTCACCGGCCCGACCACACTTTCGGCTATTCTGAATAGTTTACAGATGGGATTCCGTACGCTGGCCATCCAAAAAAGGAGTTCAGAAGTATGGCAAATTTTAGGGGCGATCAAGACCGAATTTGGGAAGTTTGGAGACCTGATAGAAAAGACGCAGAAGAAGCTCACAGAGGCAAATTCTGAACTGGATAAACTGGTGGGTACTCGTACCAGAGTGATTCAGCGAAAGCTAAAAGATGTTCACGAGCTACCGGAAGCAGAAAGTAGTAAGCTTTTGGAGGAGTGATTTATGTAGGGTTGAGCCCGAATTAATCTCTTAATAATTGAATTTTTAGCCCTTAGCTTTGTTACTTTGAGCGGTCAGGCAGAAAAGAAATTCCTTATTCTCTGATTACCATTGAGAAAGGTATTAATTTTGTCAATTCTAAAATCACCTGAATTACCTCTATGGGGATGAACATTGTAATTGCCGGCGCCGGAGATATGGGATATCACCTAGCCGAGCAATTGAGCTACGATAACAAAGACATCACGCTGATCGATACGGACAGGGAAGTTCTGGATTATGTTGCGTCCAAACTCGATGTATTGACCGTACAGGGTGATGCCACCTCTTTCGAAATTCTTAAGCGAGCCAATGTCAACCGGGCGAGTATGGTTTTGGCAGTGACTACTTCTGAGAAGACCAATATAGTCACTGCGGTACTGGCCAAGCAGCTTGGAGCCAAACGGGTAATGGCCAGGGTGAGAAATCACTCTTACTTAGAGGCTGAAAATGTGGCTTATTTTCAAAACATGGGAATAGATAACTTAATATCTCCCACCATGCTTTGTAGCAAGCATATTTTTAATATGATAGAAAACTCCAGTTTTACAGAGGTTTTTGATTTCGAAGGAGGTAAACTGAACATTGTAGGGGTGACCCTGGACCAAAGTAATCCGCTGGTAAATCAGCGGATCATGGATACCAAGACCAATCCGATTTTTGAAGACATTCGCATCATTGCGATTTTGAGGGATCAAAAGACCATTATTCCAAGAGGAAGCACCATTATCCGGAATAATGATCACGTATTCTTCATTTCCAATAAAAAGAATACGCAGAGTATACTGGAAGTTTTGGGGCAGGAGAAAGTGACGATTAAAAATGTCATGATCATAGGGGGTGATGATATGGCATTGACTACTGCCTTGCGTCTGGAGGACCACTTCAGAGTTACTTTGATCAATAAGGATAAGGAGCGATGCAAATGGCTAGCCGAGAATCTAAAGGATTCACTGGTGATCAATGGAGATTACAAGAATGTAGATTTACTGATCGAGGAGGGGCTGGAGCAGATGGACGCTTTTTTGGCACTTACAGATTCATCCGAGACCAATATTATCGCGAGTTTGACCGCAAAAAATCATGGCGTGTACAAAACTATTGCGCATGTGGATACCCGGGAATACATTCACATTTCGCACAGTATAGGAGTAGATTCACTGATCAATAAGAAACTGGTGGCGGCAAATGAAATTTCCAGGTTCCTGAAAAAGGGGACCGTGGAGGCTGTTTCTGGGATTTACGGAGTAGATGCGGAGTTTATTCAATATTCTGTTTGTAAAAATAACAGGCTGGTCAAAAATCCATTAAGAGGACTTCATTTCCCGGATTCTGCGATAGTCGCGGGGGTGATTAGAGGGGAAGAAGTATTCATCCCGGATGGAGATTTTCAGCTCGACCTGAATGATAAAGCTATTGTATTGGCATTGCCAGAGGCAAAAACCGCACTTGAAAAACTGTTTCATTAAAGCATGATTCATTTCAAAGAAATTGGGAAAATCATGGGGGCACTCTTAGTGTTGATTGCACTGCTGATGCTTCCAGGGGTTGGTTTTTCACTTTATTTTGAAGAAGATCCATGGCCGATTTTGAGTGCGGCTGTCATCACCATGATACTTGGAATGGTGCTGTTTTTTTCCTTTTCCAAGCAAGATCAGAATATCCGTAAGCGTGAGGGTTATTTGATAGTAGCTTTGAGTTGGGTTTTTATGGCTGGTTTTGGGATGCTTCCCTACATTTTGAGCCATGAAATCAACGGGTTTTCAGATGCACTCTTTGAGACCTTATCTGGTCTGACTACCACCGGGGCGTCGATTTTGACGGACATTGAAGCCATGCCGAAAGGCTTGTTGTTTTGGCGAAGCATGACGCAGTGGATAGGAGGATTGGGAATTATTGTACTTACGGTGGCTATTTTCCCATTATTAGGCATAGGGGGAATTGAGCTTTTCGTGGCAGAATCCCCAGGGCCTACTTCAGATAAAGTACATCCCAGAATCTCTGAAACAGCTAAGCGTCTCTGGTATGTCTACGTGGGGCTCACCACCTTGAATATGCTGCTGTACTGGGTGGGCGGTATGAGCTTTTATGACGCCATCAATCATGCGCTGACTACCTTGGCCACAGGTGGTTTTTCTACTAAAAATGCGAGCATGGCTCATTTTGAGTCGCCTTTTATTCAATATGTGGCTATAGTTTTTATGTTTCTGGCCGGAACCAACTTTACCGTGATTTACTTTGGCCTATTGGGAAAAGTGAAAAGAGTGCTGCAAAGTGATGAATTCAAAACTTATGGTTTGGCACTTCTGGCACTTTCGGTCATCCTTTATTTTCCTATTTCGGCTGTGGTTCCTGACCCCGAACTGGCTTTTCGAAAGTCCCTTTTTCAAGTGGTATCTCTGGTCACTACTACAGGTTATGTGACAGATAATTACACACAATATGGACAGGGCGTGACTTACATTTGCTTTATGCTACTTTTTGTGGGAGGTTGTGCAGGGTCTACAGCAGGAGGAATTAAGTTTGTTCGTCACCTGACTTTTATTAAAAATTCATGGTTGGAATTCAAGCGTTTAGTGCATCCACGTGCAATCGTTCCTTTAATGATAAATGGGGATAGGGTGACCGGGAGAATCATCACGCACATCATGAATTTTCTTTTGCTTTACCTGTTGATTTTCGTTTTCGGAGCTTTGACCCTTTCCATTATGGGCTACGATTTGCCCACCTCACTAGGAGCTGTGGCTACTTGCCTGGCAAATGTGGGGCCTGGGATAGGCAGCGTCGGCCCGGTGGATAATTTTGCGTTTTTCTCACCAGCGGCAAAAATCTTCCTTTCATTTATCATGCTTTTGGGAAGACTTGAGCTGTTTACCATATTGATTTTGTTTACGCCTTTCTTCTGGCGCGCTAATTAATCCTGTACGGTAAACTGTGCTTGGATCTTAGCCACTCGGTCTTCTATGGACTCCGAACTGATGGAGGTGCGACTGAGTCGGTCTACCATGATGGGAAAGGAAAAAGGCGTGAACTGAACCGGATGCTTCACGATGATTTGCTGTGAATTTATTTTTTGGAGCGCATGGATCATTTTATCCTCTTCCATTTGCTGATCTATGGCTTCTCCATGCGCTTGACGCAGCAGTAAATTGTCGGGGTCATATTGCTCGAACACTTGAAAAAGCAGGCTTGAATTGGCCTGCACATGCTTGAAACTTGTGGGTTTACCCGGGTAACCTTGAAACACCAATCCCGCAATACTGGCAATCTCCCGGAATTTTCTCCGAGTCATTTCAGTCTCATTGACACAGCGTAAAATATCCTCCCTCAGGTTCTTTAGGCTAAAAACATCCTCTTCCAAGATCTCTTCTATATTTAAAACGCTATCGCAAAGCAGTTCAAATCCATAGTCATTCATCGCCATGCTGAAAGTTACCGGATAGCTCACGCTGATTCTATAGGCTATCAGCGCACTCATCAGTTCATGTATGGCTCTTCCTTCAAAGGGATAGAAAAACAAATGGTACCCTTGCTGGCTTTGATGAGCTTCGATCAGAAATGTGTCCCGGTTGGGTACTATGGATAGTTTGTTTTGCAAAGCTAAAATAGGGGAGATCTGATGGATTTCGGTAGAGAGGTAGATGCCTTGGTTGTAGCTTTCTAAAATCTCTCTGATTTTATCTGCCAGTCTGGAGGAAAGAGACATTCTAGCGCCCATCCAGCTCACTACATTTTTGGTTTTCTTTTCACTGAGTTTGACAAAGGCCGTCAGTCCTTTTACCTGGAGCAGTTCCAGGTGTCTTCCAGTGAAAAAGAAGCGATCCCCATTTTTCATTTTGGAAATAAAGGATTCCTCCACTGTGCCCAGATAGGCTCCGTTTTTGAATTTCACCTTGATCATTGCTTCTGACACAATGGTTCCCATGGAAAGTCTATGTTTCATGGCTATGCGGCGATTGGTCACTTTGTAAATTCCACTCTCTGTCTGGACTACCTTTAAAAAATCCTCATAGCTTCCCAGAGAATTGCCGCCTTTGGTAATAAAGTCCATGATCCAGGACAGTTGTGCTTCAGTCATTGAACGGTATGACCAGCACTTTTTCACTACCTGATAAACCCATTTTTCATCAAATCCCTCGCCCACAGCTAGGGTTACCAGAAATTGTATCAGCACATCAAAAGCCAAAACCGGTGGGTATTGGGATTCAATTTCTTCATGCTGTATGGCGTTTCTGAGTGCTGCAGCCTCTATCAGTTCGAGGGAATTGGTAGGTACAAAAAATATTTCAGAGGGTAATCCGGGCTGGTGTGAAGCCCTTCCGGCCCGCTGCATAAAACGCGCTACTCCCTTTGGACTACCCACCTGGATCACCCGGTCCACCGGCCTGAAATCAACGCCCAGATCCAGGCTGGAAGTGCAGACTACTAATTTTAACTGTGCACTATGAAGAGCATTTTCCACCCATGCTCTCACAGACATATCCAAAGAACCATGGTGCATGGCAATCCATCCTGCCCAATCTGGACGGGCCTCTAGTATTTTCTGGTACCAAAGCTCCGTTTGCGAACGGGTATTCGTGAATAGCAAGACGGTTTTTCCGGCTTCAATGACGGGGATTACCTGTTCCAACATGCGTAATCCTAGGTGACCATGCCAGGGGTATTTCTCTATTTCATCTGGGATCAGAGAATGCAAAATGATCTGCTTCTTGATTTTGGCCTTCACAAAATGAATCTCGTTTTGCTCTCCTAGCAACACCCTTGCTGCCAGATCCAAATTTCCGATGGTGGCAGATATCGCCCAACGCCGGAACTGTCCGGGACAAATGGCCTGCATGTATTCCAAGGCTAACTGTACCTGAACGCCTCGCTTATTTCCTACTAATTCATGCCATTCATCCACCACTACGGCTTGGATGTTTTTGAAGAGCTTTTGATGTTCTTTTTGAGAAATCAAAATGTGCAGGGTCTCCGGTGTGGTGATCAGGCATTCGGGAGGATTTCTTTTGAGTTGAGCACGGGTTTTAGCATCAGTATCCCCATTTCTGACCGCCACCTGCCACGGCAGGCCTATCACCTCGCACACCTCTTGCATGGCTTTCTGAATGTCCTGAGCCAAAGCTCGTAGCGGGGTGACCCAAATCACTTGAATACCGTTTTTCTTTGGGGTTTTCCAGGTGTCAGGATTTCTTTGGATGTATTCCAAAATCACCGGAAACCATAGCGCAAAGGTCTTCCCTGATCCTGTGGGAGCATTTAGCAGTCCTGACTTGCCGTCCAGGTAATCGTTCCAGGTTTGGCGCTGAAAATCAAAAAGCGTCCAGCCTTTTTTTTCAAAGTAATCTAATCCAATTGCCAGACGCGTATCTTTCATTATGCTAGATGGAAAATTAGGGATGCTGCTTCCTAGTTGTTGCCTTTGTATTCAGGTAAAAGTAAGCTTGTTGATCAAATATTTATAAATTCACTCCAACGCATCCGCTGTAGGTTGCGTTATAGATTGGAAATCCTGCCTTATGAAAAAAGCCTTATTCTACCTATTTTGTTTCAACGTACTGATCTCCTGCGTGGAACCAGATCCCTTTACCGGCCAAAAATTAGAATATACACTGCACCAGGCCAGCGAATTTGACTATACAGGGACACTTACTGTCCGGGAAAAAACTGACGGTAGCCTACAGTTTGATATCAACTTGATAGGCCAGACCAATGAATCAGGAGTTTCATTTCCAGCACATCTTCACTATGGTGATTACACTGATCCAGAGGCACCCATGGCGGCCATGCTCAATCCTGTGAGCGGAGCTAATCTGAGTAGTATGACAGAGGTGAGTTCATTAATGGATGGGACTTCTTTTACTTTTGAGCATATGAAGAACTTTGATGGACATGTGAAGGTTCATCTGGCGAGCGAGGGGCCTGACTATGAGGTGATCTTGGTCGCCGGGAATGTGGGCTCAAACCCGGTTTCATCCCTGGACTTTGACCCAACGCAAATGACGCTCTGTTTACCTAATTAGTTCAATATTGTTAAAATGCCTTATAACTAAAAAAAGCAGCCCTTGAGCTGCCTTTTTAATTGGATGCAATAAGTACTTACTCGATAATCACCGGAAAGGTAATGTCCAAATCAGATTCTCCGCCTGCCTGGGCATAGTCCGTGAAATTCGGGTTGTCTGCACCAGGATAGTTTTTGTCCAAATCATGGCGAAGTAGGACTTGCATAGTTGCATTATTAGTGCTAGGGTCAGCTACTACGCTTACTATACCATTCAGGCCAAGGTTGATTCCACCCTCATCATCATATTGGTAAGTCAGAACAGGCGTTCCTACAAAAGCAGATCCCAGGAAGTAAAACTGATGCTCGTCAGCTTCTTCACTGATCTCCTCTGTGATGTCCTCACCGGCTATGGAATTGAATACCTCTACGGACATTTGGTAGGTTTTACCAGCAGTTAACATTACGGTTTCAATTTCCGGAGTACCGCCGATTTCTATTCCCTCCGAGTCTGATGCCGTAAATTCCATCGCATCGCCTACCGGGTTATTTGAGTCGTCCAGTTCCTGGAAAGTCAGCGTAACGTCTGTGATTACTTCTCCGTCATTTTCTGGCTCAGGATCTTCGCTGGTACAGCTTGCAAAGGTGAATGAAACAAGGGCGATGGCAAGTAGATAGAGTTTGTGTGGTGTTTTCATAAGTAATTGGTTAAAATTCATAGTTTAGTTTAAGTAATATATTTCTTCCTAGATCGTCCGTGAAATAGCGAAATCGGTTCATGTATTCTTTATAGGAGGTGTTGAATAGGTTTTGTACCTGTACACCTACATTCAATTTGGCTTCCTTGAGCTGAAATTGTTTTTGGTAACCCAAGTTGAACAATGCATAAGCGGGTGGGGCAGGAGCCAGGTCAAAGTCTGGTTCACGTTTTTGCTTTGCCACCAGTTGATTGCTCAGGGTTAGTTTATTGGTTTTGCTGTCGCTGGCTGAAGCAAAACTGTAGGCAACTCCCCAGTCCATTCGATCTGACGGGATAAATGGAAAGTAATTGTCTGCATCGGTGTTCCTTGCCCGGATAATGGATCCTTTTGCATAGGCACTCAGCTTATCGGTAAGCTCATAGCTACCGGCAAAGTCAAAACCGTAGAAAAATGCATTGGCCTGTAGGTATTCGTACACATTGAAAGTACCCCTAAGACTTACATAGGTTTCCCCGGTTGGATTGAGGTAGATGTAATCCTTGATCGGGTTCAAATAGGCAGTCAGCTCTATATGCGATTTTTTTCCGTCGAATTCTAGTTCATTGATCCACTTCAGGGATTTTTCGGTTTCCAGATTGGCATCTCCTATTTCCACAGCAGCAGCTCCATGATGCAATCCTTGGCTAAAAAGCTCATTTACATTGGGTGGGCGCCAGGCAGAACCGATGTTTGTATTAAAAGTCAAATCAGGGGTGATATGGTATAGTCCACCTAGGAATGCAGACAGGTTGTTATAGTCCAAATCGGCAGTTTCCAGCTCATTATCTATGTA